>JAPPDJ010000118.1:0-3007 GCA_028824555.1 Gammaproteobacteria bacterium | reverse complement strand
GCTCGATGCGGTGCGCCGAGAGCAGCAGAAGGCTGGCGAGACGCCGCGCTACGACGGCCATTGCCTGGCGCTCGACCCCAACGAAGCCCGCGCCCGAGCAGCCGCTGGCGAAGAGCACGTCATTCGGCTTGCCGTGCCCCCCGAAGGCACGTGCCAAGTCGACGACGGCCTGCGCGGAACCATCGAAATCCCCTGGCAGCAAGTGGACATGCAGGTGCTCGTGAAGGCCGACGGCTTCCCCACCTATCACCTCGCAGTGGTGGTGGACGATCACCTCATGGCCATCAGCCACGTGCTGCGCGGCGAGGAGTGGATCAACTCCATGCCGAAGCACCGGCTGCTCTACGACGCGTTCGGGTGGGACATGCCAGAGCACTACCACCTGCCGCTGCTCCGCAATCCCGACCGCAGCAAGCTCTCCAAGCGCAAGAACCCCACCGGCATCGACTACTACCGCCGCCGCGGCTATCTGCCGGAGGCGCTGCTCAACTATCTAGCCCTCATGGGCTGGTCCATGCCCGACGAGCGCGAGGTCTTCAGCTTGGCCGAGATGATCGAGAACTTCGAGGTCGATCGCGTGTCCGTGCGCGGCCCCGTGTTCGACCCGGAAAAGCTCGACTGGCTAAGCGGCCAGCACCTGCGCGCCTTGGAGCCCCAAGATTTCGCCGCTCGCTTCACTGAGTGGGCAAGCGCGGATCGCCTCGCATCCCTGATCCCGCTAGTCCGAGAGCGAACCGAACGCTTCAGCGATCTGGCCGGTCACGTGGACTTCCTCATGGGCGACCGCGCCCCGCTCGACACGGACAGCTTCGCTTCCACCAAACGCCCGCCGGAGGAGTGTCGCCGCATCCTCGACCACGTCCTGCGCGCCTTGGAACCTGTCGAATCATGGCAGCGAGACGCACTGCATGAGGCAATCTCCTCCCTCGCCGCGGCCATGAACCTCAAGCTCCGCGACCTCATGCCAACCCTGTTCATCGCCATCGCCGGCCGCAGCCGCGCGTTGCCGCTTTTCGACTCGATGGCGTGGCTAGGCCGCGACCTGACCCGCGACCGCCTCCGCACCGCAGTCATAGCCTTGGGCGGCATCAGCAAGAAGGAAGCCAAGCGTCTCGAACGTGCTTGGCGCGATCTCTGGTAGGCTCATTCCAACACCGAAGTCCACGAGCGAGGCCCGTCCCATGCCCCACGACATCGTCATTCGAAACGGCACGCTGGTGGACGGCACCGGCACTCCAGGCCGCCCCGGCGAGCTCGCACTCGACGGCGACCGCATCACCGCCGTCGGCGACGTCCCAGAACGCGGACGCCGCGAGATCAACGCCGAAGGCAAGTTCGTCACCCCCGGCTTCGTCGACATCCACACCCACCTCGACGCCCAGATCGCCTGGGACCCCATCGCTTCGTCCTCCTGCTACCACGGCATCACCTCGGCGGTGATCGGCAACTGCGGCGTCACCTTCGCCCCCTGCAAGCCGGCCGACCGCGACTACCTCGCCAGCATGATGGAATCCGTCGAGGACATTCCCCGCGACGCCATCAACGCCGGCCTACCGTGGGACTGGGAAACCTACGGCGAATACCTCGCCAGCATCGACCGCATGGACAAGGGCATCAACGTCGGCGGCATGGTGGGCCACTGCGCCGTGCGCATCCACGCCATGGGCGAACGCAGCCTGTCCGAAGACCCGGCCGAAGCCACCGACGACGACATCGCCCGCATGTGCGACCTGGTGGACGAGGCTATTGGCGCCGGCGCCCTCGGCTTCTCCACCTCCCGTACCTTTCTGCACAAGGTGCCAGACGGCCGCCACGTGCCCGGCACCTACGCCGACCCGAAGGAACTCCTTGCCATGGGTCGCGTGCTGGGCCGCCACGGCAAGGGCATCTTCGAAGGCGCCCTCCGCATCGGCGAGCGCGACCGCGAGGAAGGCCTGCCCAAAACCCGCGCCGAAATCGCCTGGGTGGGCGAGCTATCGCGCCAGAACAACGTGCGCTGCACCTTCGGCCTAGCCCACAGCTACCGCCGCCCCGACCTCTACCGTCGCGTGATCGAGTTCGCCGAGGAAGAGAACGCCAAGGGCGCCCAGCTGCGCCCGCAGACCAGTTCCCGCGGCATCGGGGGCCTCTTCGGCCTCGACCACCGCACCCCGTTCGACGCCACGCCAGCTTGGCGCGAACTGCACGCGATGTCCTTTGCCGAGCGCGTCCGAGCGCTGGAAGACGAGTCCTTCCGAGCCCGCCTCGCTGACCTCACCGATACGCCTACGCTTGATCTCGCACAGGCATACATCCTCACCGACGACGACCTCGACTACGTCCACGACCGCAACCGCTCGCTGGCGGCACTGGCCGAACGCACCGCCCAAACCCCGGTGGAAGCCTTCATCGACCTCAACCGCCGCCACAAGGGCCGCGTGCAACTCTGGCACCCTGGCCTCAACCAATCCATGGACGCCATCGAGGAGATGATCACCAACCCCACCGTCGCCATGGGCCTCGCCGACTCCGGCGCCCACGTCGGCCAGATCATGGACGCAAGTTCCCCCACCTGGCTCCTCACCCACTGGGTGAAGACCCGAGGCGTCATGACCCTGGAAGAAGCGGTGCAAAGCTGGACCAGCGACACCGCCGCCATCTTCGGCATCCGCGAACGCGGCGTGCTCACCGAAGGCGCCTTCGCCGACGTGAACGTCATCGACATGGACTCCCTGGCGATGGAGCTCCCCGAGTACCGCCACGACTTCCCCGCCGGCGCCGGCCGCTACGTCCAACGCGGCCGCGGCTACGACCAGACGATCGTCAACGGCCAAGTCTTCATGGAAACCGGCGAACACGCCGGTGCCCTCGCGGGGGTGACGCTCCGAAGCTGAGGACGGCGCGAGAAAGGCCGAGGGAAGTGCCGGCAGGCGTTGATTCACGCACCAAAGCGCGTAAGATGCGCGCCTTCGCGGGTGTTTAGCTCAGTTGGGAGAGCGACGGCCTTACAAGCCGTAGGTCGCAGGTT
>JAPPDJ010000091.1 GCA_028824555.1 Gammaproteobacteria bacterium | reverse complement strand
GCCGCCCGCGCCCCTAGGGTACCCGTGCCGAGTCTGTCGACGCATTCAAGACGGGCGGGGACAAGCCCCTACGAGGTCCGTGCCGAATCCGCTGACGCACTCAGGACGAGACGAAATTTTGTATGTCGGGAAGGAATCATCGTCCCTCGCTTCGTCCGTTGCTGGTATGGTCCTCCGCAAACCAAGATCATTGACCGGTCGAGTCGATGCCGAACGTTTTCATCAGCCACGCGCGCGCAGACGAGGAACTCGTCAGGCGGATTCGCGACCATCTGACTGCCAGCGGCCTTTCCGTCTGGACCGACGAGGACGATTTGGAGCCGGGTAGCCAGTGGGCGGAATCGGTCGACGAGGCGATCGGTCGCTCTCGCAACGTCCTGTTCCTCTTGTCAGACCACGCGAACGGCAGCCATTCTCTGCACACCGAAGCAGCCATCGCCCTCTCGCACGGTGGCAAGAGGCTGATCCCGATCCGCTGCACCAAGCGCGCGGAAGTGCCCTTCGCCCTGCGGCCCTTCACGGCCATGGACTTCTCGAACCGCGCCTCGCAACAAGCCCTGCTTGAACGGTTGGCCGATCTGCTGCATTCCGAAGTGCCGGACGCCGACGTCGAAGTCGGCCAAGGCGACGCCACAGGAGAACGCGTGCTGAACCTAGAGGCAGCACTGCTCCGTGCGGAGAAGGCCCGATACGACCAACAGGCCAACGACGCCGACCGCATCCTGAAGTCGCGCTTGGCCGGCGTTGCGGTGTTGGCCACGATATGCACCGCAACGGTAGGCGTGGTGGCCTCCGCGGTTCCCGAACCACACACCATCGTGGCGGCAATCATTGGCGTCGCAGCCGGACTCGCCGCCGCTTTGGTATTCGACGTGATTCGAAGCATCCGTCTTGCCGAGAGGAGCAGTGAAGCGCCCTGACCACCCCACGAGACGGGCGGCAGAGGAGCGATTGCGGCAAGAGCGTGAAACCTTCGATCAGCGAAAGAAGCAGGACGGACGCTGGTTCGCTCTGCGCCTGACGATGGGTTTCATGGCCGCGCTGCTCCTGCCGGTGCTGGCTTTTGTGGCGGCATACGTGCTGTTCCACCATGAGGATTTCCCGCCCAGCGTCGTGGTCTCGGCTGGAGCCGCCCTGTTCGCGGACGTAACCGGGTTGCTGATCGCGGCTTGGAAACTCGTCCTCAACCCGCAGTCCACGACGCGCCTGGAACCTTTGACGCTCCCGGACACGACGCCTGACGAAGAGGACTAGCGCCATACGGACCCGCGTCTTCCGTTGGACAGACCGAGTGGCCCGACCGGCGCAGATTCCATCTCATGGGTGCAACGGGCGGGGACAGGCCCGTCCCCTACGAGGCCCGTGTTGGAACGCACCGGCGGATTCGGCCCCTCGCCCCTACAAAACCCTGTTTTTTCCCGCCTGCTACGATTCGTGTTGACGGTGCCGGCGTTGCCCGGGGGAGGTCGATGGCGCGGAAAAGGAACGGTGCGGCGGGGCCTTCGTCGTCTGAGGCCAACGCAAGACAGCGGCCTCGGCTCCGCACCACCATCGCCGTGCAGGGGTCGCGGGTTCATAACCTGAAGGACATCTCCGTGGAGATTCCGCGGGATCGACTCGTGGTCGTTACGGGGCTGTCTGGGTCTGGGAAATCGTCGCTCGCTTTCGACACCATCTATGCGGAAGGGCAGCGGCGTTACATGGAGTCGCTGTCGAGCTTTGCCAAGCGCTATATCGCGCAGGTGGAGAAGCCGGATGTGGATTTCGTCTTTGGGCTCTCTCCCGTGGTCTCCATCGAGCAGAAGACGATTGCCCGAAACCCGCGTTCCACCGTGGGCACGCTCACCGACATCGCGAGCTATCTGAACCTCTTGTTTGCCACGATTGCCGAGGGGCACTGCCCGTACACCGACGAACCGGTGCCCGTTCGCTCCGCGGCGCAGATCGTCGAGGCGATTCTGGCGCTGCCGAACGGGGCGGAAGTGGAGTTGCTCGCGCCGATCTTCGAGGTCTATGGCGAGACGCCGGAGTTCCTGTTCACCGAGGTTCGCAAGCAAGGCTGCCGGCATGTGGAGATTGGCGGGGAGCGGGTGGACCTCAACGAGGATCCGCCCGATGCCCTGCCGCCAAGTGCCCGGCTGTCCGCGCTCGTGGATCGCTTCGTCGTTGCGCCGGATGTGGAGAAGCAGCTCAAGGCCGGCGTCGAGCATGCCTTGCGTGTAGGCGATTCGCTCATGTTCGCGCGGGTGGTTGGCGGTGTGACGAAGAAGCGCATGGCCACGTTTGCCAAGGAGTTCGGCAGCGCCACGCACGGCCTCGTGTACGGCGACATCGTTCCCGACTTCTTCATGTTCAACAACCCCGAGAGCGCCTGCCGCACCTGTGGCGGCATCGGCACCGACAAGCGCACCCATCAAGACCTCCTGATCTCGAACCCGGAACGCTCCATCCGCGACGGCTGCTTCCTGCGCGACGCCTTCACCTACCGGCCCGACAACCACCGCGGCTACACGCTTTACTCCCTGTCGGAAGAGTACGACTTCAGCCTCGACACGCCTTGGCAAGACCTTTCGGAGGAGGCGCAGCAGGCAGTGCTCTACGGCACCGGCGGCGAGCCGTTGCAGCTTCGCATTCCGCCGGACGCCAAGGTTCGAAAGGAGAACTGGCTCCGGCGGCCGTTCGCGTTCCAGGGCATCGCCGGCGGCATCGAGCGGCACTATCGCTGGTATCGCCAGCGCGACGTGCCGAGTTCCGGCATGGAGGCGTGGCTCGACCGGGTGATGGTGGAGCACACCTGCCCCGACTGCGACGGTTCCCGGCTGCGCGCCACGCGGCTCAAGTTCCGCATCGCCGGGCGCAACATCGACGATTTCGGGCGCATGAACTTCGACGAACTGCGCCCGTTTCTCGATTCGGTGAAGCCGACCGGCCCTCGCGCAGACGCCGGCCGGCAAATCCTGGCCGAGATCGGCAAGCGCATTGACCTGTTGCTCGGCATCGGCCTCGACTATCTCAGCTTCAGCCGCGCCTCGAGCACGCTGTCCGGCGGCGAGGCGCAGCGCATCCGCCTGTCGACGCAGATCGGCTCTGGCCTCATGGGCATGCTCTACGTGCTCGACGAGCCCTCCATCGGCCTGCACCCGAAAGACAACGTGAAGATGATCGACACGCTGCGCTCGCTTTGCGACCTCGGCAACACCGTGCTGGTGGTGGAGCACGACGAGGACACCATCCGGGCGGCGGACTTCGTGGTGGAGGTGGGGCCGGGGCCCGGCATTCATGGCGGCGAGGTGGTGGCGACCGGGTCGCTCGACGACATCCTCGCGTGCGATGAGTCCCCCACAGGGCGCTATCTCTCTGGGCGCGAGTCGATTGCGATGCCCGAGACGCGCCGCGAGGTCAACGGCGAGCGGCTCACCATTCGCGGCGCCGCGGAGAACAACCTCAAGGGCATCGACGTCGAGGTGCCGCTTGGCCAGTTCATCTGCGTCACCGGCGCGTCGGGCTCCGGCAAGTCCACGCTCGTGAACGAGATTCTCTACAAGGAACTGTGGAAGCGACTGGTGGACCCGCGCTCGCTGTCGGGTGCCCACGACGGCATCGACGGCGTGGACCACCTCACCCGCGTCATCAACATCGACCAGTCGCCGATCGGCCGCAACAGCCGCTCCAATCCCTCCACCTACGTCGGCTTCTACGACCAGATCCGCACGTTGTTTGCGGGTACGGAGCTCGCCAAGGAGCGCGGCTACAAGCCCGGACGGTTCAGCTTCAACGTCAAGGGCGGGCGCTGCGAGGAGTGCCAGGGCGAGGGCGTGATCGCCACCAAGCTCTACTTCATGCCGGACGTGGAAGTGGTGTGCGCCTCTTGCAAGGGCCAGCGCTTCAACGCCGAGACGCTCGAGATCACCCACAAGGACAAGACCATCGCCGACGTGCTCGACATGTCCATCGAGGAAGGCGTCGAGTTCTTCGCGGACCTTCCGGCCATCGGCCGCAAACTCAAGGTGCTGAACGACTTGGGCCTTGGCTATTTGACCCTAGGGCAATCTGCCACGACGTTATCCGGTGGCGAAGCGCAGCGAGTGAAGCTAGGCGCAGAACTCGCCAAGCTCCAGCGCCGCGGCCACATCCTCTACATCCTCGACGAACCCACCACGGGCCTGCACCTGGCCGACATATCCCGCCTCCTCGAATGCCTCCACCGACTGGTGGACGCCGGCCACACGGTGCTCGTGATCGAGCATCACCTGGACGTAATCAAGACCGCCGACCACATCATCGACCTCGGCCCGGAAGGCGGCCGAGGCGGCGGCGAGGTGGTGGTGACGGGTCCCCCCGAAGTCGTTGCGGCAACGGAGCGTTCCCACACGGGGCGGTTCCTGCGGGAACGGCTTGGGTGAAGCTCTGACGGAGTCGGCGGACGCGCCTTGCGGCGCGTAACGGCGCGCCCTGAGGGCGCGTCGGCGAGACGCCCTCGCTCCAAAGAGGGCACGGCTTAATCAGGCAGCAAGGAGCGGCCAAGTCGAAGTCGTGTCCGTGGAGCGAGAGCGTCAGGGATCACTCCACGCCTCGTCACCCCACGCTAGGTCGCGCTCTGGAGCCTCGAACTCGCCTGCCTGTGGCGGGTTGCGCCGATAGCCGGCAACATGCCTTTCTTCGAGCTCCTGCTCGTCAAGTCGCTTGCGCTCGCGGTCGGCGGTGAAGCTGAGGCAAGCTCGAATGTCGTCGTGTGTGAGATCGGGGAAGTCATCGAGGATTTCCTGCGCAGACATCCCCGAAGCCAAGTACTCCAGCACATCGTAGACGGTGATCCGCAAGCCACGGATACAGGGCTTCCCGCCGCGCTTGCCCGGGTCGATGGTGATGCCGTTGCGGTAGGTCATTTCCGCTTCCTCTCACGCGGCCGGGTATAGCGTGCGGGCGTTGCCGGCGAAGAAGGCTGCCTGTTGCGTTGCCGGAACTCCGTCCAAGGCTCTTGTGAAGCGGCCGATGGGGTCGCGGCCGCCTTCGGCGTGGGGGTAGTCGGAGGAGAAGAGGTATAGGTCCGGCATCGACTCTCGGATCAGTTGGCCTACGTCTTCGAAGGGGTATGGGGTGAAGCGGAGTTGATCCTGGAACTGTTCGGAGGGCTTGCGCTGGAAGCCGGCGAGGTAGGGTTCGGAGCGGGCCCAGATGTCGACGGCGTGGTCGAGGCGGCGGATGGTGTCGGGGACCCAGCCGGCGCCTAGTTCGATGACGCCGCCGGTGAGTTTCGGGAATCGCTCCAGCACGCCGTCTAGCACCAGTGTGGAGATGAAGCGCTGGGCGGAGTGGAAGATGACGGTTAGGTCCTTCGAGCCGATCACCTCGGCGCGGCCCCTCGCGCTTTGCCTTTCCGAATGGCCGTCGTTCATCCATTCGTTGGGGATGCTGAGGCTCGAACTGCCGACGTGGAGGATGAAGGGCGTTTGCGATTCTTGCAGGCGGTGCCAGATGGGGTCGTGGTCGGGGTGGCCGGGGGAGCGGCCGCCGGGGGCGTGGGAGGGAAGCCACATCGCGCCGAGCCCGAGTTCCAGCGCCGCGTTGACGGTGGCGAGGGCGCGGGTCGGATCGTCAAGCGGCGCCATCGCGACGCCGATCAGTCTCCCGTCGCCGTCGCAGAACTCGGCCATGGCCCGGTTGTGGGCGTCGGCGGCGGCGTAGCGCGCCTCGACATCTTCTGTGCCGAAGATCTTGGTGGCGCAGAAGGAGGAGAACACCACCTGGCGCTCGAAGCCGAGCTGGTTGAGCGCGATGCCCCGCTCCTTGCCGCTGAATGCGCCGAGGGCTTGGTGCCACTTGGGGCCGCGGGTGAGGCGATCGCCGAGGGCCGTGAGTTCCTGCACCACTTCCGGGGCATGGCCTTGGGCGCCGTCGAAGGAGCGCATCTGCTCGCCCACGTCGGCAAGGCGGATGTCGTCGAGCGACGGGATGCGATCCCGCATCCGCGTTTCGACATGCCGCGACAGGAAGTCCGGCAGCTCCATGAGGTGGCTGTCGGCGTCGAAGACGACCCGGTCGCCGGCGTAGGTCATGGCGGCGTCAGAGGGCAACCACGGCGTGGCCCGGGCAGGTGGGAGCGCCGGTCTGGGTGACGACGTTGATGTCGAGGTAGACCCGGTTCTCGCCGTCCTCCGCCTTCTTCGCGGTGACTTCGCCGGTGACGGTGAGCACGTCGTCCTTCTGGTTGATGGCGCGGTATTGGCAGCCGACCTCGCGGACGACGGCGTCGTCGCCAATCCACTCACGCAGGGCGTTGACGATGTAGGCGTAGCGCAGGTTGCCCATGCCGAAGGCGCCGGCCTCGTTGCCGGCGCGGCGGCCGGCCTCGTCGTCCATGTGGAAGGGGACGAACTCCTCGTTCACCGCGGCGTAGCGGTTCCACTCGGCGAAGCTGGTCTTGCGGGACCAGGCCGGCAGCTTGTCGCCGATCTGGATGTCTTCGAAGCTGACAGTCATGGGACCTCCTGCGGGTTTTGGCCTTGCGGTGTTCGGTTAGTAGCGGATGCCGATGGACATGCGCGTCTTCACCAGCTCGCCGTCTTGGTTACGCCACTCGATTTCGTTGCGAACGTACAGCGTGTGCCCCAGGCGGCCTTCGCGCTCGTTCCAGTCCACGAGGCGCGTGCGGGCGCTGATGACGTCGCCGGGGCGCATGGGCACGCCGTAGGTGTCGGTCTGGCCGCCGTTCATGCCGGTGAGGGGCTTGCCGTCCGGGCGCGCGCCGGCGAGTCCCGGCGAGCCGCCCTTGGGGCGTTCCACCGGCCAAGCGAACGGATTGAAGTCTGGGGGCGCGACGATGCCGCCCCAACGCGTGCTTGCGGCGTACTCGGCATCCCAATAAATGCGCGGCGGCGTCTCGGGATAGTGCGTGGCCATGGCCCAGCGGCGAATGTCGGTCTCCGTGATGGGCGGCGCCGTGCGCGCCTCGCTCCACACCCCTTGCGCGGCGCGCATCTCGTCCGTGACGTATGTGAGTTCCTGTTCGCTCAACGCGTGCCCCTCCGGATCGCCGGTGGATCGTAGCAGAAGTGCCTAGGTGAGTTGGTCGGTGCGTTGAAGAAGGGTTCCGTCGGTTCACCTGCGCGCCTGTCGGCGCGTGCGAGGGCAAGATGCCCTCGCCCCCAAGGGGCCCGTGCGGATGCGGCGGGCGGGGACAAGCCCCGCCCCTACGGGGAAAGCGCCTTACGATCATTGGGTTGCGCGTTGTGCGAGTATTCGGCGCCGTAGCCAAAGGAGACGGATATGCGTTTGCTTACCCTGTTGGCCTCTCTCGCGCTAGCGGGCGTTGCCGCGGCGACCGATCGTTGCGCGGACCTTTACCTGCTGTCCGACGCGGACCATGCGGTGGAGCCGGGCACTCTGGTGGCGGCTGCGGAGGGCGTTCCGGCGCACTGCCGGGTGCGGGGGACGATTGACTCGACGATTCGGTTCGAGGTGCGGATGCCGGTCGAGGGCTGGAGCGGTCGGTTCATGTTCCACGCTCCGGGTGGTCTTGCCGGCGTGATCGGTGACACGAGGAGCCTGCTCGAAACCGGTTTTGCCATGGCCTCGACCGACACCGGGCATGAGGGAGGGAACGACGAGGGCTTCTACCGCGACGATCACGCCAAGCTCAACTTCGCCTTCCGGGCGAATCACCTGACTACTGTGCTCGCCAAGCGGATCGTCGCGACGTTCTACGGCGAACCGGTGCGGTTCGCGTACCTCTGGGGCTGCTCCAACGGCGGCCGGGCGGCGCTCGTGGAGGCGCTGCGCTATCCAGACGACTACGACGGCATCATCGCCGGGGCGCCGGCGATCGAATACACGCAACTGTTGGCATGGGCGTTCGAGACCAGCCGCCACCAGGCCCGCGGCCCCCTCGATGCCGAAGCGGTGGCGGTGCTCGACGCCAACTCGCGGCGCGCCTGCGACATGCTTGACGGCGTCGCCGACGGCATCGTCGGGGATCCGCGCAAGTGCAAGGTCGAAATGCTCGAACTCGACGCGCTGCAATGCCGCGAGGGTGGTGCGGCCGATTGCCTTACGGCGGGCCAGATCGAGACCGCGCGCTACCTCTACACGGGCGTCACCGACGAATTCGGCGCGGTGGTGGTGCCGGGCGTCTATCCCGGCGGCGAACTCGGCGGCGACTTTGATCTGTGGGTTACTGGCCCCGTGCCGTTCCTCGAGGGCACGGCGTCCGACATCACGGTGGACGTGATCAAGGCCGTGATGCACCGCGATCCGGGCTTCGACATCGCGAGCTTCGACCCGGTGGCGGACCTTCCGGGGTTGCGCGAGATCATGGTCGCTGTCGAGGTTCCCACGCCCGATTTCGGCGCCTTCCACGAGAGCGGCGGCAAGCTCATCATCTACAACGGCTGGCACGACCAGCCCTGCCGCGCCAAGACGCTCGAAGGCTTCCTCGCGGACGCCAAGGCGCTGAACGGCGGCGCCATGGACGAATCCGTCCGCACGTACATGATCCCCGGCATGGTGCACTGCGCCGGCGGCCCGGGCGCCTGGGCGGCGGACTTCCTGCAGCCGATCATCAATTGGGTGGAAACGGACGCTCCGCCAAACCAGATCATTGCGGAGCACCCGGGCGAGTTCAGCTTCATGGAGGCGCAAACGGCCATTGCCGGCAGAGAGGTGAACTGGGCCGAAGCCATCGTCGAAGCCGGCGCGGCGATGGAGAACTCCCGGAGCTTCACCCGCCCCCTGTGCCCTTACCCGCAATACGCCCAGTACAACGGCTCCGGCGACCCGGACGACGCGGAGAGCTTTGCCTGCATGGAAGACTGAAACAGGTCAAGACGGGCGGTGACAAGCCTCACCCCTACGAGGCCGGACACGTTGCCCGTTTGAAGGCTTGATTTGAAGCGAGGGCCCTGGGGGCGAGGGCATCTTGCCCTCGCACGCGCCGATAGGCGCGCAGGTCAGACATGCGCTTGCGGCGCAGACGCGCCTTGCGGCGCGTTGCGAGGGCAAGATGCCCTCGCCCCCAAGGGGCCCGTGCCGCATCCACCGTGTGTTCAAGACGGGGCCTCATAGGGCACGGGCTTGTGCCGTTTCTTGCCGAGGTCAGTCCGGTCTGATGCGGCGGCACTCGATGTAGTAGCGCTTTTCGTGGGCTTCGCCTAGGGAGAAGGTTTTGCGGGGGGTGGGGCCGTCGCGGGTGATGCTGGCGAAGAGGTCGTGTTTGTTGAGGGTGGGGAGGAGGAAGCCTATGCGGTCGGGGTGGCCGTGGACGAGGTTGAGGAGGGTGTCTTCGCCGTGGATGAAGTCTAGGTCGGGGGTGCCCCGGAGGGTTGGCAGGCGGTCGTCGAGGAAGCGTTGCAGGGTGGTGGCGGCGAGTTGGGCGTTGGGGGATTCGATCCGGGCGAGGCCAAACGTTGTGCCGGATGCGGTGCCTTGCACGAAGGGGATGGTGTGGCCGGCGCTGACTCGGTTCCTTGCCTCGTTCCACTCGGCGGGGGTTTCGTGGCGATCGACGGCGAGGCCCGCGTCCGCGAAATGCTCCGTCATGGCCCCGAGCAGGGCCGCTGGCTCGACATCGGCGACGAGCCGGTGGATGGCTTCAAAGTTGAGGGCCTCGTCGTGGATGTTGACCAGTTCCACCAGTGCATATCGCGCTGGATGGTCGGCTGGCGCGCCGGCGTCGCGAAGCTCTTCCCACACGAGGCGGGCGGCGGCGAAGGAGTGGTTGCCGTCGCCCATCGCGTAGACCATCGGTGGTTCGCCTTGCCTCAGAGCCGCGAGACGCGTTGCCGTCGCCTCGATGCGGGGCTCGTCCTGGATCGGCCAGCCGCGCACGCGGCCGCCGCCCTGCATGAGGTCGAAGTCGTAGGCGGCGGCTTCCTGGGCCTCGAACAGGGGCTCGATCACGGTGCCGTCGGGGTCGTTCAGGAGCACCAGGATGTGCGGCGTCTCCAAGGCGGCGCCGCGGCGGACTGCGGCGCGGGCCGGCAGCCGGCGCACGTCAGTGCCCTCGGTGCAGCGGATCAGTTCCCGAGCCCCCTGGCGGTGGTCGTAGCATTCGAGGTCGAGGGCCACGATGAGTCCGCGCCGGGGATGGTCGCGTCCCACCTCCCGCTCCACGAGCATGAAACCGGGCGGCTGCTCGACGAGGACCTCAGCGAGGTGCCGCTCCATGTTGCGGTGAATCGCGGCGATGGCGGCGTCGCGGTCGCCCTCCGCGAGCAGAGCTTCCGGCAGCACCAGGTCCAGAGTGGACGGCGCACCGCGGGTCAGGCGACGGGTCTCGGCCCAATACTCGGGCTCGGAAGTGTGCTGGTCGCAGGCGATTACGGCCCAGGTCTCGAGCGCGACACCGGGAGCTGGCAGCAACAGCGACGGAACGTAGAGGCCAATGTCCGGATAGTGCGTCTTCAAGGCTTGGCCGCCTTCAGGCGTCAGGCCCCTCGACCCAGGGCATGTCCGCGGCCTCGTGGGGCCAGAGGAACTCGAACCCGGCCTCGAGCGCCGGGCGTCGGTCCAGGTCCTCGCGGTCGCCGATGTGGTAGTACACGTCGGCCTCGAACTCGGCTTTCACGTCCGGCAGCATGTGCTTGGAGACGGTGAAGTCCACCTCGATGTCGTGGCTGGCCCAGATGGCGCGCTGGGCGCTGATGGGCCGGTCCGAGCAGCTTCCCACCAGACACCCCTGTTCCTTCACGGCCCGCACCATGTCCATCGGCAGGATGCCGGGCGGGTCGCCGACCGTGAGGGTGCCGTCGATGTCGAAGCTGATGAGAATCATGGAGTTGCGTCCTCTGGAGGGAGGGCGTCTCGCCCTCCATCGCGCCGTCAGGCGCGTGTTTCTTGAATCGCCTAGTCGGGCGTTGCGCTCCAAACCGTAAACCGCCCGCCGAGGGGCATCGGCCCGCCGGAAACCGCGACCTCCGGCTTGACGCCCGTAACCTGCCGCTCCCCGGCGCGCTGCTGGATTTGCTGGATGCAATCCGTGTGCATCCAGAACCGGCTCCGGCCGCAGCCGATGTTGCCGCCGCTCGGCAGGATGGGGTTGGGGCCGTGAATGGAGATGTCGGTTTGGTAGAAGTCGAGTGCCTCGCCGAACTTCATGCCGCGGTAGCCGAGCCCTTCGATGTGGAACTGGTGGAACTGGGCGAAGCCGTCGTACATGTTCTCGAACGAGAGGTCGGCGGCGGTGATGCCGGCGCCTTCGTAGATCTTCCGTGCCGTGCGGGCGGTGTCTGCCTCCACCTCGTCGAGGGTTGGCGTCAGGCTTCGGGGCCTCGTGTTGCTGGCGGCGTGGTTGAGGATGTAGACCGGCTTCTGGCGCATGTCGCGGGCCCGTTCCGCGGTGGTGTAGAGATAGGCGGCGGAGACCATGATGGGCAGGTCGTTGTCGAAGAGATTCGCCGGCTTGGCGATCCAGCGCGCGGCCTTGTAGTCCTCCGGCGTGATTTCCTCCGGGCGGTGGCTGGCCCAATAGCCCTCCGGGAACTTCAGCCCGTTTTGGCGCGAGTTCTCGATGAACGGCGCCATCATGTCGTGGTTCTTGCCGTACTTGCGGCAGTACTCGGCGAATTGCAGCGCCGTGCCGTAGCAGGCGGGGGTGCCCCAGAGGGCGTGCAGGGCGGCGGTGCCCGGCAGGTCGCTGCCAGCGTTGGCGCCGCCCTGGTAGTAGCGTCCCTCGTAGTTGTGCCAGCTCTTGAGCACGAGGCAGGTGTTTGCGAGGCCGTCGCCCACGGCCTGGGCGGCGACGCAGATGGCGTTCGACATGCAGCCGGGGCCGTACATCGTGAAGTCGATGCCGGTGAGTTCCGGCATGTTCTTGAGAATCCACTCGGCGCTTAAGCCGGCGATGCCGTCGAGGGGGTTGTCGGTGCAGTTAAAGGCGCTGGTGACTTCCTCCGGCACCGGCTTGCCCTTGGGCCAGTAGGCGCCGGTGGTGGTGACGGGGTCCATGACGAGGCCGTCGATCTCGGCGGGATCGACGCCAGCGTCCTCGATGGCGCGGCGCAAGGCGATCAGGCTGATGGCGCCGACGCAGGTTTCCGCGCGGCCGTCCCAGCGGCGGGCGGTGGGGGAGTGGCCGACGCCAACGGCAGCGACCTTGCCGCGGTGTTCCCAGAGGCCCATGCCCTCGTCGGTGCGATACATGGAGGCGGGTGCGTTCTCGGTCATGCCTGCTCTCCGCCTTCGGAAGACCCGACGACCCGCCACTCCGGCACCATCTGGCCGTTGGCGGTGGCCTCGAACGTGACTTCCACTTCGGCGCCTACGGGCACCTCGTCGACAGGAGTGCCGGGCAGATGCGAGTACATCTGAATGCCGGGGTCTTCGGCGAGCATCACGACGGCGACGTTGAAGGGTTGATCCTCCTGCAGCAGCCGAATGGGGCAGTCGTGCACAACACCGTAGTTGTAGATGGTGCCGCGCCCGCTCATCTCCTTCCACTCGACGGTATCGGAGCCGCAAACGCGGCAAACCGGCGCCGGTGGATGCTGCAAGTGCTTGCACGCAACGCAGCTCTGAATCACCAGCCGATGCTCGTTCGCCGCCTCCCAGAACGGGCGCGTCAAGTCATCGGGCACAACGCCCTGCTTCGGCATGTTTCCCCCCAAGACAACGTGGACTGCGCCCCGTCACCGCACGGGGCGGACGGGGCATTGTACAGGGGGAGTGGAATGGCAGGTCAGGCGGCGATGCTCTCGATCACGTCGCCCTTGCGCTGGAGCACGGTCACGCCCGCTTTCAGGGCCGCCCGCTTGAGGCCGTCGTGGAAGTGGAAGGCGGCCAGCGCCAGGCGCAGTTCATGGTCCGCGTACTCGGGAAACAGGCGGGGGAAGTTGACCGCCTTGACCTCCAGCAACCGCCTGAGGTCAGACTCGTGCGCCTTGTACTTCACCTCGACGACGTACACCACCTGCCCGTTGACCAGGAGCAGGTCGAACTCGTCCTCGACCCCCGCCCGGCTGCGCGTGCTGTTCTTGTCGATGAGGTCGAAGCGCACGTCGCCGAGAACGGGGTTGGCCTTGAGGCTGTTGTAGTAGAACTCCTCCGCCACCGCGCCCTGATTGTTGCTCACGCCGCCATACATCGCCGAGAGACGGTCGAGCTTGGCGTCGGTCTTGGCCAGCTCGGTGACGGTCTTGGTCAGCTGGGCGTCGATCCTGGCGTGTCGGGCGTCGGCCTCGGCGTGTCGGGCGTCGGCCCGGTCCTGTCGGGCGTCGGCCCGGTCCTGGGCAGTGGCGATTTTGGCAACAAGGTCCTTTAGTTCGTCGTCGGTCATGGCGACAGCTCTTTGGGTGTTTGCGCCAGTATATTTGAGACGGGCGCACGGCGCATGCAAGAAGTCCCCTCTTGCGCCCATGTGTGGTTCACATGCCAAGGCGTGGTTCAATTCGCGCCATGAAACTTCCTGCTGTTGCCAAGGCCGTGCGCGACAAGGCGCGTGCGCCGCAGAAAGAGCGCATTGTGGAGCACCTGAGCTACGGGCTGTCGTTGCCGGAGCGCACCGTGCGGGGGCTCGCCGGCGTCCTCGGCGGCACCCTGCGCGAGTCCGCCGCGCTGCTGCTGCCACGGGCGTTTCGCAATGCCAAGACGTATCGCATCTTCATTGGCCAGATGCTCGACTTCATGGCGGAGGACATGGGCGGGGCGCCGTCGTCCAAGGCCGGTGCCGACGACCGCGTCGAGAACTTCGTGGCACGCAAGACCGTCGGCAATTTCGTGGAGCTTGCGAGCCTCGCGACGTTCCACCTTTCGCCCATGCTCCTGCTCGCGGTGGTGAGTGACGTGGCCTACGGCTCGCGCACCTATCTCAAGGAACTTGCGGAGGAACTCGAACGGCAAGGCGTGGTGGAGGACGCCGCGTCGGTGGAGCACGTGGACGATCTGCTCGATTCCGTGGCGCGGTTCAGCGACCGCACGGCGACGGCCTTCGACACGCCTCCGGTGTCGGTGGAGGGCTTGCGCGAGACCGTGGAGCAGACGCGGCGAAGGCTGAGGGAGGCGCCGGATGCGCTGAAGTCGTTGCCGCCGGTGGAACTCGATCGGCTTTGGCAGGGAATCCAGTCGGCGGCTCGTCGGGAAGGTGTGCAGCCGCTTGCCGTTTCTGGTGCGGTCACGCTTGGCGCCCTCGAACGCATCGGCAAGGTGGGCGGCGGGGCGCTGTCGGGGGCGCGGGCGGCCGGCGTGCTGCTGGACCGGCATGTGCTCGACCACTATCGCGACGTGCTTGGCGAGATCGAGGAGGAGGGCCTGTATCGCCGCCTTGCGGCCACATCAAGCCCCTATGTCGAGGCGCTGTGGCGCAATTTCGATGGCGATCGACAAACCCTGACGGAGCGTTTCGTCGCCGGCGGCGGCGCCCAGCGAGCCTGGGAGAAGAGCCGCGGCGCGTGGGACAAGGGCCGCGCGTGGCTGGGCGAGAAGCGCACGCGTGGCTGAACGCTGCGATGTGGTGGTGATCGGCGCCGGCGTCGTGGGTCTCGCCGCGGCGCGGGCATTGGCGCGGGCGGGCCGGGAAGTGATCGTGCTCGAACGCCACGACGTGATCGGTTCGGAAACCTCCAGCCGCAACTCGGAAGTCATCCACGCCGGCATCTACTACCCCACCGGTTCAGTCAAGGCCGAGATGTGCGTGCGCGGCAAGGCGATGCTCTATGCCCACTGCGATGCCTACAAGGTGCCGCACAGGCGCGTCGGCAAGATCATCGTCGCCACCACCGAAGAGCAGTTCGACGTGTTGCGCGATTACCAGAGGCAGGCGCTCATCAACGGCGTTGGCGAGTTGCCTTGGCTTGATCGGGATCAGGTGCTGGCAATGGAGCCGGAGGTGGATGCGTTGGCTGGCGTGCATTCCGAATCCACGGGCATCATCGACAGCCACGCCTTCATGTTGAGCCTCGTCGGCGACATCGAGGCTGGCGGCGGCATGATCGCCTTTCTCACCGAGGTGCAGGAACTCAAGGCCATCGCCAGCGGCGTGCGGGTGGATTGCGATGGCTACGAACTGGACGCAAGCCTGGTGGTGAACGCCGCCGGCCTCAACGCGCCGGGCATGGCGGCAAAGCTCGGCGGCGCGCACCAGGGCTACTTCGCCAAGGGCCACTACTACGCGCTTTCCGGCCGCTCACCGTTCGAGCGCCTGGTCTATCCGGTTGCGGAACCTGGCGGCCTCGGCGTCCACGTCACCCTGGACATGGGCGGTCAGGCAAAGTTCGGTCCGGACGTGATCTGGCAGGAAGACGACGACTACAGCTTCGACTCCGCCAACTTCGACCGCTTCGTCACCGCCATCCGCCGCTACTACCCGGCCCTGGACGAGTCCCGCCTGCACCCGAGCTACACCGGCATCCGCCCAAAACTCGCCCCAGCGGGCGCACCGGCGCCGGATTTCCTGATCGAGGGGCCACTGGACTGCGGCGTTGATGGTCTCGTCAACCTCCTCGGCATCGAGTCACCCGGGCTGACGTCATCCCTCGCCATCGCCGAACGCGTGGTGGAACTGGCGGATAGGTCGTAGGGGGCAGGCCTCCCGTCCCATTTGAGTTTGTCGGTGCGATTCGAGACGGGCGACCACAAGGGTCGCCCCTACGAGGCCCGTGCGAATCCACCGGTGGGTTTCGATGCCTTCCTCGTTGGGTACGGGTTTGTTCCGTGCCGGATCCGTCGGTGCGTTCAAGGCGGGTCCCGTAGGGGACGGGCTTGTCCCGTCCCGTCTTGAATTCAAGAAGGGCCTCGTGGGGCAGGGTTGTCTCGTCCCTTGCCGAGTCTGTCGGTGCGATTCGAGACGGGCGACCACAAGGGTCGCCCCTACGAGGCCCGTGC
>JAPPDJ010000096.1 GCA_028824555.1 Gammaproteobacteria bacterium | reverse complement strand
CGCTCGGCGTGATGTTCTTGCCGCCGGCGGTGATGATGATGTCCTTCATGCGGTCCACGACATAGACGTAGCCGTCGTCGTCGATGCGCCCCACGTCGCCCGTGTGCAGCCAGCCTTGGCGAAAGGTCTCGGCGGTCTTCTCGGCCTTGTTCCAGTAGCCGAGGATCACGCCGGGACTGCGGATGACGATCTCGTCCTGCTCCGCCAGCGCAACGTCAACGCCGAGAGCCGCCTTGCCGACGCTGCCGATGCGGAACTCTCCCGGCAAATTCGCCGTGGCGATGCCGGCGCATTCGGTCTGGCCATAGACCTCGTACATGGGCGTGCCCAAGGCCCAGTACCAGGCGATGAGATCCGGCGCGATGGGTGCGGCGCCGGTGGAGAGCCAGCGGCACCGGTCGATGCCGAGCAGACGGCGAATGTTGCGCAGCACCAGCCGATAGGCGAGGAAGAAGAGCGCCGCCACGGCAAGCGGCACCGCATCGCTCCGCTTGAGATACGCCGCCCGCCGCTCGCCGATACCGATGGCGACGCGATACGCGGCGCGACCCAAGGCGGTCGCCTCCTTGAGCTTGATCTGCACCAGCGAAAACTGCTTTTCCCATACCCGAGGCACGGCGAAGTGGATGGTGGGCGAAACTTCCTGCTGGTCGTGATTGATGGTTTCGAGGTTCTCCACCAGGTTCACCACCGACCCGGCCTCGATGGGCGAGAAGGTGTAGAACATCCGCCCCGCAACGTGCGCCAGCGGCAGGAAGCCGAGTTGCTCGTCGCTGTCCTCGACGCCGTAGCAATGCTGCAACGTCGCCATCATGAAGACCATGTTGCGCCCGGAAATCATCGCGCCCTTCGGCGGGCCGGTGGTGCCGGAGGTGTAGGTGAGGATCATCAGGTCCTCGGGTGCGGCGCTTGATATCTCCGCGTCCCACGTATCGGGATTGGCCTCGCCGTATTGCCGGCCGAGATCGAGCAGCTCGTCGAACGACATGCACATGGGGTCGTCCAGCGCCCGCAGCCCCTCCATGTCGAAGATGACGATGCGTTCGAGGGTCGGGCAGCGCTCGCGCACTTCGAGCACCTTGTCGAGCTGCTCCTCGTCCTCGGCGAAGTAGAACCGGGTGCCGCTGTCGACCACGAGGTATTCCACCTGCGTCGGCGAATCGGTGGGATAGACGCCGTTGCTGACGCCCCCAGCACAGATGACGCCGAGGTCCGCGAACAGCCACTCCTTGTTGACTTCCGAGGCGATGGAGCACACGTCGCCGCGTTCCAGGCCCAGTGACTTCAGGCCAAGCCCCGCCAGCCGCGCCTGCTCGCCGTACTCGGCCCAGGTGTACTCGTTCCAGACGCCGAAGTCCTTCTCCCTGAGCGCGACCTTTTCGTCGAGCTCTTGCACCCGCTTGCGGAAGAGTTGCGGCACGGTGGTGCAGCCATCGATCGCGACGTCCGTTGCAGCCATATTCGCGCGCCCTACGGGCGCGTTGGAAGTTCCGCTAGGAGGCTGCGCCGTAGAAACGGCGCTGGCTCCTAGCCGTAGCTGCGAGCGAATGCGAGCACGAAGGCCAGCAGTTCGCGCAGCGAACTGCTGACGCGCCCGCGAGGGCGCGCTAGCGCGCAACTTCATCGCCAGGTCTTCCTCTGCTTCCAGCGCCGCCGTCCGCGCACGCCCTGATCCTTCATGCCGAGATAGAACTCCTTGATGTCGGTGGCGCCAGCCAGGCGCTCGCAGGTGTCTTCCATGACGATGCGGCCCACCTCCATGACGTAGCCGTAGTCGCCAAGGTCCAGTGCCATGCGCGCATTCTGCTCCACCAGCAGCATCGTCACCTTCTGCTCTTCGTTCAGGCGCTTGACGATGCCGGCGATCTCGGCCACTAGGCGCGGCGAGAGCCCAAGCGAAGGCTCGTCGAGCAGCATGAGCTTGGGCCTTGCCATCAGCGCCCGGCCAATGGCGAGCATCTGCTGCTGGCCGCCCGACAGGAAGCCGCCGGCGAGCTTGCGCCGTTCCGCGAGTGCCGGGAAGTAGCCATAGACGAGATCGATATCCGCCGCCACGCCGCGGTCCTTGCGGGCAAAGGCACCCATCCGGAGGTTTTCCTCCACCGTCAGGAAGGGGAAGATCTCCCGCCCCTCCGGCACGTGGCCGATGCCGAGGCGCGCCACCCGGTCGGGGTCGCGGCTGGTGATGTCCTGATCGTCGAACGTCACTTTGCCCTTCTGCGGCTCCATGGCGCCGCTGATGGTCTTGAGCACGGTCGTCTTGCCGGCGCCGTTGGCGCCGAGGATCGTGACGATGGAGGATTCGGCGACTTCGAGCGAAACCCCTCGGATGGCCATCACCGGGCCGTAGTAGGTCTCGATGTTGCGCAGGTTCAGGAGTGCCATTGTCTGCCCTGCCCCTCAGTCGCCGAGATAGGCCCGCAGCACTTCCGGATGCTGCTGGATTTCGCTCGCGTCGCCGGTGGCGAGCACGACCCCGTCCGCCATTGCCAGCACGCGGTCGGAGACGGTGGCGACGAGGTTCATGTCGTGCTCCACCATCGCCACCGTGATGCCGAGGTCGGCCACGATGTCCTCGATCCAGAACGACAGGTCTTCGGTCTCCTCGGGGTTGAGGCCAGAAGACGGCTCGTCGAGCATCAGGAGCTTGGGTGACAGGCACAGCGCCCGAGCGATCTCCACCATCTTGCGGGCGCCGTAGGGAAGGCCACCGATGGGCTGCTCGCGATAGCGCTGCAGGTCCAAAAGGTCAATTACGTCCTCCACCTTGCGGCGGAACTCGAGCTCCTGCCTGCGCGCTCTCGGCAGGAACAGGAAGTCGGCCACGAGCGAGGTTTCGCGATGCACATGCTGGCCGATGAGGAGGTTGGTCAGCACCGTCTCGTGCTCGAAGAGCTCCGTGTTCTGGAACGTGCGAGCGATGCCAAGCGCGGCGATGCGATGGGTCGGCACCGAAATGATGTCGGTGCCGTCGAAGCTCATGGCGCCAGCGTCGGCATCGTAGAAGCGGCTGACCAGATTGAAGATGGTGGTCTTGCCGGCGCCGTTGGGGCCGATGATGCTGAACACCTCCCCAGGCTCGATGGCGAACGAAACCTCCCGCACCGCATGAACGCCACCGAAGCTGAGCGAGAGATTCTCGGCTGTCAACAAACTCATGGTGACGCCGACCCTTGGGGGGAGGGCATCTTGCCCTCCCAACGCGCCGAAGGCGCGTCATTCCTTGCAGCGTGCGCGCCCTTCGGGCGCGTGAGAGGGCAAGATGCCCTCCCCCCCAGGCCGCTCGCCACAAGGTGCGTTGCAACCAAAGCGTTCATCTAGCGCACCCGTTCCGTGCGCAGATAGCTGCGCTGGCGCTTGTAGGTGGCCTTGCGATAGAGCGGGAACTCGTCGAACCAGAGCCGAATCTTCACCCAGCGCCCGTAGATGCCGAGCGGCTCGAAGATGAGGAACAAGACGAGGATGAGCCCGAACAAGCCGGGTTCGAGGCCCGGAATCTCCCCAATTGCCGAAGGCAGCACGTCGCGCCCAAAGGCGATCACCTGCGGCAGCAGGCCCAAGAAAATCGCGCCGTAGATGACGCCGTGCAAGGACCCCAGCCCTCCCACAACCACCATAAGCAGCAACTGGATGGAGGTCTGGACGGTGAAGGCGTCCGGCGCGAGATAGCCGATCTTGTGGGCGAACAGGCTGCCGGCGAGGCCCGTGAATCCCGCGGAGATGGCAAAGGCCGAGCACTTCGTGCGGGCGAGGTCGATGCCCATGCTCTGGGCGGAGATCTCCGAATCCCGCACGGCGATGAAGGCGCGCCCAGTGGGCGAGCGCAGCAGGTTCATCGCGGCGAGGAGGCAAAGCGCGAGCACCACGAGGCACAGGTAGTAGAAGGTGACCGGAGTGTCGAGCGGCAAACCGAACACCTGCGCCTCGGGCACCCTCATGCCGAAGTGCCCGCCGGTGACCGACTCCCAATGCTCGATCACCCACGCCGCAATGCGCTCGAAGGCGAGGGTCGCCACGGCAAGGTAGATGCCGGTCATGCGCAGCGCCGGCAACCCGACGATGTATCCCACCACCGCGCAGAACGCCGTCGCCAACGGCACCGAGACGAAGAACGGCACGCCCTTTTCCAGCAGCACCGCATGACTGTAGGCGCCGATGGCCAGAAACGCGGCGTGGCCCAGGCTCACGAGCCCCGTGTATCCCACCAGCAGCATGAGCCCGACCCCGGCGATGGCCCAGATGTACACGAGCGCGAACTCGCCGAGATAGAAGGTGTCGAGCCCAAGCGGCGCGGCCAGCGCCACGACCGCGAGCAGGCCATACCAGAATCGCTGCCCACCGTGCAGGAACAGGTTGACGTCCTGGCCGTAGTTGGTCTTGAGAACGAAGCGCACGGCCCGTCACACCTTCTTCTGCTGCAACGTCGCGAAGATGCCTTCCGGGCGCAGGAACAGCATCGCCAGCAGGATCACGAAAGCGCTCACCTCGGAAAGCCCCGCCGGCAGATACAGCCCCACGAACTGCTCCGCGATGCCGATGATGAGTCCGCCAACGATGGCTCCGGGCAGGCTGCCGAAGCCGCCGACGATGGCGGCGGCGAACGCCTTGATTCCCACCAGCCCCATGAGCGGATCGATCAACGACACCGGCGCCACGAGAATCCCCGCCGCCGCCGCAATGGCGGCCGAAATGCCCCATACGAGCGAGAACACCCGCTTCACCGGAATGCCGAGGTAGAACGCCGCAAGCTGGTTCTGTGACGCCGCCTGCATGGCGATGCCGATGCGCGTGAAGCGGAAAAACAGGAACAGGAGCGCGCACAGGAGCGCCGTGCCAACAACGATGGCGATGTTCTCGTAGCCGATGATGAGGCCACCGAGCTCCACGATCTCCCCCGCAAACGGCGAGTCGAGCGCCCGCGGCTGGTTGCCCCAGATGGCCCCGGCGATGGCGCGGATGACGAAGCCGAGCCCAATGGTGAGCATCAGCACCGCAAACGGCGGCTCGCCGATCATGGGCCGCAAGAGTCCGCGCTCGAGCGCCATCCCCAGCGCGCCCATGATGACGAGCGTCAGCACGAACACCACCACGAATGGCAATCCGGCAAGGTTGCCCAAGCTGAAGGCCACAAACGCGCCGAGCATCATGATGTCGCCCTGCGCGAAATTGACCATCTCGGTGGCCTTGTAGATCAGCACAAAGCCGAGCGCAATCAGGCCATAGACGCAGCCTTGCGACACGCCGCTGATGAGGAGTTGGAGGACTTCCATAGGGGGCGCGATGATACGATGGATTCGTCAAGCGCAGATCGAAGCGAAGGCCCTCGGAGGGAGGCATTCTGCCTTCCCTTGCGCCGACAGGCGCATTCCTTGGCCAGAGAAACGAACAGCGCCTCGCGGCGCGCTAGCCGAAGGCGCGAGCGAATGCGAGCCCGAAGGCCAGCAGTTCGCGTTAGCGAACTGCTGACGCGCCCGTCAGGGAGCGCTAGCAGTCTGTCGGACTTGGCGGCGCACCCGGCTGCCGGACAGGGCGACGCATGCGTCGCCCCTACAGGAAGGTGTCGGTCATGTCCCGGGCCGTAGGGGCGACGCATGCGTCGCCCTTCTTCGGGTGGCCTTCCTCATGCGCTAGGGAAGGCAGAATGCCTTCCCTCCGAGGGGGCTACTTCACCGCAACTCGCGAGAAGTTTGGCGGCCGTCGCTCCACAAACGAAGCCACCCCTTCCTTGAAGTCTCCCCGTGCGAGGCTTTCGTCCATCCAGACGTTGGACTCGTCCATCGCCCCGCGCAGCTCTGCGTTCAGGTGGCGGTAGATCTGCTTTTTCATCATCATCAGCGAGTTCGGCGCCGCCGTGGTGGCGATTTCCTGCAGATACGCCACCGCATCGTTGACGCACTCGCCCGGCTCGCAGACGCGATTCGCAAGGCCGATCCGCCCAGCTTCCTCACCATCGAACTTGCGTCCCGTCCACAGGATGTCGAGGGCGTTGGCTGGGCCGATCAGCCTCGGCAGGATCCAACTCGTCCCATGCTCGGCGATCAACCCGCGCTGCGAAAACGCCGTGGCGAAGCGCGCATTGCGATCTACGAAACGAAGGTCGCAGAACACCGCATAGCTGAAGCCGAGCCCCGCACAGGCGCCGTTGATGGCCGCGATCAGCGGCTTGCGCAAGCCCAGAAAGTACGTCGCCCCCACCTCGAAGTTCGGGTCGTCATCGGGATTTCCAGGGTCGGCCGCCAGGTTGGAATAGCTCTCCCCCAGCCGCTTCCCAGCCTCGCTCATCTTCCCAAGCGCGTTCATGTCGACGCCCGAACAGAAGCCCCGCCCTGCCCCGGTGATCACCGACCCGATTACGTCCTCGTCACGCTCCGACTGATCAAGCGCATGGCGAATCTCCGCCTGCGTCCGATCCGTCAACGCATTCAGCGTCTCCGGCCGGTTCATGGTGATGACCGCCACCGAGTCATCCACCTCATAGAGAATCTCTTCGTACATCGCCCCTCCCTGCGCGTCTTCTCCCGACGCTGCCGTCGGGTCCGTTCCCGCATCTTACCCGTAGCCGGCGATTTAACGAACACTCACGCGCGTTGGGCGCAGGGCCAACTTCGCCGGCGTTCAGAGCCGTTTCTGGCTCCCAGCATCTCGCAGGATCGCGTTGGCGGTGTGACGGCTCTTCAAATGCCGCGGGACGGTCACCGCCATGGCACCTTCGAGCCGCCACTTCTCATGAGAACCCTTGCCGCCTCTGACGCGCCTGAACCCAAGCCGCGAAAGCTCGGCGGTCACCGCTCGGTAATAGCCTTCTGCCACCTCTCACGCGCTGCTAGCGCCGAACTCGGGGGCTCGCAGTACAACCGACGGAATCAAGTCCTTCAATGGCGTTGCGCCAAGCTCTTCATGGCGAAGGTGATTCTCGAAGATCAGGTCAGGCGCGAGTTCCCCGACGAGGTCTTGGAACTCCTCTAACGTCGCCGCTTCGATGTGCAGGCCCTTGATGTCGCTCTCCGACCAGAACACCTCCGCGTCCTCATCCCAACAAGCCCTGACGAAATAGGCCCGCTTGACTCCCATGCGTCCTTGTCCACCGACCTAGCAGTTAGCTGGCATCCACGTTAATTCCGCTAGGGCGGGAACGCAAACAGCCCAGACGCTGGGACAGGCAAGTCATGTCGTGCGTTGCGCGCGCACCATCGTGGCGGAGGGCTGCGGCACGGGCCAAGTATCGAAAAGCACGTAAGGAGCGCCCTGTCGGATAGCCCAGCCCAGCAATCTGCGTTTGGGCAAGACGCAATGGCGCCTACACCAAATGCCCCTTCTCGTCCCGGATTTCCGGCCCGTTCACCCGCACGCGCCCGTCACCGAACTTGCCGTCGCGCTCGCGCAATGCATCACGCAAGCCCTTCTCCGCCACGGCTTGGCGGAAGCCGTCGGCGGCTTTGGCGTTGTGGCCGCGCACGTCGTTTTCCGCGGCCATGCGCTGCAGGGTGCGGGCGCCCATGAGTTCGAGGCCCATGTTGATGATGCGCTTGTTGGTGGAGAGGAGGTCTGGGTCGATGAGGCAAAGGCGGTCGGCGAGCTGCTCCACCTCGGCCTCCAAGTGCTCCTTCGGCACGGCTTTCAGCACGAGGCCGATCTGCTGGGCTTCTGCACCCGAGATCATGTCGCCCGTGAGCATGAGGCGTTTGGCCCATTGCGGACCGACGTTGTAGAGCCACATGTTGTTCGGCAAGGCGCCGAGGTCGCGGGCGGGCGGAAAGCCGAACAGGGCGTCGTCGGTGCAGATGATCATGTCCGTCAGCAGCGCCACATCGGTGCCGCCGGCGAGGCAGTAGCCGTGTACCTGCGCAATGGTGGGCTTGTGCATGTCGAACAGCGCCATGCGGTAGCGCTGGGCGCGCTCGAGTTGCCAAGCATCGTCGTCGATGCTGCGGCCACCGCGGTAGTTGTTCTCCTGCGACTGCACGCGGGAGACGGGAATGTTGCCGTCGGCTCCGGTGAGGTCGTAGCCGGCCGAGAAGGCTCGCCCGGCGCCGCGCAGGATGACGCAATGCACGTCGATGTTGTTGTCCGCCTCCCACAGCGCCTCGTTCAGTTCCGACTGAAGCTTGAGCGAGAGCGCGTTGAGCTTCTCCGGCCGGTTCAGGGTGATGCGGGCGCGACCGTCCTCCACCTCGTATTCAATGCTGTCGAACCCGCTCATGCGCTACTCCCCTTGTTTGGTCGCCTTGGCGAAGGCGAGCGAATGTAGCATAGGGGCCGCTTGAAAGGCCTGACAAAGACGCAACGTGAGCCGCGACTCGGAACCGCAAAAACGCCTGTTGCCGGACTGGGACCCACGCATTTGGGGCGGCGTGCTGCTCACGGCGCTGTGGATTCTGGGCGGAATCGCCTACATCGCCAGCGCCGGCGGCTGGGAGTTCTTCAGCCACGATGCAGACACCATCGGCGGCTTCCTGGAAGGGTTCTTCGCGCCGGTGGCCTTCCTCTGGCTGGTTCTCGGACTCTTCGTCCAGCAGGAGGAAATCGCCCGCAACCGAGACGAGATGGAACGCTCGAACCTGCTCTCCGAGCAGCAGGCGCGAGCGATGGAGGAAGCTGCCCTCACCGCCCGCCAGCAGGCGTTCTTCCTAATCGCCGACAACGTGCGGCGCCAGACCGGCAACCTCTTGGGCGCCATGCTCGCGAGCGAAGGGAATGCCCCGGACGAGGAGATGGAACGCCGCTGGCTGACACATGCGGCCGGCGACTACGAGTTTTTCCCACGCCTTCTCGTGGAGCGCTACGAGATGCTCAGGGACGAGCACTTCGGCGTCGTCAATGGCGGCGAGTCCCTCTTTTTCGGCACGCCCAACCGCAAGGGGCTCACGGAGGAGTACATCCGCAGCTTCCGGCGTCTCCTGCGTCAGGCCCGTGAATGCGACCAGGACTTTTCCATTCTCGCCACCGTGCTGCAGGCGCCGCACGGCGTTGTGTACAGCGGCATGCTGCAGCACATGCCGCCGGAGTCCGCCTGGGTCACACTGCTGCAGGACCCCGGCAGCGCCTCCGGCCCAGACGCCGACGTGGTTGGACGCTGGGACGTGGATGTCATGGAGGGCGTCCGATGGGAGGTATCCACCCGCCGCGTGGAAGGCGAAATAGCCACCGACCCGGCCGCGGCCCGCGTCATCACGCTTGCGAGGGACGGCGACCGCCTCGTGGCGACCGCCCAATCGCAACTCGCCTCGCCGCAGGCCGAAACCGTCGCAGTGCGCGGTCGAGCCCTGTTCCTGCGCTTTCTGGTGCCCTTCCCCATATTGATGACCGCCGTCGTCGACGGCGACCGGATGCACGGACATACGGAAACGGGCCAGGGCGAGATCTTTCGCTTCGCGGCCACCCGATCAAACCAGGAGCAATGACGTGTCAGGAAGACTGCAAGACAAGCGCGTGGTGGTGACGCAGGCGGACGATTTCATGGGGCCCATCACCACGGAGGTGTTTCGCGAGGAAGGCGCACACGTGGTCGCCGACAGCCGCGCCCTGGACACCCCCGACGCCTGTCGGCAACTCATCGCCGAAAGCGGCCGGGTCGATGTTCTGGTGGCGAACCTTGCCTCGCCCAACTTCAGCGGCACACCGGTGACGGAGCTTGCAGACACCGATTGGCGCACGCCCTTCGACCTGATGGTGCATCCGCTACATTGGCTCACCCAAGCGGTCCTGCCGCAGATGATCGAACGCCGCGCCGGCAAGATCGTCGTGTACGGCAGCGCCACCGCCCTGCGCGGCCTCAGGACCGTGGCCGCCTATTCCGCCGCCCGCGCGGCGCAAGTGGGCTATGTGCAAGCGGTGGGCGTAGAGGTCGCCCCCCACAACGTGCAGGTGAACCTCATCGCCCAGAACTACGTCGAAAACCCCGACTACTACCCACCCGAACTCATGCAGAAGGAGTCCTTCGTGGCTTCGCTCAGGCGTCAGGTCCCTGCCGGCCGCCTGGGCACCCCCCGCGAAGACGCCATGTTCGCCCTGTTCCTCGCCAGCGACGAATGCGGCTTCCTGGTCGGCCAAGCCTTCCCCTTCTCCGGCGGCTGGGCGCAGCGTTAACCGACTTCGACCGAGCCAAACCAGATCCACTCCCCCAGCGTCACGTGGTTCATTTTCGCGGCCAAACGCCGTAAGCTTGGGTTT
Organism: Gammaproteobacteria bacterium; assembly: GCA_028824555.1. GTDB lineage: Bacteria > Pseudomonadota > Gammaproteobacteria > Pseudomonadales > Azotimanducaceae > VXYL01. The sequence continues at coordinate 93,713 of JAPPDJ010000096.1, read as the reverse complement.
GCCCACGAAGGGCATCGATGGTGGCCCAACCGGTCCCTTCGCGACGACAAACTGTGAACCCCGCCAGGCCCGGAAGGGAGCAACGGTAGCAGCGGAATCGGGTGCCGGAGTGTGGCTGGGCGGGTCGCCACCCATCGGAGAGGTGTCCGAGCGGCTGAAGGAGCACGCCTGGAAAGTGTGTATAGGTAACCCCTATCGAGGGTTCGAATCCCTCCCTCTCCGCCAATAGATCAACCAAGTCGTTTCGCGCGAGTGGCCTCGCCGGGCCTGGGATTCGCGCTGCCACCGGGGCGGCGGAAGCGCTCCGAGGCGTTCGAGTCAGTCGCGTACTCCGGCGACCTGCTACGCATCCACCTGGCCAACCTGTGCCGCGTCGGTAACGAGCCCGTCAGCGCCCGGTTCCGCAGGGACTCGCGGGACGCCATCAGCTAGATATTCCCCGTAGCCATATGGGGTCAAGCCGGCTTGGGCCGCTGCACCAGTTCGATGCTGACGCGGTCGGGACCCATGACAAAGGCGATGCGTCCCCGGCCGTCCCTGGGTTTCATCAGGAACTCGGCGCCCTTGGCCTCGAGCTCTGCGATCGCGGCCGGCAGGTCGTCGACGCCGAGGCCGATGTGATCAAGGCCGAGGCAACTGTGTGGCCCGGCTGCGGTGCGTGACACCTCCTTGGTCACGGTGGAGATCAGGATGACCTGACCGCCAAGCGTCAGGTTTGCCCGGGGTAGTCCGTTGGCGCCCTTGGACGGCTCGAGTTCGGCGCCGAACATGCGCTGGTAGTACGCCCCGGCAGCCATGGCGTCGTGGCTCATCAGGTGAACGTGGTGTGGGTGGTAGCTGGTCAACACTTGCCTCCGATTTTTGCGGCCCCTGTGTTCGCATGAGCCTACAGTGCGGGAAGGACCACATCACGGGTGGGCGACGGACATCATGTCCCCGCGGCCCCGAAAATCGAGGTGAAACTGCACGCATGCAGGGCCGTTTGCGATCCCGACTTCGCGCCCCTCCGGACACCCGTAGGTACAATGCGGCGACCCCTTGAGGAGGCCCTTGCATGATCGAGTTCACGTTGAACGGCGAGCGCGTTCGCACGGATGCGGCGCCGGATACGCCCTTGCTTTGGGTCGTCCGCGACAGCTTCAAGCTCAAGGGCTCGAAGTATGGTTGCGGGATGGGGCAATGCGGCGCCTGCACCATGCATGTGGATGGGGAAGCGGTGCGCAGTTGCATCACGCCGCTGGCCGCCGTGCAGGGAGAGAGCGTCACTACCATCGAAGGGCTCGGTACCCCGGCAAGTCCGCATCCGCTGCAAACGGCTTGGCACGAGCAGAGCGTGCTCCAGTGCGGCTATTGCCAGCCTGGGCAGATCATGTCGGCAGCCGCCCTCCTCGCCCACAACCCGAACCCCAGCGAGGAGGAAGTGGAGCAGGGCATGGCCGGCAACATCTGCCGCTGCGGGTGCTATCCACGGATCAAGAAAGCGATTCTGGCGGTTGCGAGCGACGCCGCGGGCAGCGAACTTGCCGAGGAGGTCACGACATGAGCGGCGTGAACCTCTCTCGGCGCAAGTTCCTCACCACCACCGGTCTCGCCGGTGGCGGGCTGGTCGTCGGCGTGAGCCTTGCTGGCTGTGGCGCGAGCCGACCGCCGGTCACGCCAGAGGCGGGCTCGTTCGTTCCCAACGCCTTCCTGGAAGTCACTCCGGACAATGTAGTGCGCTTCTTCTGCCCTCGCGACGAGATGGGCCAAGGCGTAACCACGGGGCTCGCCACCATCATCGGCGAAGAGCTCGACGTGGCGCCTTGGAACATGGACATCGTCTTCGCCGGGCCGCACGAGGAATACGCCAATCCCATTTTCGGCGTGCAGATCACCGGCGGGAGCACATCCGTGCGAGGCCACTACCTGCCACTGCGCGAGTTGGGCGCCCAGTGCCGCGATTTGCTGCTGCAGGCGGCGTCTCGGGAACTCGGACTGCCGGTCGGTGCACTCGCCACCGACGACGGACATGTCGTGGCCGATGGCATCCGGCGCCCCTATGGCGACTTCGCCACCGCCGCAGCCGCGCTGGAAATCCCCGAAGCTGCGCCGCCGCTCAAGCCGGCAAGTGCGTTCAAGTACATCGGCAAGGACTTCCCGCGCGTCGATGGGATGGCCAAGGCCACTGGTACGGCCACCTACGGAATCGACATCGACATTCCCGACATGCACCACGCCGTGGTCAAGCGCTGCCCGGTTGTTGGCGGCACGCTGCGGGACCTCGACAAGGCCGCCGCACTGTCCGCGCCAGGCGTCACCGATGTGGTGGAGATCGCGAGCGGCGTTGCTGTCGTGGCGAAGGAGTTTTGGCAGGCGCGCAAGGCTGCAGATGCACTAGAAGTCGATTGGGACCTTCCTGAACTCGGGGGCCTCAGCACCGCCGACATCAAGGCCGACTATCGGGCCGCGATGGAGAACGAAGAAGGGCTCGTCGCCGAGGAAGCAGAGGACATCGAAGCCGCGATGGCCGATGCTGAAACCGTCGTCGAAGGCCAGTATTGGGCACCCTATCTCGCGCACGCGCCCATGGAACCCATGAACGCGGTGGTTCGCATCGAGGGCGACGAAGCCGACGTCTGGTCGGGCACGCAAGGCATCGGTGCCGCCCAAGGCCTGGTGGCGCGCTACGCGAACCTCGACAAGGACAAGGTGCGTGCTCACAACACTTGGCTCGGCGGTGCCTTCGGTCGCAGGGGCACCCTCACGCACGTCGTCGAAGCGACGCAGGTTGCCGCCGCGACCGGCAAGCCAATTCATCTGTTGTGGACCCGCGAAGACGACATCCGGCATGGCCTCTTCCGTCCCGCCTCGCTCATGCGCATCAAGGCGGGGCTCGATGGCGAGGGCAACATGCTGACATGGCAGGCCAAGCGGGTCGGCGGCAACATCACCCCCGACACCATCGCCAATGCCATGCCGGGGCTACTTCCAACGGCAATCGGCGACAGCGTGATTGGCCTCGCTGTGGGCCTCGCCGACCACGCCTTCGGCGGCTGGGTGGTGGACGGCTCCAGCGTCGAGGGGCTGTTCGAAGACTACGAGGCCCGCCACGTCGATGTGCGCCACGTCACCCGCGATCATGGCCTGCCGCTCACCTTCTGGCGTTCGGTGGGGCATTCCTACACGGCGTTTGCCAAGGAGTCGATGATCGACGAGTTGGCAGCCAAGAGCGGCCAGGACCCGGTGGCGTTCCGGCTGCGACACACCCAGAACAATCCGAGGCTGAACCGGGTGATCCGCGTTGCTGGCGAACGCATGGCGGCCATGCACCCCGCACCCGGACGCCATCTCGGCTTTGCGGCGCACCACTCCTTCAGCACCGACGTGGCCGAGGTGGCGGAAGTGTCCGTGGAGGGCAACGAAATCCGCGTCCACCGTGTGCTGTGCGTGCTCGACTGCGGTATCGCCATCAATCCGGACATCGTCAAGGCGCAGATGGAAGGATCGGTCATGTACGGCCTCACGGCCGCCTTACACGGTAATCTGGAACTCGTGGACGGCGCCATCCGCGAAAGCAACTTCCACGACTACCCGATCCTGCGCATGGACGAAGCCCCATCGGTGGAGGTCGTGCTAATCGACAGCGACGGGGAACCTACCGGCGTTGGCGAGCCGGGCCTGCCGCCGATTGCACCGGCGGTGGCCAACGCCGTATTTGCGGCGACAGGGCGGCGTCTCCGATCACTGCCGTTGCGGCTCAGCTAACTTGCTTTGGTGCTACGAGCTCGCGCCGCAGAACGCAGCTTGTAGCTTCCACCCCGCCGAGGACGCCGGCCTCGGAGGGAAGGCATCCTGCCTTCCACAAGCGCCGACAGGCGCTTTTCCAACTGCCACAATGAAGCAGGTGCGCTGGCGCGCATCAGGAAGGCAGGATGCCTTCCCTCGTAGTGGAACAAATCTCGTAACCCATGGATATTTCGCGAATTCGACTCGAAGCGAGGGCCTTGGGGGCGATGGCATCCCGCCCTCGCACGCGCCGACAGGCGCGCGGCTCAGGGTGGACGCAACAGGCACGCACGGACCGCGCCTCGCGGCGCGTGGGAGGGCAAGATGCCCTCCCCCAAGTACTCGCCCCAAGGTCGCCGTCGCGGCGCGTGGCCGGCGTCAGTTCCTGCCGCGTCAGCGACTCGGCGTCCCCGGCGGGGTGGGAACTCCGAACCCCTCACTTCAACGCGAGCGGGGACAAAGCCCCGCCCCTACGAGTTGGTGTTCTGAGCGCTAGGAAACCTCGGCTGAGGCCGCTCGGGCGCGATAGACGGCTCGCTCTTCCCGCACCTCAAGCGACGTGTCCAATCGCTCTGCCTCGCGGAGCTGCGTCAGCGCATCTGCACGGGAAAGCAGAGAGGCGGCTTGGGGTAGCCCTGACGTCGCCCGCATAACCCACTGTGCTTGTTGTGCATCCAGAAAGGTAGTGGTTCCACCGCGCACGGCTGCGACCAGTCGGTGCTGCGACCCGGAGTTGTCCAGGAAGTACGCAGCATGGGCAATGCGCGCCACCTTGGGTGCATTGTCGAAGGACCGACCGAAGCGACGGTCTTGGGCCTCCTCCGGTATGTCATGCCCGCCGCTCACCACGCGCAGGGCGACTCGCGTCTTGGTTACCGCTGTTGAGCCAAGGGCGACAAACACCATGACGACGCGGTAGCCTGCATCCGCCGCCGCCGACACGCTGCGCAGTATCTCTCGGCTCGACAAGGTCGTTTCGCGCACGAAGGGACGCCTAGCCCGCATCAGGTCGCGGCTGCGCCGGATCACTTCCCGACCGGCGCGCAGGTCGATGACGGCTGGAGCAGCCGAAACCGCCCCAAGTTCCTTGGCGATGTCGTCCGGGTTCAGGTATTCGCCGGCATCGTAGCCTGCCTCCAGAAAGCGAAGGTAGGCTGTGGACTTGCCGGACCCGTTCGGCCCCGCGAATATGGTGAAGCGCGGCCCGTCAGTGGTAGCGGATGCCATCGAGGGACACCTTGTATTGGCTGAAGATGGCCATCACCGCTTCGCGGTCGTAGGGCTCCGGCATCGGCGTGTGCGATCCATCGGGATGGTAGAGCACCGTCTTCCCGTCGAGCATCCTCACGCGGGAGATGCCGAGCCGGTCGCACTCCTCGTTGAACTTGCGCCCGCCCTCCTCGATCACGCCGATGAACTCGACCGGATCGAGTTCCTCCATGTAACGCTTTTTGGTTGCCTTTGCCGAGAACTGCGACATTTGGATGTCCCCGAGTCTTCTTGCTGGCGAGGATAGTAACGCACGCGAACGAAGGCCCAAATGCTCGCGCAGGCGAGCACCTCCGGTCCGGACTTGCTCAAAGGCTCCCTAAAGAGTCGCGCCCTTCAACGAAAGCCCTCGCATAGTCCGGTTCCGGCAAGTCCAACGCCGGCCGGCCTTCGTTCAGCCAGATTTCGAGCGTGTCGAGAAAGCGATGCCACCCGGCCAGCACGGCATTGGCGAAATCGACCTTCGTGCGCTTGTTGTCGAACCAGAGCACGTCCGAGAATTGGATCACGCACCCCGACGGGGCGGGTGCCAGCTCGATTGCAATCGAGCCGAGGGCGATGCTGCGAGGCGGGCGAAAGTTCGATAAGTGGCCCGACACATGGGACGGGCCTTCGCAATCGTCGCCGAACCAGATGTCGAAGCGTGCGTCCGGCGCCGGATCGAAGCGGATGCCGGGTGCCCACACCGCGCGTTCCTCCGGCGCGGTGACCGCAGACCACACTCGTTCCACCGAGTGGCGCACCGGGCGCTCAAACACCACGATGTGGTGACCGTCCGGTCGCCGCCGCACGGTGCCTAGCCCCGTCGACTGACCCGCCTTCACAGAGCCGCTGCAACCACACGCCATCGGCCTACTCCACTGCCTGATAGATGAGCGCGCGAATCTTGGCAAAGTCGTCAAGGCCCGTAGCTGGAAGGGTCTGCGTCATGTATACGACTGTCAGCTGTTCGGCCGGATCGACCCAGTATTGGGTGTGGTAGGCACCGCCCCAGGAGAACTCGCCAACCGAACCAAGCTGTCCCGCACCGGCAGGATCGACCCGCACCGCGAAGCCGAGGCCAAAGCCGGTTCCGGGCGCTAGATTCGGCAGCTCGCCAAGGTGATTCACCGTCATGAGTTCCACCGACTTGCGCCCGAGGATCGGTTCACCACCTCGGCGCATCGCCTCGAGGAAGCGGGTGTAGTCGGCGCTGGTGGAGAGAAGCCCTGCGCCGCCGGAGAAACTCGCCCGCGGGCCTTCGAGATAGTGGCCCTGGCCGTGTGAGGGCGTGTTGTCGGCAGCTACCTCGATTGCGCCCTCGTCATTCCGCGCGTACACCAGCGCGAGACGCTCCGCCTTCTCGGCCGGCAGGTAGAACGAGGTGTCCACCATGCCTAGGGGTTCGAAGACCTCGGCCGCGAGGAAGGCGTCGAGAGCTTGCCCGCTCGCCGCCTCCACCACCGCACCGAGAATGTCCGTGTTGTAGCCATATACCCAACGTTCGCCCGGCTGCGCGTCCATCGGCAATGCCGCCATGCGGCGCACGGTCTCGCGGATGGGTTCGTCACGGTGGCCGAAGTACCAATGCTGGATGCCGGCAGCTTGCCACTCCTCAGCCGCGGCACCGTAGCCGTAGCCAATCCCCGCGGTGTGCGTGAGGAGGTCTCGAATCGTGATGGGCCGGGCGGCATCCACCACTTCGTAGCCATCTTCGCCCGCCACGGCAACCTTGGTGGCTGCGTACTCTGGCAGGAAGTCCGCCAACGGTTGCGTGATGACCAAGGCACCGCGCTCTTGCAGCATCAGCACCGCGGTGCTGACTACGGCCTTGGACATCGACGCGATCCGGAAAATCGAGTCCGGCTGCATCGCGGCACCAGCTTCCATGTCCCGAAAGCCCACCGCCCGGTGATACACCGTGTCCCCGTCGTGGGTCACCTGCAACACCGCCCCGGCAAAGCGCCCCTCGGCGGCGTACCCATCGAGGAACCCATCCAGCCGAGCAAGACGCGCAGGCGACACATCGGCAAGTGCCGTTACACACAGGGCAACGGCAACGAGGCCGGCGAAACGATGCACGGCTGAACGAACTTGCTGCATGGAAAGGGCTCCGGCGACGAAACCACCATCAAACCGCGTTTGCGCCCAAAATGCGACGGTTGCCCCTGCAAAACAACCGCGCTGATGGAGAGCGCGGGCGCGCGCCGAAGGCTTGTCGGGCTTCCACTGCCGGGGCGGGTGCAGGTCTGCGTTCCCGGCAAGCGCTACTCGCGCTGAATGCAGCCTACGGTGCCTTCTTGCGCGCCATCCTCGCCGTGAACGCCGCGTGGCTGCGGGCGCCCCAATAGAAGAACGACACCGCCCGGCGGAGGCGCCGAGAGGGGTTGGTGCCCGACCAATGCACCGTCAGCGCGCTGTGGATGGCGGCATCGCCGGGTTCGACCTCGATGGGGACAGCATTCGTCTCGGTGTCGAAGCCTTCGATGTAAATCCCGTCCGGGTGCTGCATCCGGTGCGAGCCGCTGCTGTAGTAGAGGCAGCCATTGCGTCGGTCGGCGGCATCGAGAGCGATCCAGATGGTGGCACCAACGGCGCCCGAGCCTCGGCCGCCGCCATCGATGTGGGGCTTGATGCCGGTCGTCGAACCCGGCGGACGGTCGAACCACGCAGCCGTAGCCGGCTCCAGCTCGTCGCCGATGAGCGTCCTCATGAGCGGAACATGCACGCCGGAGGCCAATTGTTCCGCCAGCCAAGGATTATCCGCCTGCAGGTTCTTGCGGATGTCGCTCGGCGGATGGCCGGCCCGCGCACTCGCTGCCGCCAGCCGCTGCACCGTCGCCTCGGCGTGGCAGCCAAGCTGCTCCAGGTCTGAAGCGGAAGCGTAGCCCCGCAGGATGACGAACCCGTCGTGGTCGTAGCGTTCCTGGATCGCGCTCACCGTTCCAGCGTCGACCAATTGTGCCGACGAGCAGGCAATGCCGACTGCAGCGGCACGGTCAGGCTGTTGCATCGGCACCAAGCTCAAACGCATCGTGCATGGCATTGACCGCAGCTTCCAAGCTGTGTTCGTCCACCACGACCGAAATCTTGATCTCCGAGGTGGAGATCATGAGGATGTTGATGTTCTTGGCTGCCAGCGCATCGAACATGCGCGTGGCGACGCCGGCATGGGAGCGCATCCCCACCCCGACCGCCGAGACCTTGGCGATGCGATCGTCCCCCGTGACCGCCCTCGCCTCCAATTCGCCCTGCACCGATTCGACAATCTCCCGCGCACGCTCGTAGTCGGCGCGGCGCACGGTGAACGTGAAATCGGCGAGCCCGTCGGCGCCCACGTTCTGCACGATCATGTCCACCTCGATTGACGCTTCGCCCACGGGGCCCAGGATACGCGAGGCGACGCCGGGCACGTCAGGCACCCCCTGCACGGTGAGCTTGGCCTCGTCGCGAGTATGGGCGATGGCCGATACAACCGGCTGTTCCATGTCCTGATCCTCCGTCGTCACCAACGTCCCAAGCCCTTCCTCGAAACTCGACAACACGCGCATCGGCACGCCGTACTTACCGACAAACTCCACCGAGCGAGCGTGCAGCACCTTGGAGCCAAGGCTCGCAAGCTCCAGCATCTCCTCGAATGTCACGGAGTCGAGCCGCCGTGCGTCCGGGACGATGCGCGGGTCGGCGGTGAAGACTCCCGGCACGTCGGTGTAGATGCGGCACTCGTCAACGCCCAGAGCCGCGGCAACCGCAACCGCCGTGGTGTCGGACGCGCCCCGACCGAAGGTGGTGATGTCGCCACTCTCGTTCCTGCCCTGGAAGCCCGCCACAACTGGCGTGACGCCGCGATCCAGGTCCGCCAGCAGGCATTCGGTGTCGATGCTCTCGATGCGCGCCTTCATGTGGTTGGCGTCGGTGCGAATGCGAACCTGATCGCCAAGGTAGGAACGTGCCGGGCACCCCTGCCGCGTGAGGGCCATTGCCACCAAGGCGATGGACGCTTGTTCTCCCGCCGAGAGCAGCACGTCCATCTCGCGTGCTTGCGTTTCGCTCGGAGGCCCGCGCAGGACCTCGCCACCTAGCGCTTCGAGCCGGTTGGTCTCGCCGCTCATGGCGGACACAACCACCACCACGCGATCGCCGCCGCGCACGAAGCCGGCCACCCGGTTCGCCACGGCGTTGATGCGTTCGACGCTGCCGACGGACGTGCCGCCGAATTTCTGCACGTAAAAGGCCATTTTCTTTCTACGGGGCGGTCATGAACCGGCGGCGGTCACTGGCCTTGGGCAAGCTGCTCGCGCACCCATTCGGGCACATCGCCAAGAATGCCGTGCAGCGCTTCGGGGCGATCGCCGCCCCCGGCCCGGGCCATGTCGGGGCGCCCTCCGCCCTTCGCGCCCACGGCGGCGCCGACGAAACGCACGGCATCGCCAGCGGTAACCCGTTCGGTGAGGTCCTTGGACACGCCGGCGATCAGGCTGACGCGCTCGCCAGCGTGGCCCAGCACGATCACGCAACTGCCAAGTCGCTGCTTCAGAGAGTCCAGCATGGCGAGTTGCGCCTTGCCCTCGGCGTCCACCGTCGCCGCCACCACCTTGACGCCATCGACCAGCACCGCGTCCCGTTCGAGGTCGGAGGCGCGATTGGCCGACTGCGACGTTCGCAACGCCTCGATTTCCTTGCGCAAGGCGCGGTTCTGTTCGACGAGCTGCTGCACCTTGTCCTGAACGTCGTCACGATTGCCCCGCACCAAGGATGCAACCTCTGCGAGCCGCTCGTCGGTATCGTCGATCCAGTCGAGTGCACGCGCCCCGGTGAGTGCCTCGACGCGCCGCACGCCCGCGGCGATGCCGGTTTCCGAGACGAGCCTTAAGAGGCCAATGTCGCCCGTGCGGCTAACGTGCGTGCCGCCGCAGAGCTCGACCGAGAAAGCCCCGCCCATCGTCAGCAGTCGCACGCTGTCGCCGTACTTCTCGCCAAAGAGGGCCATTGCGCCGGCGGCGACGGCGTCGTCGAACGTCGTGACGCGGGTCTGAACCCGCGAGTTTTCGCGGATGCGCTCGTTGACGATAGCCTCAATGCGACGTTGCTCGGCGGCGGCAACGGGCTTGGGATGGGTGAAGTCGAACCGCAGCCGGTCATCCGCAACCAAGGAACCGCGCTGCTCCACATGCGGGCCCAGCACCTCGCGCAAAGCCGCGTGCAGGAGGTGGGTGGCGGAATGGTTGCAGGCGATAGCCTGCCGGCGTGGGGCATCAATGGCTGCCACGACGACGTCGCCCACACGCAACCGACCATGCACCAGCTTGCCGTGATGCAGGTGCTGATCTCCGGCTCGGGTGGTGTCACGCACGTCGAACAGGCCCGCTTCGCCTTCGAGACGGCCACGGTCGCCCACCTGGCCGCCGGCTTCGGCGTAGAAGGGCGTGGCGTCGAGCACGACAATGGCGTCGCCTGCGCCGCCACCTTCGGCATCGATCTGCTCCACGGCATCGTCGCCCTGGAAAAGACCAACCACACGCCCGCTGCCTTCCGGCCCATCGTAGCCCTGGAAGTTCACCGTCGAATCCACCCGAATGCGTTGGCCGATGTCGGCGCCGAAGCGCCCGGACGCGGCACGCCCGCGCGCTCGCTGTTCCTCCATCAGCCGGTCGAATCCCGCTTGGTCGATGCCGAGGCCGCTTTCGCGGGCGACATCGGCGGTGAGATCCGCCGGAAAGCCAAAGGTGTCATAGAGGCGGAACACGACGTCGCCCGGGATGACTTTCCCGTCCAGTTCCTCGATGCAACGGCTGAGCAGCGCCATCCCCTGCGCGAGGGTGGTGGCGAAGCGCTGCTCCTCATCCGCGAGCGCCTCTTCGACGATCTTCTGACGCTCGCCTAGCACGGGGTGGGCATCGCCCATTGCCTCACGCAGCGGGCGCACCAAGCGATGGAAGAACGGCTCGCGGATGCCGAGCTTGTGTCCGTGTCGCAAGGCACGACGGATGATCCGGCGGAGAACGTAGCCGCGATCCTCGTTGCTGGGCAGCACACCGTCCGCAATCAGGAACGCCGACGCCCGGATGTGATCCGCAATCACGCGCAGCGATGGTTCCGTTACTGCGTTTTCGCCTCGGCGAATGCCGGCGAGTTCAGCCGCGCTCGCGATCAAGCCCTGGAACAGGTCAATCTCGTAGCTGCTGGTCTTGCCCTGCAAGATCGCCGCGACGCGCTCGAGGCCCATTCCCGTGTCCACCCCGGGGGCGTCAAGGGGATCGAGTGTGCCGTCCTCGGAGCGGTCGAACTGGGGAAAGACGAGGTTCCAGAACTCCAGATAGCGATCGCCATCTTCGTCGGCAGAGCCAGGGGGGCCGCCAGCAACGGCGGCACCAAGGTCATAGAAGATCTCCGAGCAGGGACCGCACGGCCCCGTGTCCCCCATGCTCCAGAAGTTCTCCTCGTGCCGCACGACTCGATCTGCCGGCACGCCGATTGCGCCCGTCCAGATAGCGTGCGCCTGATCGTCGTCCGGGTGAATCGTCACCCAGAGTCGGTCAGCGTCGAAGCCAAGCGTGCCGGTGACGAACTCCCACGCCCAGCGTATGGCGTCGTCCTTGAAGTAATCGCCAAAGCTGAAGTTGCCAAGCATCTCGAAGAACGTGTGGTGCCGCGCCGTGTAGCCGACGTTCTCCAGGTCGTTGTGCTTGCCCCCAGCACGCACGCAACGCTGCGCGGACACCGCCCGCCGGTAGCCGCGAGACTCGCGCCCCGCCAACGCATCCTTGAACTGGTTCATGCCGGCATTGGTGAACAGCAAGGTCGGATCGTTCGCCGGCACGAGCGAACTCGACGCACAAACGCGGTGCCCGCGCTCGGCGAAGAAATCTAGGTACGCGCTGCGAATCTCGTTGGTTTGCATGGCTCTCGCACGAAACGACAAGGGGAAAGACGCTGGCAGGGCGTCAGGGAACCGCGAATTGTGCAGCATTCCGCGATGCGGGTCACCCGGACGCCAGCGCGAAGGGGGTGCGATCCATGGCCTTCGTAGCCGCGGGCGGCGCATCGTCGCCCGTGTTGGCGCGCTCTGCGAGCGCGTTGGCGCGCTCTGCGAGCGCGTTGGCGCGCTCTGCGAGCGCGTTGGCCGCCTATCGAGGTGCGTTGCCGATGGCCGTGGCGACGATATCCGACGGGAAGCCGCGGCCGGCCAGGAAGCGGGCCCTGCGGGCCCACTCATTGCGGTCTGCCGGCGGCTCCGAGAAGCGCTTGTGGAGCGCCTCGGTGGCAATTTCGATCCAAGGGACGTCCGCCATGAACGGATCTGCGGTGGTGTCGTCGATGCCGCGGGAGTGCAGGTCGGCGCGGATCTTCCTCTCGCCCTGGCCCCGCCCGATGCGGGAGCGGACGAAAGCGTCCGTGAAGCGGCGGTCGCTCTGCAGGCCTTGGCATGCGAGTTCGCTCACCACCCGCTTCGCCACGTCGCTGCCGTGCCCCTTGGCCTCGAGCTTGCGAGCGAGTTCCACCCGGGAGTGTTCCCGTCGAGCCAGAAGGCGCACGGCTTGCGCGCGGACGGCCTCTGTCAACGCAGCGCCGTGGTGACCGCCGCAGCGTCTGCCTCGTCTGCGCCATTGCCGGCGTTCGTCGCGTCACGGCGTCGATCCGGCAGCAGCCGCGTGCGAATTACCCCTTCGATTTCCGCGCATCGTTCGGGATTCTCGTCGAGCCAGGCGGCGGCATTGCGCTTGCCTTGGCCGATGCGCTCGTCGCGGTAGCTGTACCAGGCACCGGACTTCTCGATGATGCCCTGATTGACGCCGAGCTCGATGATCTCGCCATTTCGGTGCGAACCGCGCCCGTAGAGGATCTGGAACTCCGCCTGCTTGAACGGCGGCGCCACCTTGTTTTTCACCACTTTCACGCGGGTCTCGTTGCCCACCACCTCGTCGCCTTCCTTGACGGCGCCGATGCGGCGGATGTCGAGTCGCACCGACGAGTAGAACTTGAGCGCATTGCCGCCGGTGGTGGTTTCGGGCGAACCGAACATCACACCGATCTTCATGCGGATCTGGTTCGTGAAGATCACCAGCGTGTTGGAGTTCTTGATGTTGGCCGTCATCTTCCTGAGCGCCTGGCTCATCAGTCGCGCCTGCAAGCCCACGTGGGCGTCGCCCATCTCCCCTTCGATCTCGGCGCGCGGCGTGAGGGCGGCCACGGAGTCCACGATGACGACATCCACCGCGCCCGAACGCACGATCATGTCGCAGATTTCCAGCGCCTGCTCGCCGGTGTCCGGCTGCGACACCAAGAGGTCATCGGTTTTGACGCCAAGGGATTCAGCGTAGATCGGATCGAGGGCGTGCTCGGCATCGATGAACGCGCACGTTCCTCCGTCCTTCTGCGCCTCGGCGATCACCTGCAGCGTCAGAGTCGTCTTGCCCGACGACTCGGGCCCGTAGATCTCCACCACCCGCCCGCGCGGCAGCCCGCCGATGCCGAGGGCGATGTCGAGCCCAAGCGAACCGGTGGAAACGGCAGGAATGGCCTCGAGTTCGCGCTCCCCAAGCCGCATGACCGAGCCCTTGCCGAACTGGCGCTCGATTTGCGACAGGGCTGCATTGAGAGCCCGGTCCCGCCCCTTGTCCGCATCTTTGTCCGAACCCGCACTGCGTGTGTTCAAGTCGCTTCACTCCTGGGGCTTGCCGCCGCCTGCCCTCGTCTGCTCTTTAGTCTCACTCGCAAGTCAGCCACCGGTCCGCCGCCTTTCACTGCTCCGTCGCAGTGCTCTGTTTCGCCGTTGTGTCACCGCTGCCCAATACTGTATGTTCAATCAGTTTCGGTAGTCAACCCACCGCTCGAAAAAAGCGCCATTTCGCACACGCTCCATGGCACATGACGCACAAATTGGTGCCATTACAATTCCGCCAATGCCCGCCGCCGATGTCTCCGCAACCGAGGAACCCCGCGCAAAAGCCGGGGCCGCTGCGGGTCGGCTGACCCCCATGATGGTGCAGTACCTCGGCTTCAAGGAGCAGTTTCCCGACGCCCTCCTGTTCTACCGCATGGGCGATTTCTACGAGCTCTTCTTCGACGACGCACGGGAAGCCGCCGAGCTTCTCGACATTACCCTGACCAGTCGCGGCAAATCGGACGGCGAGCCGATTCCCATGTGCGGCGTGCCGTTTCATGCGGTGGACAACTACCTCAAGCGCCTCGTGGAACTCGGCCGCAACGTGGCGATCTGCGAGCAAGTGGGCGACCCCGCGACCAGCCGCGGACCTGTCGAACGCGAGGTGCAGCGCCTGGTCACGCCCGGCACCCTGGCGGAAGAGAATCTCCTGCCGGCGGACGCCGACAGCGTCCTCGCTGGCGTCAATGCCGTTGGCGAGCGCTTTGGCATCGCTTGGCTCAACCTCGCATCCGGGGTGTTTCGCGTGGCCGATGCCCGGAGCGAGATGGAGATCGCGGCAGAAATCGAACGCATTCGACCCCTCGAAGTGCTGCTCCCGGAAGGCGCTCCCGCCCTCGCCGGCGCGCCCTGCAAGCACGTGGCGGCGCTGGACTTCGAGCCCGGCATCGCCTTGCGGCGCCTGACGGACCATTTCGGCACCAACGACCTCGCAGCATTTGACCTCGAAGGCGGTGAACCCTCGGTCGGCGCTGCCGCCGCCGTGCTGCGCTACGCGCAGGCAGCACGCTGTCAGGACCTCCATTTCGTGGACCGCGTGGAAAAGGTTGCGAGCGGCGAGGCGATCGTCATGGACGCGCGCACGCGCAGCAACCTCGAGATCGACCGGCGCAGCGACGGATCGACCAACGCGACGCTGTTTGCCGTGATGAACCAAACCGTCACGGCGATGGGCGCGCGCTTGCTGCGGGAGTGGCTGAACGCCCCTTGCGCCGTACGCGAACGAGCCGCCACGCGGCAAGGCACCGTGGCCGCGCTTCGAGAACGACGTGCCTTCGAGGCGCTCGCGCCCGACTTGCGTCCGGTAGGCGATATGGAACGCATCGTTGGTCGGGTCGCCCTCGGCAACGCATCGCCACGCGATCTAGGGCGTTTGCGCCACGGCCTCGAGTCCTTGCCGAACATACGCGACACGGTGTTTCGCGTTCCGGACGACGACATCAAGCGTCGTTTCGCGGAGCTCCCGAACACCGAGCGCGAGCGGGAACTGCTGGAGCGGACGCTGATTGCTTCGCCACCGGCGACGATTCGCGAAGGCGGCTTCATCGCCGCCGGCCATGACGAGGAACTGGATCGACTCCGAGCTCTGACGCAGCACTCGGCCGAGTGGCTGGCGAACCTCGAGGCACGCGAGCGGGAGCGCACCGGCATCGCGACGCTAAAGGTCGGATACAACCGCGTCCACGGCTACTACATCGAGGCAGGTCGCGCCGCCACCGACGCCGTGCCGGCCGAGTACATTCGCCGCCAGACGCTGAAGAACGTGGAGCGTTACATCACGCCTGAGCTCAAGTCCTTCGAGGACGAAGCCCTCACGGCGCAGGCACGAGCGCTGAAGCTGGAGCGGGCGCTGTACGAGCGGCTGCTCGAACGCCTCCGCGAGGGCCTGCCGAAATTGCGCGTGACGGCCAAGGCGCTGGCGCGGCTCGACGTGCTGGCGTCGTTCGCGGCCGTTGCCGAACGGCGAGACTTTGCACGCCCGCAACTCAGCGACGAGCTGGGCATCTCGATCACCGGCGGTCGCCACCCGGTGGTGGAAGCCGCGCTCGCAACGCCCTTTGTGCCGAACGACCTAGAACTGACGGCGAGCCGCCGGATGCTGGTCGTCACCGGCCCCAACATGGGCGGCAAATCCACCTTCATGCGCCAAGCGGCGCTCATCACGCTCCTGGCCCACTGCGGCAGCTTCGTGCCGGCACAGGCAGCGGTGATCGGCCCGGTGGACCGCATTTTCACGCGCATCGGCGCCGCGGACGACCTCGTCGGCGGCCGCTCAACCTTCATGGTGGAAATGACGGAAGCTGCGAACATTCTCCACAACGCAACCCCAAAAAGCCTCGTCCTGCTCGACGAAATCGGTCGCGGCACCAGCACCTACGATGGCCTCGCCCTCGCATGGGCCATCGCCGACCACATCGCCCGTCGCATCGGCGCCTTCGCCCTGTTCGCGACGCACTACTTCGAGCTGACGGCGCTCGCCGACGACATCGCCACCGTCGCCAATGTGCATCTCGACGCCACCGAACATCGTGGCGAGGTGGTGTTCCTGCACGCAGTGCGCGACGGCCCCGCAAACCAGAGCTACGGCATTCAGGTGGCAAAGCTCGCCGGCCTGCCGCAAGCGGTGTTGGCGGCCGCAAGGAAACATCTGCAGGACCTGGAGACCCGACTCCTCGCCTCCGCACGCCAGCCCGACCTCTTCTCTACCCGCCCGCCCCCAACTCACGAGGCCCTGGTGCAACTGCGAGCCCTGGACCCCGACGCGCTCACACCGCGAGAGGCGCTGACCGCCCTTTACGAACTGCGCCACCTAGCCGACGACGAGAACAACGCCGACGGCTAGGAGCCAGCCCAAGCGGCTTGATCCTCTATCGCTGGCGCGGTCAGCGCGCCAGAGGGCGCGCAGGGAAGGCAGAATGCCTTCCCTCCGAGGGCCCGCCCATCAAAGTCCGGTAGGCTGCCAGCACGCCCTGAAGGGTGCGTCGGCAGTTCGCTGGCGCGGACTGCTAGTATCGTCCGATGGTTGAGCGAGAGATTCGGTCGGTCGCCGGGCGCCACGTAGGGCGCGTCGGGGGCGTGTTGCAGGCGCTTCGCGAAGTCGTGCTCGAACAGGGTTTTGTGTCCGAGGACGATCAGCGGGTGGTGGCGGATGTGTTCAACATCAGTCGTGCCGATGTGCGCGGAATCGTGAGCTTCTATGAGGACCTGAAGACCCACCCACCGGCAGCGCTGCGCGTGCGAATCTGTCAAGCAGAGGCTTGTCAGGCCGTCGGCGGGCGGCGATTCACGCGGGCGGTGGAGGAGCGGCTTGGCATCCCCCTCGGCGAGCAGAACGAACAGGCGAGCATCGAGGCCGTGTATTGCCTTGGTCTTTGCGCACAAGGGCCCGCCTTCACGGTCAACGAACGGCCCTTCACCCATGCCGATGAACTCGATCTGGACTCGGCGCTCGACCTGCTCGGCGAGGCTGGTTCACCATGAGTCGCAATGGCTAACACCCGGGTCCACATTCCCCAGGACGTCTCCGCAGTTGCCTGTGGTGCCGATGCGGTTGCCGAGGATTTTGCCGCAGCCGGGTTGGACGTTGTGCGCACAGGCTCCCGTGGGGCTACCTGGGCCGAGCCGATGGTGGAGATGGCCGACGACACCGGCAGCCGCACCGCCTGGCGCAACGTCACGGCCGACGACGTGCCCGAAGTCCTCAAGCAAGGCAACGCGCACCCCAAATGCCTCGGCGCCGTGGATGCTATCGACTGGCTCGCCGGCCAGCACCGCGTCGTCTTCGACCGCTGCGGCACCGATCATCCTCTGGCCTTGCCGCCGACGGTCGCCCTCGAGTCCCGTCTCGATGCGGCTCCCACCGCCCTCATCGACGAGATCGAAACCTCGGGCCTGCGCGGTCGCGGCGGCGCTGGCTTTCCTGCCCACATCAAGTGGCGCACCGTACGCGACACCCCCGCCGAGCAGAAGTACCTTGTCTGCAACGCTGACGAAGGGGACTCCGGCACCTTTGCGGACCGCTTGCTGCTCGAAGGCGACCCATTCCGGCTGATCGAAGGCATGGCCATCGCCGCCATCGCCACGGGCGCCACGCGAGGCTTCGTTTACCTCCGTTCCGAGTACCCGGACGCGGAACGCACTTTCGCCGCGGCCCTCAAGCGTGCCTACGAGCATGGAATGCTGGGCAACAGCGTCCTCGGCAGTGCGCACACCTTCGATCTCGAACTCTTCGTCGGCGCCGGCGCCTACATCTGTGGCGAGGAAACGTCCCTCCTCGAAAGCCTCGAAGGCCGTCGCGGGGAGATTCGCGCCAAGCCACCGGTGCCCGCCATCGCTGGCCTCTTCGGACAGCCCACGGTGGTTCACAACGTCATTTCCTATGCCGCTGTTCCGGGCATCATGCAGGGCGGCGGCAGCGCCTACGCCGAACTTGGAGTCGCACCCTCCACTGGAACGATGGCCTTCCAACTCGCCGGCAACGTGCTCCGCGGCGGCCTGATCGAGGTTCCGTTCGGCATCACGCTGGCGGAAATCGTCGAAGGATATGGCGGCGGCACCCGCTCTGGCCGGCCGTTGCGCGCCGTGCAAATTGGCGGTCCGCTCGGTGCATATCTCGGTCAGGAGGACTTGGACACCCCGCTCACCTACGAGGCCATGGCCAACATCGGCGCCGGCATCGGCCATGGCGGCATCGTCGTATTCGACGACACGGTGGACCTTGCGGAGCAGGCACACTACGCCTTCAAGTTCTGCGAAGTGGAGTCTTGCGGCAAATGCACGCCGTGCCGCTTGGGCTCCGTGCGTGGCAAGGAGACGATACAGACGATTCTCGATGGTCGCGCAGGGCCACGGGAATTGACTATGATTCGAGATCTGTGCGAGGTGATGGAATCCGCCAGCCTCTGCCAAATGGGCGGCATGACGCCGATACCCGTGCTGAGCGCCATGGAGCGGTTTCCGGAGGACTTCAAGCGATGACAATCGCGATTGCCGATTTCGGCACGCCGGCACCCTCGGTGAACGGCCATGCTGCCGATTCGGTGGAAGTGACCATTGACGGCCATCCGCTCGAGGTTCCGGCCGGCACCTCCATCATGCGTGCCGCCCGCGCATCCGGCCTCGACATTCCCAAGCTCTGTGCCACCGACAACCTCAAGGCGTTTGGCTCCTGCCGCATGTGTCTGGTGGAGGTTGAAGGCCGGCGCGGCTTGATTGCCTCCTGCACCGAGCCGGTCGCGCCCGGCATGGTGGTTCGCACCCAGACGGAAAAGGTCGCGCGGGTGCGCCGGGGCGTGATGGAACTCTACATCTCCGACCATCCGCTCGACTGCCTCACCTGCGCCGCCAACGGCGATTGCGAGCTGCAGGACATGGCCGGCGCCGTGGGGCTGCGCGACGTGCGCTACGCCGAGGGCGACAACCATCTTGGCGAGGCCAAGGACGAATCCAACCCCTACTTCACCTTCGATCCCTCCAAGTGCATCGCCTGCTCCCGTTGCGTGCGCGCCTGCGCCGAGGTGCAGGGCACCTTTGCCCTTACGATCGACGGACGCGGGTTCGAGTCCAAGGTGGCCACCGGCGCCGACGACTTCCTCGCTTCGGAATGCGTCTCCTGCGGCGCCTGTGTGCAGGCTTGCCCCACCGCCACGCTGATGGAGAAGTCGGTCATCGACCACGGCGTGCCGGACCGCACCGAATCCACCACCTGCGCCTACTGCGGCGTCGGTTGCTCGTTCCGTGCCGAGATGAAGGGCGATCAGGTGGTGCGCATGGTTCCGCACAAGGACGGCAAGGCCAACCACGGCCATTCCTGCGTCAAGGGCCGCTTCGCGTGGGGCTATGCCAACCACAAGGACCGCATCACGACGCCGATGGTGCGGGAATCCACCGCCGATCCGTGGCGGGAAGTGGGATGGGACGAGGCCATCGACTTCGCGGCAACGCGGCTGAAGGCGGTTCAGGCCAAGCACGGTCGCAAGTCCATCGGCGGCATCACTTCCTCGCGCTGCACCAACGAGGAGGTGTGGCTGGTGCAGAAAATGGTGCGCGCGGCCTTCGGCAACAACAACGTCGACACCTGCGCCCGGGTGTGCCACTCGCCAACCGGCTATGGTCTCAGGCAAACCTACGGCACCTCCGCCGGCACCCAAGACTTCGATTCGGTGCAAGACGCCGACGTGATCGTCGTCATCGGCGCCAACCCCACCGAGGCGCATCCCGTGTTCGCATCGCAGATGAAGCGCCGCCTGCGCGCCGGCGCCCGTCTCGTCGTTTGCGACCCGCGCCGCATCGATCTCGTGCGCTCGCCCCACGTCGAGGCCGACCATCATCTTCCGCTGCAGCCAGGCACCAACGTTCCCCTGATGAATGCGTTCGCCCACGTGGTGGTGACGGAAGGGCTCGTCGATCGAGCCTTCGTGGAGGAGCGCTGCGATCTGGAGTCGTTCGAGGAATGGGTGGAGTTCGCCAAGAGCAAGGAGAACGCGCCGGAGAACGTGGCGGAGATCCTTGGCGTGGATGCCGAGGAACTGCGCGCCGCTGCCCGCCTCTATGCCACCGGCGGCAATGCGGCCATCTACTACGGCCTCGGCGTGACGGAGCACAGCCAAGGCTCGACGATGGTGATGGCGATGGCCAATCTCGCCATGGCCACCGGCAACGTCGGCCGACGCGGCGTCGGCGTCAATCCGCTCCGGGGCCAGAACAACGTCCAGGGCTCGTGCGACATGGGATCGTTCCCGCACGAGTTCTCGGACTACCGCCCCGTCACCGACGAAGCCGTGCGCACCGAGTTCAATCGCCATTGGGACGTTGAGCTCGACGACGTCGCAGGTTTCCGCATTCCCAACATGCTCGATCATGCGGTGGCCGGCGACTTCCTCGGCCTCTATGTGCAGGGCGAAGACATCGCCCAGTCGGACCCCAACACGCAGCATGTCGAGGCGGCGCTCGCGAACATGGAATGCCTGATCGTCCAGGACCTGTTCTTGAACGAAACGGCCAAGTTCGCCCACGTGTTCTTGCCGGGCGCCTCCTTCCTTGAGAAGGACGGCACCTTCGTCAACGCCGAGCGTCGCATCAACCGGGTGCGGGCGCTGATGCCGCCGAAGTCCGGTGTTCACGAGTGGGAGGCAACCGCACGGCTGGCGACGGCTTTGGGCTATCCCATGGCGTACTCGTCTGCGGAGGAGATCCTCGCCGAGGTCGCCGAGTTGACGCCGAGCTTTGCCGGCGTGTCCTTTGATCTCCTCGACGAGGTGAGCAGCGTGCAGTGGCCCTGCAACGAGACGGCCCCCCTTGGCACGCCGATCATGCACGAGCAGGCGTTCGTGCGCGGCAAGGGGCTGTTCATACTCACCGACTACCAGCCGACGCCGGAACGGGCCAACCGCAAGTTCCCGCTGCTGCTGACAACCGGCCGCATCCTCACCCAATACAACGTCGGTGCCCAGACGCGGCGCACCGACAACCTCGCCTGGCTCGACGAAGACGTGCTGGAGATTCACCCGGCCGATGCCGAGCTGCGCGGGCTCCGCACCGGCGATTGGGTGTCCGTGGCGAGCCGCAAGGGCGAAATCACCTTGCGCGCCCAGGTGACCGAGCGGGTGGCCGCGGGAGTTGTGTACACCACGTTCCACCACCCCGAAACCGGCACCAACGTCGTCACCACGGAGCTTTCCGACTGGGCCACCAACTGCCCCGAATACAAGGTCACCGCGGTGGAAGTGCGCCCCGCCAATCATCGCAGCGAGTGGCAGGAACGCTTCAGCGAACGAACGCGCGTTCAAGCCCTGGCACTGCCGACGCCATGACCAAGCGGCCGGCGGCGGCAATCGCGCCGGCATCCTCGATTGCCGTTGCCCCAGAACCTGCGGCGAGCCGTCGAGTGGCGGTGACCCGGCAGTCCATTGCATCCTCCGCCCGCGCTGCCGACGACACGGACCTCGTGACGGTGGAGGAGCCGATGGAGGTGCGGCTGTCGTTCGTGAACGGGGGTACGCGGCGCGAGCAAAGCATCTCGGTGACCATGCGCACGCCCGGCAACGACTTCGAACTCGCGGTCGGCTTCCTGCGCGGCGAAGGGGTGATCCAAGGCGGCCGTGATGTCGTTGATATAGAGCACTGTGGCCCCCCGAGCCCCGACAAAGGCATCCACAACGTCGTCAAGGTGGAACTGGCCGATCACGTCGAGTTCGACGCCGAGGCACTGACGCGTCACGTCTTCACCTCCTCGAGTTGCGGCGTGTGCGGCAAGGCATCGCTTGATGCGGTGGCGCAGCAATTGCCAGACCGCCCGACGCCGCCACCCTCCTTCAGCGTGGACGCCGCCATTCTCCGCAGCCTGCCGGCGCGCCTCGGCACGATGCAAACGGAGTTCCGCCGCACCGGCGGGTTGCATGCGTCAGCGGCATTCCAACCGAACGGTCAGATCGATCGCTTGCGCGAGGATGTGGGGCGCCACAACGCCCTCGACAAGCTGATCGGCGCCTACCTGATCGAGGATTCCGAGCCCTTGGCGGAGATCGGTCTGCTGCTGAGCGGGCGAGCCAGTTTCGAGCTGGTGCAGAAGGCGGCCATGACCGCCACCTGCTTCGTCGCCGCGGTCGGGCCGCCATCGAGCCTCGCGGTGGAACTCGCCCAGGAACGCGGCTTCACGCTGGTGGGCTTCCTGAAGGATGACGGCTTCAACGTCTACACCCACCCCGAACGCATCCGCAACTGACGCCGAGGCCGTCACGGCCATCGTCCTTTGCGGCGGCCGCGGGCAACGCCTGGGCGGCGTGGACAAGCCGCTCTTGCTTGTGGCCGGCAAGCCCATCGTCATGCATGCGATCGAGCGTCTCTCGCCGCAGGTGCAGCGCATCCTCATCTCGCACGCACCCGGCAACGATGCGTACCAGAACCTGGGTCTCGACTGTGTGGCCGACCATGCCGCCCACGAAGGCCCAGTCGCCGGCCTCGCCGCCTGCCTGAGTCATGTGAAGACCCCATGGCTCCTAACCTGGCCTGGCGATGCGCCCACTCCGCCGGCAAACCTCACCGCCCGTCTGGCTGCCGCCTGCGGCGCTGCGGGCGCAGTCAGCGTGACCGCCGGCAGCCGACGCCAAAACGCCACGCTGCTGATGACGCGAGCCCGAGCCGCCGAGCTCGTGGCTGCATTCACGAGCGGCGCGCGCGCACCTCGTCACTGGCTAGACCGCGAGTCCATCCCCTCCGTCGGATTCCCGGAGTCCGACTTCCTCGACGCAGACACCCAAGGCGACCTCGCCGAGCTCGAGGCGCGTTTCCGACGTGGACGCGAAGAGGGCTGACGCAGGCTCCCGAGCGGGGCAGCTCAGGACGTCAAGAGCCGCTGGCCGCTGCTTGCAGTGCCGGACCTTCCTTCGGTGTTGCGTGCAGATAGTCCCGCGTCAGCGGCACACGGTCGTTGCGTTTCGCTAGCTGAAGCTGGAACACCACGAGGTCCGCCACCTCGAAGGCCGTCTCGCAGGCCGTGAGATAGAACTCCCACACGCGGCAACCTCGCTCCCCCAGCGTGCGCTTGTGTTCGTCGCGGGTGGCCTGGAAACGGCGGTTCCACTCGCGCAGGGTGGCGGCATAGTGGCGGCGCCAAACCTCCATGTCGCTCAGCACCAGACCGCTTGCCTCCACCGCCTGCATTAGGTCTGAAGCCGCCGGAATGTAGCCCCCCGGGAAAATGTGCCGCCGGATCCAAGGGTTCACCGGCTCTGGCGGGCCGGTCTTGCCGATGGTGTGGATGAGCGCCACGCCATCGTCGCTCAGCATCTCGCGCACAACCTCGAAGAAGCGGCCCAAGTTGCGCCGGCCGACGTGCTCCAGCATGCCCACCGATACCACCGCGTCGTAGCTGCCGCGGTGATCCCGATAGTCCTCCAGCAGGAACTGCACGCGCGAGTCGAGGCCCTGGCGGCGCGCCTCGTCCTGGGCCACCCGCAGCTGCTCCTTCGACAGCGTGACGCCGTTGACTTGCACGCCGCCCTCCCGCGCAAGGTAGAGGCCGAGGCTCCCCCAGCCGCAGCCGATGTCGAGCACGCGGTCACCAGGTTCCGTGCAGAGCTTGCGGCGGATGTGTTCGGCCTTGGCCTGTTGCGCCTCTTCCAAGGTCATGTGGGCTTGCGCGAAGTAGGCGCAGGAATAGTGCATCGAGTCGTCAAGGAAGGAGCGGAACAGCGCTTCGTCGCGGTCGTAGTGGTGACTGACGTTGGCAAGGCTCGCACGCACGTTGTTCCAGCTTGTCAAGAGGGCGCTTCCCACGCGCAGGAAGTGCGGCAGCCGAGAGGCGCTGACCACTTGCTCGAGATTGCTCCGCAAGACCCGAAGGAGCCCCGCAAGGTCGCCACCGCCAGCATCCCAGCGCTCGTCAACGTAGGTCTCGCCGAGATTCATGGTTGGGTTCCGAACGATGCTGCGCATGACGCCATCGTCGCGCAGAATCCATTCGGCGCGCGGTTCGTCGCCATCGCCGAACTCCTGCCGGGTGCCGTCCGGCAGCACCACAACCAGCGTCCCTTTGCGAACCCAGCGCTGCAGGAGTGACGGGAACATATAGACTTCTAGGCGCGGCAAGCCGGAAGTGGACGCGGACGCAAAGTATGGCACAGGAGAGCACAGACGGCGGCGTTGCCCGCTTCAGCTTCGAGGGCCAGCCCATCGACTACGCCGTCCTCGATGCGTTCATCGACTGGTGCCGCTCGGCCACGAGCGATCCCGAAGTCCGCGCCCTCGGCATCGAAACCCAAAGTGAAGGCGACGCTGGCGACGACATGGGGAATTGGCCCCCTCGCCTCAGCCACCGCCACCCCCAGGGTTCTCACGGCCCAGGCCCCCTGCTCGAACAGGAGGCCATCAAGGCACTGCGGGGCTGCATGAAGCCCACCATCGCCATCCTCGACGGCGACACCCTCGGCCTCGCCTTCGATTTCGCCTGCACCTGCGACATCCGCATCGCATCCGAGTCGGCCCGGCTCGGCGACCCCCGCATCCACCAAGGCCGCGCTGCAGCCACCGGCATCGCCTATCTTCTGCCGAAACTCATCGGCCAGTCTCAGGCCATGCGCCTCCTGCTGCTCGGCGAGGTCGTCGGTGCCGCTGAGGCCGCCCGGATGCAGCTTGTCCACAAGACGTGGCCGGAAGCCGATTTCTGTGAGGAGGCGGGCGCCTTCGTCCAGCAAATGGCGGCCATGCCCACCCGTGCGTGGGAAGTCCACAAGCTGCAAGTGCTGCCGCAACTGGACCTGCCCTTCGACGCGGCCATGGTGCACTCCCTCGGCGTGCGCCAGACCCACGTCATCGAGGATCGGCTCGAGGGCATGAAGGCGTGGCGCGAGCGCCGCGATCCGGAGTTCACCGGCCGATGAGCGACCCGGGTGCGTTCGTGGTGGAGGATGAGGCGACCGCACACGGCCTCATACGCCATCTTGTGCTGAATCGGCCGGACAAGCTGAACGCCCTGGACCTCGATCAACACGTGCGCATCAAGGCTGCCGTAGAGTCCGCGACGGACGACGACGACGTACGCGTGGTGTGCCTCTCCGGCCGCGGCCGCGCCTTTTGCGCCGGCGACGATTTGACGGCTCGTTCTTCCCCCGAACCCGATCCCCTAGAAGGCCGCCGCGTGGACCTGGACCTCGGCAGCGGCCCCACGTTTCTGCTCGAGTCCGCCGGCGTGCTGCGCCACTGCCCTTTGCCGACGGCGATCCTGCTGCACGGCCACGCACTTGGGTCTGGCTACGACTACAGCCTCTCGTGCGACTTCCGCCTCGCGACGGAGGACGTGAACTATGGCGACCCGCGCATCCACCGGGCGCTGTGGGCGGCAGAAGGCTGGTCGTACAAGCTGCCGCGTCTGGTGCATCAGTCGGCAGTGTCGCCCATCGCCTACCTCGGCGAGACCATGGACGGCGCCACGGCACATGCGTGCGGCCTCGTCCACGCCGTCTATCCAGCTGGCAGCGACCTTCGCGCCGCCGCCAAGCCGTTCCTGAGCCAACTCGCCGCGCTCTCGGACGCCGCCTACCGGGAGACCAAGGCGCTGATCCTCGCCGGAGTCGATCAAGATTTCGGCAGTGCGCTCGCCACGGCCCGAGCCGCCGTCGCGTAGAGCCCCAACCGGAGTTGTCCATGTCTCTTCAGCCCCCGCAAGCCGAGCGCCAGCCAAAGCTCTTGAACGACGACCAGGTGCGCGAGTTCATCGCCAATGGCTTCCTGCGCCTGACGCCCGATGTCGACCCTTCGCTGCATGTAGAGATCGACGCCCTCGTGCGCTATGCCTGCGAGAAGGAGTCGTGGTACGGCAACAACATCGTTTCGCGCATTCCCAAGCTGCACCACATCGTGCGCTGCCCGGCGGTGGACGGCGCCATCGAATCCATCGCCGGCCCGGACTACTACTTCCACCCACACCGCGCCGTCCACATCAACACGCCGGTGGAGGAACGCGAGGAACTGACGCCGGAGATCGACGGCCCGAAGATGGGCAAGGGTTCCATCGCCGGTTCCGGCTGGCATCAAGACGCGCAAAGTCCGCTCTCACGCGCCCGTCACCACCTGCCGCGCTACCTGATCGGCTTCTACTACCCGCACGAAACGCCACTCGACATGGGCCCAACGCGCATCCAGGCCGGCAGCCACCTCTACGCCCATCCCGTGGCGCCGCACGGCGTGGTGCTGCCGGATGTGGTTCCGGCCGGCACCTTCCTGCTGGTGCATTTCGACATGGTTCATGCCGGCTTTCCGAACCATTCCGACCGCACGCGCTACATGGTGAAGTTCGTCTTCGCCCGCACGCGCAACCCCACTCGGCCGTCATGGAACAACATGGATGCGGATTGGAGGCGGCCAGAGGCTTGCATCCCCGAATTCGACCTGCCGGAGACGTGGAGCTACATCTGGCACTGGATGCGCGGCGAACCGCAAGTGCAGACGGGCGAAGACACCGTAACGGTAGATGAGCACGTCGAGCGACTCAACGGCCGCGATCAACCGGCTCGCCTCACGAGCACCTACGCCCTCGCCCAATTGCAGGAAGTCGAGCGCTTGGCCGCGATTCTCGAAGCGGCTGCCGGCGGTGACCGTCACGAACGCACCCTCGCCACTGACGAACGCGGCCAGCCCGTCCCGCGCGACGATGTGCGCGGCTATCCAAGACGCTGGAACGAACGCGCCATCGTCATGGACGACGCCACCTACGCCCTGGCGGCATGTGGCCCGCAAGCAATCGCCACGCTCGAACGCTTGCTCGAGCACGAAGACCCGTGGGTGCAGATCAACGCCGCCTTCGCCTTGGGCGAAATCGGCACCCCCGCACGCGAGTCCGTAGCTTCCCTCGCCAGACTCTTGGCCAGCCCCCACCAGCAAGTGGTACGCCAGGCCCTGGATGCCATCGGCGCCATCGGCGAGGGCATCGCCCCCGCCCTGCCCGCCATCAAGCGCCTGTTGACGACCACCAACCTCGAATGGCAGGAACCCCAGGTCATGCGCGGCTGGACCGGCGAGAACCAGGTGCGCATGAACGCCGCCTTGGCACTCTTGAACGCCATCAACGCCGGCGAGCACCTAGAGGAGACCGAACGCATACTCGCAGGTTCGCTCGGCGACCCCAATGGCTACGTCTCCGCCATCGCCACCGAAGCGCTGGCCCGCATCGGCACGCCGACGGCTACCCGCGCCGCCCTGACCTTCCTCTCAGACCGCCGCTGGGACGACACGCTTCTGGGCCGCGTCAAGGCGTTCTAGCGAGACACGCGACAAATCCCAACACGGGCGACGCATGCGTCGCCCCTACGCACATGATCCCGCGTCCCAGAGGCGCATCCCAGCGCCCCCCTGAAGGCCCGTCGCCCCGTTTCGAGACCTATGTTCGCCCTACGCACGTGGTCCCGCCGTCCGAGAGGCGCATCCCGTCGCCCCCTGGTGGCCCTTGCCCCGTTTCGAGGCCTATGTTCGCCCTCCGCACCGTAGGGGCGACGCATGCGTCGCCCTTCTTGTCTATAGCGGGCCCGGCCCCTCCTGCCCCGTCAGCAGCCAGCGGATCATGGGCAGGTGTTGGCGACCCATGAACATCTGCCCCTCCACCAGATAGGTGGGAATGCCGAACGCGCCTCGCTCCGCGAGTTCCTCACGCAGTTCCTCAAGCCTTCGCGCGCCCACCTCCAAGTCGAAGCCAGGCGCACCCAGCTCTTCAAGAATGCCCGTGATGGCCGCCGCATTCTCGATGTCGAGCCGCGCCTCCCAGAACCCCTCGAACACGTGCCCTACGAACTCTCGACCCGCGTCGTGTTCGCTGGCCCAGATGGAGGCAGCGGCCGCAAGCCAAGAATCCACGCCTGCGCCGCTGCGCTTCAGCGGCACACCAAGGCGTTCGGCATAGCGGGCGTTCTCCGATGCCATGTACTCCGCACGCACCCGAGCATGTCGCTCCGCAACCGTTTCGTTCTCCTTCGCTTCAGCCGCTGCCTTCGCCGGGACGCGCATGGGCAGCCAGTTCACCGGCACCCGAAGCTCGTCGGCGAGACGGCAGGTCGGGCCGAACGCAAGCCAGCAGTCCACCGAGGTGAAGTCGAAGACGAAATCGATCATGGGCGCGCGCGCCCTTCGGGCGCGTTGGCAGTTTCTGCTGGCGCAGAAACTGCTACGGCAACGTCGAAGCTGTCGTAGGCGATGTCTGGCGCCGGCCCGTCGCGGCCGCCAAGCATCCAGCGCACGGTCGGGAGATGCTCGCGACCGAAAAGTATTTCGCCGTCAATGACATAGGTGGGCACGCCAAACACCCCCACCGGATGCAGTGCAGCCTGCAACCGATCGTGCTCCTCACGGCCTTCCCCGGCGAGGAACGCAAGGTAGCCATCGCCGTCTCCCCCGGCCTCGCGCACGATGGCAGCCACCACGTCGGCATCCTCGATGTCGAGGTCGCGCTGCCAGAACCGCTCGTAGGTGAGATCGAGCCAGCGCGCCAGCACCGTGCGCCCCTCGCGCTTCGTCCACAGCATGGCGACGCCCGCGAGCGACGAATCCCAGATCTTCTGGGGCCCGTACACCAGGATGTCCTTCAGCCGCGCATAGCGCTTGGCGTCCATGTAGGCGTAGCGCACCGACTGCCACTGCCGCGGAGAGCGCTTGCTCTCCACCACCTTGCCCTTCTTGTCTGTGCGAGCCGAGCCGAGGAAGCTCGGAATGTTGAGCGTGAGGGGCCGCCAGTCCACCTCGATGCCGAAATCCCGCTCCAACTGCCGCGTGGGGTCCTTGGCGAGATAGGCATAGGGGCTCTTGATGTCGAGATAGCAGATGAGCGGCGAGTCCGACTCGAGCGGATGGAGTGCAACGTCAGCCATGTGAGGATCATAGCAGTCGCCTCTGCTAGAGTTGCGCGTTTGTCTTGGCGCGAGGGCAATCCACCCATGAGCTGGCAGCCGGAAGTCGATGAACTGACCCGACAGGTGGGATTCGCCAAGGAAATGGGCGGCGCCGACAGCGTCGCTTTCCACCACGGTCGCGGCCGCCTCACCGTGCGCGAGCGCGTGGCCTTGCTTGAAGACCCGGGCACCTTCCACGAAATCGGCACCATCGCCGGCACCGCGAACTGGGAGGGCGACCAAGTGACGGCTCTCAAGCCAGCCAACTCCGTCGCTGGCACGGTTCGCATCGACGGCCGCAAGGTCGCCTTCTCCGGCGGCGATTTCACCATTCGCGGCGGGGCAGCGGACGCCGCCGTCGGCAACAAGGGCGGCTTTGCGGAACAGTTCGCCATGAACGCGCGCATCCCCTACGTGCGCTTGCTCGACGCCACCGGCGGCAGCGTGCGCACCTTTGAACAGATCGGCCGCACCTATCTGCCCGGCAACGCCGGCACCAACGTCTCCGCCGACCTGATGCAGCGCGTGCCGGTGGTCTCCGCCGTGCTCGGCTCCGTCGCCGGTCTGCCGGCGGTGCAGGCCTGCATGTGCCACTTCAACGTGATGGTGAAGAACACGAGCCAGGTCTTCGTTGCCGGCCCCAAGGTGGTAGAACAGGCCACGGGCCGCAGCATCACCAAGGAAGAACTCGGCGACGAGCGCGTGCAGCTGCGCAACGGCGTCATCATGAACCTTGCCGAGGACGAGGCCGACGCCATCGCCCAGGTGCGCCGCTTCCTGTCCTACCTGCCCCAGAGCATCTGGGGCGAGCCGCCGTCCGTGGAACCCGAAGACGACGCCAATCGCCGTGATGAATCGCTCATCGGCATCGTCCCCCGAGACCGACGCAAGATCTACGACCCGCGCAAGGTGCTGGACGCGGTGTTGGATCGCGGCAGCTTCTTCGAGATGGCACCGTACTACGGGCGCGCTCGAGTGACGGGCCTCGCTCGAATCAACGGTCGGCCGGTGGGCGTGATGGCCAACCACCCGAAGTTCAACGGCGGCTCCATGGACATCGCCGCCGGCGAGAAGACCATCCGCCTGATCGAGCTCTGCGAGACGTTCCACCTGCCGCTGGTGTACTTCGCCGATGAACCGGGCTTTTCCGTGGGCCCTGCCCAAGAAAAGCTTGGCATCGTCCGTGCCGGCGCTCGTGTGGTGACCACCCTAACTCAGAGCCGCACGCCCTATGTCTGCATCGTCATGCGTCAGCTCTACGGCGTTGCCGGCGGCTTGCACCAACGCGGCGGCGATGCCCTCTACCGTCGCTTCTGCTGGCCCTCCACGCACGGTGGCTCCATGCACATCGAAGGCGGCGCGGCCATTGCCTACAAGCGCGAGATCGAGAACGCCGAAGACCCGGAGGCAAAGCGCCAGGAAATCGAGGCGCGCCTGCAATCCATCTCAAGCCCCTTCCGCAACGCGCACGCCTTCGGCATCGAGGAGATGATCGACCCCCGCGACACCCGCCCACTTCTGGTGGACTTCATCGAAGACGCCTGGCCCATCGTCAAGACCCAGTTGGGCCCACGCAGCGGCCCGACCTACACGCCCTGAAGGCCTAAAGCGGCAGCGTCAGGGGCCTTCCGCGACCGTCCTCGTCGCCGTCCTCGCAGAGCAACCCCGCATCGTTCTGCCGCACATCGCCAACACGACGGCTTACCCGACGCGCGGACAGGTCGTTGCCTGCATAGGGCTTGAGCAGCGGCATCACGTCCGCCAGCGTCGCATCGGGATCGAGCCAACACGCAAGTTCGTGCTCGCCGAGCATCGCCGGCATCCGGTCATGCCAAGGTTCCACGACAGAATTCGCCGCCACGGTGACGATGGTGTAGCTGACAAGGCGGAGCGAGGAGTTCCACGCCCACAAACCCGCAAAGGTCATCACGCCTTGGGATTCGAACACACACGGCTGCCGGACACTTCCTTCCTTGCGCCACTCATACCAGCCGGTGGCAGGGACCAGGCAGCGCCGCCGCTCAGCGGAATCCCGAAATGCCCGCCGCTCACCAAGCGACTCCGCCCGAGCGTTGATCATCCGCGCGGCTGACTTCCGGTCCTTTGCCCAAAACGGCACCAACCCCCAATGCGCGGTTTCCAGCACTGCTGCATCCCGGCCGGGCCGGTGTCGGATGATCGGCAGCGAATCCGTGGGCGCGCAGTTGTAGTTGGCGGTCAGTTCCTCGCCGATCTCCTCTTCGAGTATTTCGAGCATCGAATACGCGGCTCGCAACGCCGCAGCATCCGAGACAACGTTGTAGCGCCCGCACATGCCGACCTAGCTTGCGGGTCAGGAGCCCAACCGATAGCGGAGCTTCACCACCAACTGCTCGCCGAGCGTCTCTTCCCAAGTGTTGGCGAACGTCCGGGAGTAGTCCTGCCGCAAATACTCCGAGTCCCCACCCCCAGAAAGCCCCGCGTTGGTGGTGTACACCACGAAGAGATCCGAGAGCGGCGCGAGTTCCCAGCGATAGCGAAGCTGGAAGTTCATGCGCGAGAGGGCAAAATCGTCGCTGGTTCTGTCCGGCGCAGCCAGCGGTACTAGGTCGCCGGCCGAATCTGGCGCCATGAACGCCCGTTGCCCATTAGCCTTGATGGCCACCCACTGCAGCGCCAATCGGAAGTGCTGCCGTGCCGTGAGGAAGAAATCGAAGTCGAGGTTCGGCGCCAGTTCCTCCGCTTCGTAGGCAACGAACCGCCCGCTGCCCCGATGCAACAGCCACGCGTCCCGGTCGCGCATCCCGACGCCGAGGTTCATCGTCAGCCGATCGTTCGGCCGCCACGTCACGAATCCCTGCGTGCGACGCGTTGCGTCGCCGAGCTCCTCCTCCCCCCACAAATGCCGCACGATCCACGATATGCGACGCGATGGGTCGGACTCATACCGAACCTCGGTGTTCCACTGGTCCCCAACCCGGAACACCCGCCCTGGGCTGCTCCAGTCGTCGTACTGCCGCGGCATCAAGTCGCCCGTGAAGCGCAGTTGCGAGAGGTTCGACAGGGTCAGCCGTTGATCGAGCCCGAGCCAGGCCCCTACCATGCGCCCGACGCCGTTCCACGAGCCAGTGGTAAAGAGATACGTTCGCACCTCCCGCAGCCGCTCCATACCGGAGCGCGAAAATCGATAGCGGTAGCGGAACTTGCGCAGATCGTTGCGACGCAGATAGCCCATGTCGCGAATGTCCACCTTGTCGTCAAACACATCCACGGACAGCATGTGCCGTTGACCCTTGCTCGGCGAGAAGTTGATGTCGACGATGCCCCCGGCGCCACGCTCGCCTCCGACGATTTCCGACTGCATCACCTGCGCGTCCGCCGTCCACGTACCGCCAGGGCTCACGAAGTGTCCATCCACCGCATGAACGTACGCCTCGCGGTTTGGATGCGTCACTGCCGTGGACATCCAGCCAAGTGCCTGATAGCCCCCGTTGGCGTGCTCATAAAGCAGTCGTGCCGCGCCGTAGTCGCGTCCCGGCGAGATGAGGGTCACTGCCGTGCCATCGGCGTCGAGGCCCTGGAACTGCCCGTCATCCTCCGCCGCGCCAAGAAGACCAAAGCGAAACGCGCCCTGCTGCCCGGTGGCCTTGAGCGCACCGAGCACGTCCAAAGGACGCCGAAACTCGGCTGCATCCACCACCACATCCTCAGGCAAGTCGGGGCGCAGCGGCGCTCTGCCGATGCGCCGCGTGTGCAGCATCACCGTGTCGGCCAAAAACCGCGAGTTGGTGGTGAAGATTTCCTGCCCTTCCTGGAAGAACAGGCGCTTCTCCGGGAAGAACGTCTCGTAGCGGGTGAGGTTGACGATCACGTCGTCTGCCTCGACGTTGCCGAAGTCGGGATTCAGCGTGCTTGTGAGCTGGAAGTTGGAAGAGGGCCGCCAATACACGTCAAGCCCGGCCTTGCGCCCCGTGCGCCCCGCCACCATGTCCTGCGTGGTTGAGACATAGGGCGTCGCGCTGTATTGCTGGCGCGGATTCACCTCAGACAGCGCGAGCTTCTGAAACGCCGACATGAACTGCGGCAGCGTGAACGGCAGCGCCGGCCAGCCGAGTCGCTCGTCGCGATAGGCGATCATCCGCGACGCATACAGTCCCATGGCTCGGTCGCCTTCGAGCCTCGGCATGCTCACGAGCGACCAAGGGATGAAGAACTCGGCACTCCAGCCCGTGTCCGTGCGCGCCGAAGCGCCATGCCAGGCGCCATCCCACGTTCTACTGAACTGCCGCTCCGGCAGGATCGTGCCGTCCGAAACGCTCCCGCCAAGACTCACCTGGAACCAATAGCCGTAACGCCCCTCGCCTGAGGTGTCGAGCGTGAAGGAGAAGTAGTCGCGTCGCAGATACTTGTCCCGCGACGACAGCACCTGCACTAATGTCTCCGGGTCCTGCACCATGTCCGCGCCGACATAGAGGCCCCGGTCGTTGTAGAAGATGCGCACCCGCGTCGGCAAATCACTCGGACGCAAGGTGTCGGGATCGACCGAAACGAATCGGTCATGCACCGCAAGCTCATCCCATGCATCGTCGTCGAGTCGTCCGTCAATCCGCACACGCGAATCGTTGGGGCGGCGTGCCAGGGGAATGTGATCGCCGGTAGCCTGCAGCGAGAGCGCCGCGGCCTGGACGAAATGCTCCTCTTCGGGAAGCGGCGCCGCACTGCTCGGCGGCGCAGTCGCGTCAAAAGGGCCTAGCGCGGCGACCTCCCCGGCGCCTTGCGTGGTGGCCATCATCGTCGCGGCGACCTGATACGCGTAGGAAGGGAGGGGCTCCTCCTCTGGCGGGAAGCCTCTCGCGCCCCTGCCCACGGATGGTTCCGCTGGCGAGCGCGCCCCCGGATCTGCGGCAGGCGAGGGTGCTGAAGGTGTCACGGTGGTTGCAGGCGGTTGTGGCGCCGCAGATTCGGAGGGCGCGCCCATCGCGCTGCCACGCCGCAGCCGATGCGCGCCGTAATCCTCCGGCGGCGGTTCCCCGAGCTCCTCCGGCAGCGCGTCCGGCGTCGCCGGCGCCGTCCTCGGCTGAACCGGCACAGGAGCCGTCACCTCGATCGATTGCGCCGCCTCGGCCTCAATGGCCTTCAGCCATTCCTCCACCGACTGGTCTTCGGAGAAGTCCGTCAGGTAGTCGTCGCCCAAAAGCACATCGTCCGACAGCAGCAGATCGTCGCCCAGAAGCTCTTCGAGCAAGGGATCGCTCTCGATGCCGTAGTCCACGGCAGGCAAGTCCGCGTCGCTCGTTTCCGCAATAGGCGCCACCGCTGGAGAGGCCGGCGATGCTGCAGGAGCCGCAGGCGCCGCCACCACAGCCTGGCCAACCCCCATCGAGGCGCGCGGCGGAACGACCCATGCATCGGCATATCCCGCGCCGACAGCCTTCGCCCGATCACCATCCGCACCGGCGGCATCCCCATGCGGCCCGGCCACAACCCGATAGGTCGTGCCCGACCCCGTCTCGAACGCCCGAGCCGAAAACTCCACGCCGACCTTTTGCGTCGCAGTCGCAGCCAGCCTTCCGGCCTGCTCGGCGCGAGCGAAACTGCCAATGGAAACCCAGTAGTCGGCCCCGGCAAGCGGCGCACAAAGCAAGAGCGAGAGAGCGGCCAGTCGACGCATTCGGCCCCCTGATCGAGACAAGCGGCGAAGCATAGCACCTTGGAGCCCCAATCGGTCGGGCCTCAGCACCGCCGATCCTCTGCTTCACGCTAGCAACACTTGATCCAAAACCCTCGGTCTCGCACGCAGGTCGCCCCCACACCAGCTTTATCCGCTACAATCCGCCCCCTGCTAGCTCCGATGGCCAAACTGGATAAGGCATCGGCCTACGAAGCCGGGGATTGCAGGTTCGAATCCTGCTCGGAGCGCCAGTCAGACGATTCGCGCGGCCCAACACGGACGCTGGGCCACGGAGAGGTGGCCGAGCGGCTGAAGGCGCTCCCCTGCTAAGGGAGTATGGGCTAAACCCCATCGAGGGTTCGAATCCCTCCCTCTCCGCCAATATCGAAGCAAAAACAATATCTTATATAACCCATACCCCATTTCATACCACAAAACCGAAAGGCTCGGAGGCCGGAGTTGACCTGATTCGCCCCGAACCGTCTCGGAACTCCGGTTCTGGCCCCTTGGCGACGGGCGAGACCATGCTGCGGCTCGCATTTCGCGCCCTCGTTCGCAACGCGCGTCGACGACGATGAACCCACCATCGCGAGGCGACTGCATCCCGGAGGTTGAACCGGGTGATCCCGTGGTGGATGAGGCTCGCCAACAGCTCGCGTGAGCTGGTCCGGTACATTTCAGCGGCGGAAGGAATGCCCCACAGCTTTGTTCGCGACGCAATTTGCCGCATTCAAAGTTGAAGCGCGTGGGTGCGCACGATTGCGTCTGGTCGCAGCGACGCAGAGTCGGAGCCGGACACCAACTGCTGACCGCGAGAGAGACGCCCTCGACGTCGAGACCCACGAGGACTGGCTCGAGGCCAGCCGCTACCTCAACATGGACTTCCTCACCGAACTCCGCAAGGAACAGCTGCGGGAGGCCGCGTGAACAACCGCCCACCGACCAAACCCTTTTGCACAACTTGACGCACACAACCGACGCCAGCCAACGGTCGATGGGTGACCGGCGCCTTGGCGCCACATAGGCAGCGCGGCTTGCCGACTGCGCGGCACGCCTTCTGAAGACGTTGCGCCGGCCAATTGGCGACCGCAAACCTGTCGCACCAACGAGCCATGAGCGCCTGACCTGTCCGTGCTCATTCATGCCTCGTACCTGCGCAGCCTCTAGACACGGGCGGCAGCACTAATCCCCTGCTGCGACAAGCACTCCCTGAGCCCGGAGATAGCGAGTGAGCTTCGGCTCCAGAACGACTTTACCGTCGCGAATTGTCTGACCGAGAACGAAGTCCACGATCTTTACCGCGTGTTCGTAGCAATCGACTGCGTCAGTCGAGAGCTTACCGATGTCTTTCGACCATTGGTGAAGGTACTCCCGCCGGATGGTTCGAATCCGATCGAACGAACGCTTCAGATCGTCATCGATCATGCCGTAGGCATACAGGATCGAGACACGCCGCTCCTGTCCGAGCTTCTCGAACGACCTGCCGAACAGGTCCTTTTGCGAGCGATCCGTCATCCCTTCCCCGTTCAATTTCGGTTCTGCCATCTCGAACGTCAAGATTGCCAACATCTCGGCAACCATGCCGCAGTGAGTGATGGTTCCGAGGTAGTTGCCAAGGATGTACGCGCCCTTGGCATAGCGGAGAGGCCAGATGAGCTTGTCGAGGACACGTTCGACCGCAGGCGCAAAATGCGGCTCGGGTGTCGCGCTAATTTCCCGGTAACGGCCAACGATGGCGGCAACGCTGGAATCCATGCCAGGCGCGCAGAGGAACTCGAGCACCGACTCCGCGGAGGGCTCAGGTGACGCCGTGTTGTGTGAAGGGACCAGCAGTGGCAGAAATGCGAGCGGATTGATGAACACTTGGAGATGCAGGTCGTCGTTACTCACGGCGCGAAACACCTCGCGTCTGTTCCAGGTGGCTCCGGTAGATCGGCTCCCGCGACGATTCGTTGCTTCCGCAATTGCCAAGGTGACATCGGGACGTCGGCTTCTCCACTATGGGTTTCCGCTTCTCGCTCCCTGTGTCCCTTCTTTTGCGCGGCCCCAGGTCCTGTAGCGCGAAAGCATACGGGATCTCGTGACCTGCCGCTTCCCGGCCTCAATGGTAGCTTCTGTAACGCGACGGATTTCGTCGTTGTCAACGCACGGCTCCCACTGCAAGGCAATGTGCGTCTCAACCCCGCCAGTCCATTGACTGGCGCCCGTCCCACGACTGCCGCCGCCGGCGATGCATCCGGATGCCGCCGCGCCCCGCGAATGCGGGGCGGGCGTGGGGTAGCTAAGTTGTGATGGGCGATCCGCCGCCTCGATTCCGAGACGCCGCGAATCCGCAGACAGGCTGCGAGTTGCCCTTGACGCACTTTGCGCTTGCCGCCCGACGCGGCGGCTGCGGCGTGCCGTTCCCGGCGGCGGCCGCAAGCCGGTTTCGGCGCGACGCGCTGTCCGCGGGTGCCGGGTTCGCCGCCCGGCGTGGCAGGGGTGTTCCGCCCGAGCCTCCGCCTCTTCGCGTCGCGCCACGGTCCAGGCCGGCTCGTCCGCCGGGCCATCGCCCGGCTGCCCGCGGTCCCGACAGGGTCCGTGCGGCGGCCGCCTTGGCCGTGTCCATTCGATCGAGCCCCCGTCATGCGACGTGGCCCGTCGTGCCTTCGCGGGGCGTCCACCCGAACGGCGCGATTACCGCGCCGTGGCACATGGTCCGCCTCTCGGCGCCCATATCGGCTCCAGGCCGATCAGGCTGCACTGGGCAGCAGAGAACGCCGCGCACCATAGCACCGCGTCACGAGCGCGTCACTGGTCGCGTGCTTAGCAGACCTTCAGGCCGCCGCTGGCCTCGATGCCGCCTTCGCCGCCTGTCACTACCCCTTTCGCCGCGCCGCCAGCGATGGATCGTATCGTCCGTACGATGTTCTGCAACGCGTTCGGTAGTGACAGGCGGCAGCTAATGCGGCGAGGACGCTGCCCAACCGCCACGCCAGCGGCCCAGTTGGCCCGACGATGCGGTGGTCGCCTCGCCGCCCATGATCAGCCGTCCCGGCCCGTGCGCTGAGGCGGCTCTCGCCGCACGCGGCGAACCCGTCAGTCGCCGCAGTGCGCGCAAACGGCCGCGATCGGCCCTTTACCGACGATGCCACATGACAAAAGGAGCACGAGAGTCGCCTCCTCTGTGTCACACATGGTGCCGGGGCGAAGCACGCCACGCTCATGGACACCAACAACGCCCAAGGTCCGCGTCTGCCCTCCGCTCCGACAAACCCCATGAAGACCGTGTCCCGTTTCACATCACAAGACAAAGGCTCGGAGACCGGCCTCGACCCGATACATCCTGCACGTCCTGTTTTGGGCATCCTGGCGTCGAGCGGGACCTGCCGCAGCTCGCATTTCACCCTGTTCGCTCGCAACACGCGTCCTCAACGGTGAACCCGCTACCGCGAGGCGACTGCTTCCCGGAGATTGGACCGGATGATCCCGTAATGGATCAGGTTCGCCAACAGTTCGCATGAGTTGGTCCAGTCCGCTGTGGCGGCGTAGGGCAGTTCCCCCAAGTAAACCCAATCCTTGCCGTCGTCCCACCGGTCGATCCAGGCACCAGCTCCCGCTTCCCGAACGGCCTCGAGGACGTCGGTCCTTGCGACCTGCGACATGGCGCCATCGTGATAGATGGACCAGGAAGCTCCAGCCTCGTTCGGGACGCAGTTCTCGCAATTCAGTTGAAGGGCGTGGTGCGCGCGATTGCGTCTCGTCACGCCGACGCAGAGCCGGAGCCCGGGATACCAACGGTTGACCGCGAGAGACACGGCCTCGACGGAGCCTGCGGTCGCTGCGATGAAATCGGCATAGCGGGTGTGGTAGCTCCTGCCGCTCCGATTGCCGAATTGGTGCCACGCGGAGCCGCGATCCTCCAGGATGTGGACGCCCCCGTGCGAGTACGGCAGTTTTCCGTCCCTTGACAGCCCGAACAGTACGCAGTGGGCGTCGAGCAAAAGCTGCCTGTTGTAATCCGCTCCGCCATCGAGAAATTGCTCATCGCCCAACGAGCGCCAATAGCGCGCCACTTCGCTCTCGTCGGTCGCATCCGCCGGGAACGCCAGATCGGCCACCGGGGGATCGGCGAGGACTTCAAGCGGCTCCAGCGAGCGGACAGCGATCCAACCGTCCGGAGACATCGACAGGAACCCGTGGCTATCGCCATTCGTCGTCCAGATCCAGCCAGCTCCCGACTTCACTGCATAGTCGATGGCCTGCCGGTCGACGCGCTCGCCTAGCGGCACGTCCGGCCGCTTGCACTCGACGACGACCAGGACGTTTCCGTCGACGAGCAGTTCGATGTCCGGGCGCACGTGGTGACGGTTGGCGTCGCCAACCCAGCGGTAGCTCTTCTCCAGCCGGAGACTCTCCTTCGGCCAACCCCTGTCCCGCATCAGCCAGCGAAGCACGCGCTGGCGCACGCACTCCTCAGGCGTCGCGGGAACGGCCTTGTCGCGGACCTCACATCGGAGTACGCCACCCATGATCGCGGGTCTGTCGGCGGGCAGGAAGTTCTCGACCATCCGTCCTTCTTCGTCGCAAATTGATTTCGAGCGTATCACTCGCCGGGTCCCTGCACTCCTGTCCATCGCGCCTCGGAAACCGATCAACGCGGCGGTCGCGGTCACGGAATGACGCCAATGGCGCTATCGGCTCCGGCACCACGACACAATGCGAACTCACATACCTGACCCTCAAACACCCAAAGAACCCTCCCCGAACACCCCTTGCGTGCAGGACTCCCCGACTGCGAAACGGCAAATGGCCCGCTGCTAGGCCAACTCCGAACGCCCAGTTCGCCCTCCAACGGAAAGGTCTGTTCCAATGCAGCGCGGCAAGCCACGGGCGCCCCGACTCGCCGACGCATGGTCCTCGGCCGCGAGAAAACAAAGTGCGCATTTTTCGTCTGACATTGACACGCTTTTAGCTTCGATGGTCATTGTGGTGAACAAGACATGCCCGCGTGCGGGTGATGTCCTTCTGCGGGAACCGCTCTTCGCGCACGCACGCGATCCCCTCTTCGACCAAGTCAGGATGGAAGGAATCGCTGATGTGGTTGTGCGATGTTTCTCGTTCGGGATGGCCGCGCCTATCCAGACGAGTCCTTGTGGCAGTGCTCCCCTTCCACGCGCTTCCGCCTTCCTTGGGGTCGTTCGCCTCTTGCGGAGGAAACCACCGAGGAATGTGCGCTAGAGTGCACCGCCGGAAAGAGCGAAGGCGGCGCGTCAACTCCTGGCCTTCAAGTCCCGCGCTGAAAGGTTTGCGGACCCGCGCAAGAGACGACGGCATGTGTTGCCCCTCCCTCGCACTGCAAGCCTCCGGACACATTAGGCACACAGGGAGGGAAACGCAATGAAGTACAAGATCGTTGGATGTGTCGTCGGAGGCGTGGCGGGTGCCTTCTTTGGCTCGTCTTTCGGGATCGTGGGATTTGGGGACGGGATGGCGGGAACGATCCCGCTCGCGCTAATTTGTGGAGTGTTGGGCGCAGGCGTCGGATCATGGATTGCCCGACGCAAGGGGGGGCAACGATGAAGCCGTTGCCGGTTATCGACGGCGACAACGCCGTCGACGCAATCCACGGGCTGATGCGGGAACATCCGCATCTTGCGCACCACATCAAACGTTTGGGTTTCGAGCTCCTTCGCCACGCCAAGGGGTTACGCGACGGCCGCGCAAAACGCACCTACGACCTGGGCTTCGTCGATGATCG
This sequence comes from Gammaproteobacteria bacterium, assembly GCA_028824555.1. Lineage (GTDB taxonomy): Bacteria > Pseudomonadota > Gammaproteobacteria > Pseudomonadales > Azotimanducaceae > VXYL01. The sequence goes on along the minus strand of JAPPDJ010000096.1, from coordinate 53,274 downwards.
CAGGCAGTTTGCGGACCTGACTGCCAAGTCGCGGAAGCACAACCGGGCAACCGATGGACAGCTTCAAGTCCAGTTGCTTTACGAAGGCGACCGCGACATTCGGCCATTCGAGATCAAGGGTTGGCAGAGCGAGAAGGACCGAGGATGGCACGCAACGCAACTCACGGAAGATGGCGACGTGACTCCCTTGCTCGATGCCATCAAGTCTGTGCTCGGATAGTCCGCTATAGGTCCTCGTTGTAACGCCAGTAAACAAGGGGTAAGGACAGCCAAGGAATTTAGCTTGGCGGACGAGGATGGGCAATCCTCCATGCTCGTTCTGCGCAGGCGGCGTTTACTGCCGTGGTCGCCGACGCCGGCGACAACGGCGAGACCACACCTGTCGCGGCGTCCATACAACCATCCTCAACCTGCCAGATAGCCCGCCCAGGACTCCATCAGCGCGCGGCGCCTCTCGAACAGGTCGCTCCGGGCATACGCCGCCTCCGCCTTGTTCTTGATCGTGTGCGCAAGCGCCGCCTCCATGACGGCGTGCGGCGTGTGCGTCTGTTCCGCCGCGTAATCCCGGAAGCTCGACCGAAAGCCGTGAGTCACGGCGTCGAAGCCAAGTTCCCGCAAGAGCTTGGCGTGCGTGTTCTCGCTCAGCGGCCGGCCCGGTCGCACGCCCGGAAACACCAGCCCCGAGCCGTCCGACAGCTGCGCAGCCTCCTCCAGCAGCTCGAGCGCCCGGCTCGAGAGTGGAACCCGATGCTCCCGGTTCGCCTTCATGCGTTCCGCCGGAACCGTCCACGTCGCGCCCTCCACGTCCATCTCATCCCAGGTCGCATTGCGAACCTCCACCGACCGTGCCGCCGTCAGGACCAGGAACTCCAGCGCCAGCTTCGACGACGCGCTCGCCTGGACCCTGGCGATGCAGTCCGCCACCTCGGCGTAGGGAAGCGCAGGCATTTGCCGCCGCTCGACGCCGTTCCGCGGCAGCGCCACGTCGACGACGGCTCCCGCAGGGTCGTCCGTCCGGTGCCCCTGCGCCACCGCCCACCGGCAGATCGCCGAGATGCGCTGCTTCACCCGCCGCGCCGTCTCCCGCTTCTCGCCCCAGATCGGCTGCAGAACCGCCATGACGTGCCCAGGCGTGACATCGGCCACCGGCAGATCTCCGATCACCGGATCGGGCGTAGGTCTGGAGGCTGGCCCGCCACTGCGGACCGGACTTCGGACTCCTCCACGTCGGCTCGTGCAGGGCGATGACCGCCTCGGCCGCCTCCGCGAAGGTCGGCGAGGCCGGCCTGCCCTCCGCCGTGCGGGGGTAACCGCCCGCCTTGGCCACCTTCCAGCGCTCGAACGCGGCTACGCGCGCCTCCGCCAGGCTCATGGAGGGATAATGTCCCACGGCGTTGTCCGTGCGCCGTCTCTGTATAGTCAGCCTCTGGATCCACGACTTCGCGCCCCGCGGGGACACCCGGAGATACAGACCATGCTCGTCCGCGAGCTTCGCCGGCCCCTTCGCCGTTTCCACCCTTCTCGCCGTGAGCCTTGGCATCCTCGTACCCCATTTCGTACCCGTAATGGCACCAGTTTGAGAGGTTTCGGCGAGAGGTCAAGAACGCTCGTGAGACTGTAAAACGGAATTTTATCAATGTGTTAACGGTACTTCGGGGGCCTTGCGGAGAGTCCCCGAAAACCACAAGTGACGGACTCCCTCTCCGCCATCGCTTTCGTCTCCGATGGATGCGGCATTTGCTGCCGCGCATGCAACGACAGGCCGAGTCAACATGGCCCAAGTGACGGAGTATGTCGACGAACGAGGTCGTCGTCCCTTCGGGCGATGGTTCGATCACCTCGATAGCAACTCGGCGAGTAAGGCGACGGCCGTACTGGATCGTATGGGCCGGGGCCTTCTATCAAGCACCAAAGGCGTGGGGGAAGGGGTCTTTGAGTACCGCATCGATGCGGGCCCGGGATATCGAATCTACTTCGTTGATGGATGGTGAGACGTCGATCGTTCTGCTCGGAGGCGGCACAAATAAGAGAGGCCAGCAGGATGACATCGATGCGGCCAAGGCCCTTTGGCGGGATTACCGGCATGGCACGCAGGAGGAGTGAGACGATGGCCTTGACCCGACCTTTCAAGATCACAGTGCGCGAAAGGCTTCAGCGCGACCCGTCCTTCCGCGAAGCACTCCTTGCGGAGGCGGCCGACTGCCTTCTGACTGGCGACGTGGAAACGGGCAAGTCGCTGCGTCGCGACTACGTCCACGCCACCATCGGTTTCGGTGAGCTCGGAGGCCTAACCGAAAAATCGCCCAAAAGCCTTATGCGAACGCTCAGTCAGAACGGAAACCCGCACGCGCGCAACCTGTTCGAAATCATTGGCTGCCTTCAGAAACGCGAGGGTGTGCATCTAGAGGTCCGCGCCGTTCGCTGATCCGGGGAGGACAGCGCCCTTTTCTCGCCACACAAAGGCATCTCGTTCTACGCAACCGGGCGGGATGTCCGAAGGGGGCCGTGCCGCCAAGGAAATGCTGTTGCATGACACTAGGTCGTGGGGCATTTCCTACGGCCCGTAGGACGGAATGTTTGTGTGTCGGGCGTGCCTTAGACTCCACCTCGATCCCGTTCCAAAGGGGCTGCCTGTTGTCGAAACCGCCCGCCCACCGGTCGTCAGACGGCCGGTCCATGCGACTGGTCAGTTGGTCCGAGTTCCAGCAAGCCACGCCTGACATGGCCGCCATAGGACATCGGTTGCTGCACCATCCGGATCGCGGTGAGGTGGCGATCCTCGCCACCGTCGGTGACCGGGGCGCACCCCAAGTTGCGCCCGTCTGCCCTGTGTTCACGGATCGCGCCCTATACGTGCTCGCGAGCCGCGCCACGCCCAAGGTGCTGCAGCTCCAGCGCGATCCTCGCTACGCCCTGCACGCCCAAGTGGGCGCGACCGACCTCGAGTTCCAGATCACCGGACGCGTCCGACCTGTGGACTCACCGGTCGAACGCTCGAGCGTGCTTGCCGCCATCACCTTCGACAGCTTCGACCCGGAGGATCCGATCTTTGAACTCCTGATCGGCCGCGCCATCACCGTTGTCTGGCCCGCGCCCGACAGACCGACGAAGCTCCGTTGGCCGCCAGCCGACCGCGCATCCGCCGGCTGACGATCCAAGGGAGCGTCGCTCCAAGCGTCCACGAGTGGTAGTCCGGCCCCCGTTCAGGCGGATGCCCCAGCCTCCCCCCTCCCTTCCGAGCACACGGACACTGCCCTCGCGACACACCTTGTTCGAGCGTATGGGCACGCCGGTACATGAAGTGAGCGAGGTGTTCGCCATCCGTCAACGCGCGACAAAGGAACACACCGGACGTCGGTCGAACTGCCCGCAGTCAGCTGACTGCCGCTCGCGGCACTGATCGTGGAATGTCGAAACTGTGCATTTGGTGTTGAAACAATGTCGAACAGGTGCGAGGCTTAAACGCTCTTTTTTTCTGCACCGTGACCACTGGACAATTGCGCGTAGCGCCATGCGACCTCTCGGAATGAACCGCGACGCACCGTGGCGCCATTGACCGATCCTCGGACAACCTATTGAAATAGTGTTTTAAATTGGCATTGGCCTTGTGCGAGGGTTGGTCCATCCCCCAGCAGGCTAGCTATGGTGGGCTGCAGACTGCAGGGACGGGTCGCCAAGCGCAGGGAGGACGAGACGTTGGTGCGGGCACACGATTTCGACCAAAACCGCATGAGATTCGACATGATACTGGACCAGTTTGGCCGGCAGCGTCGGGGACTAGGCTGGGTCGGAGTCAATAGGGCAAAGGCTCAACGTCGTTGGCCTTGCCCATGTTGGTGCCGATCAGGATGCACCCCTTGATGGTCTTTGCGACTTCCGGCATCGGTTGGTCTCCTGTGGGTTTGTGGGCTATGGCGTTACCGCTGCGACGGTTGCCTGCCAGTATCGGCCAATGTACGCGCGTCGCCGATCGATGGGGCAAAGGACGGCCGGGTTTTCAGCCGGGTCCGCTACCACGGCGACTGCCTAGACTCGTCGGCTCTCGACATGGACACGCGGTGCCCAGGGAATGAACACCCAACCATCTGGTGCGCCGGTTCCGGCTGAACCGACTCCGCCGGTCGAGTCGTTCCTCCTTGTTCACCACGCGACCGCTCCGCTTGACGCGGCGTTGGCTCCCAAGGAAGCGGCCTGGACGGCGGCCGGCCTTGCCGTGTGGGTATGGCCCGACGGACACCGCGAGCGGCAAAGGGACTTGAAGCTCCGACTACACGGTGGGCAGGCCGATACCGGGCGTTTTGTGGAGATAGAGATCAACGCCGCGGGCCGGGGGGCGATCCACCAGGACGAGTTCGGTCTGGCGCCGCTCTACATCGCAACCGAGATGGGCTTCTCCTTCGTGGCCAACCAGTCCGACCTGATCGCGCAGGCGATCCACCGCTTCCTCGGAAAACCACCGCAGCGTGATCGTGCCTTCAGCGCACTGCTGACATTCCGGGGCTTTCCGATGGGAGATCGGACGGGGTTTCGCGGCATCCGCGCGGTACCCTTCCGCGCCCATGTGCAGGTCGGATCGCGCGTCACACTAATCCCGCCATCGTCGCAACATCCTTGGGTGCCCCTTGCGCCTGAGTCGTCCGACCTGGTGAACCGCGCCGTTGACGAGCTGGAGAACTCCGCCGCGGCCACGATTCGGCACGCTGCCAGGACTGCCGCGGGCAGGCGGCCTCGACTAGAACTCACGGGTGGGCGCGATTCCCGCCTCGTCCTCGCTCTTGCCATCCGAAGCGGCGCAGTGGACAGATTCGAGGCGGTCACATACACCGGAAGAGCGGACGATGTCCGAATTGCCGGCGAGGTCGCTCAGTCTGCGCGCGTCCACAGTCTGGCGGAGGACCGCCCGCCGGTGACGGACGATCCGTTCGAGCGCGTGGGTACCACATCGGGTGCCTTGAGCCTGAGCGAGGCATGTAGGGCATGGCGCGATCCGCCAGCAACCGTGCTGACGGGTTTTTTCGGCGAATCACTGTCGTCGCACTTCCCTTTCGCCGCGCCGCCAAGAACGAGAGGTTCGGTCCTGGCGGCATTCATCGAACGCCCGAACCTAGACCTGCTGACCGAACCCGCCTGGATCGAGGTCGTGGCAACGACGATGCAACTGCTGATGGAGCCTCTGGCGCACGGTGCGAACATCGAGGATGTCCTGGATGCCTTCTACATCCAGCACCGAATCAGACGCTGGTTTTCCGTTCGGCCCGAGGCCTTTCGCGACACCGTCTTTCCGCTCTACTGTCCGGCGGCGGTCCGCCTTGCCTTCGCGATGGGCTGGCAAGGACGCACGGAGCACCCCATCCACGACGCCCTCGTCGAGCGCGCGGGGCGCGGCATTGCGGGTCACTCCTACGCGAGCGCCAAGCGCACGGGGAAACCGTCACCGGGGACGATGGGCTACCCGGAAGCCGGTCCGCCCATCCTCGACATGGATAGTCTGCGGCGAATCGCGGGGGCATGGCGGGGAAGGAGACCGCGCTTTGCGCTGCCCAATGCCGCTGCAAACCCAGACCCGAACCGGGAAGGGGCCGCGCTCGCGGCTCGCCACGCGTCACCGGCGAAGCTCGACTTGTATCGGGACATTGCCGCCGACGCACAGAACCCGGCATTCGAGGTGATCGACAGGCCGAGGCTGCTCGCGACCTTGGACGTGCTGCCGATACTCCCCTCGAATCTAGCGAAGCAGGTGTATGCTGCGATGACATCCGTGATCTGGCTCGGAGAGATGGAGACGACTTGACGGGGATGGCAGCGGGCCCTGACCTCGCGGGGTTTGGCATCATCCCGTCGCGAGCCGTTTTCTGCTGACGCCAATTATGGAACGCCAACAGAAAATCGAGCCCCTCGAGCGCACGGCGCTGCTCGGCATCGCGGTCGATGCCATCGTTCTGGCCACCCTCGCCATCCTCGCCGTCCTTGCGGGCGAAGGCATGGTGTTGGTGGCGGCAACGGCGGTCCTCTCCTTCGCGGCAGGGGCGGTCGCGACCGAGCTTTCGGATCGCTTCGGCGGCATGCCGCGCCTTGGCGGGAAGGCGGAACCGGGGGAGCTGGTGGATGTGTCCAACCCCTGGATCGCCGCCTTCCCGTGGCTGACCATCCCGGGGGCCGGACTGCTCGTGTTGATCACGGGCAGCTATGCAGTCGGGGTTGCGCTGCCCGCGCTCCTCCTAGGCTCGCAGCTCGTCCCGCTGATGCGCCGATGAGAAGGCTGCCGAATCCTGACGGTAGTGGTTACTCGCGGCCACTACCGTCGCTCCCGACGACCACGGCGTCGAGCCGCGAGCGGGCTTTAATTGCCGGCTAAACGGGGAATCATCAGGTTGTAGCTTCCCCACGCGCCGTTACCGAGTCCGTTGACCCGCAATCGGTCGCCGTTACCCATGAACTGCCACAGATGGTCACGTAGCTGAATGGCAGTAGTGGCGGCTGTTCCCGACACACAACATTTCGTCCCACGCAACCCGGGGCGATGTCCTACAAGGCCGGACGCTTCCCGACACAAACATCTCGTCCCACGCAACCGCAGGCGATGTCCTACACGACAGCTACCCTGTGACTCGCCCGCCTCCCTTGCCCGCTTCGGGCCGGTTTTCCGGCGGCTGGCAAGGGACAGGCCAGCGGCTTCCACGGGACAGCCAAGACACGCGAGCTGTCGATGGCAATGGAAATGCCCGGCTTCTGGCGACTGAAACGCCTGGGTTCCGCGCGACACACGGCAGCGAGGCATTTGCCTAACGCCAGACTCCTGCGCCGGCATCGATCAGCGAGATGCGGGGGAACATGCCCCCGGCCCTCCTAGAGGAGGGATCCCGTGCCACCAAGGAGGTGTGGCATGGCGCATGTCGTGGGACATTTCCTACGGCATGTAGGACGGAAGGTTCGTGTATCGGGGCATGTTGCGTCGACTGTCTCGATACATTCTGACCTCGGTGCGGGAACCGAGGGAGTATCAGTGCGATACTCGGGTATGACGCGGGAGGTCTGGCCGGCGTCGGCGCGCAGAGAGTTTTCCACCAACCTGACTGGAACAATCGATGGCATCCGAACGCGAGCGACTGCACAACCTGTTTCCCAATCTCGATTTCGATCCGGGAGCCCTGCGCGCGAAGTACCGCATCGAGCGGGACAAGCGGATCCGGGCAGACGGCGAGGACCAGTACATCGAGGTAGCTTCCGAATTCGCCCACTACGCCACGGACGATCCGTACGCGGACCCGGCCTTCGAACGCGAGCCGCTGGACCTCAAGATCGACGTCGCCGTCATAGGCGCGGGGTTCAGCGGCCTGATGGCCGGTGCGCGCCTGAAGGAGCGGGGCATCACCAACTTCCGCATCATCGAGTCGGGCGGCGACTTTGGGGGCACCTGGTACTGGAACCGGTACCCCGGTGCGCAGTGTGACATCGAGTCCTACTGCTACCTGCCGCTTCTCGAGGAAACCGGGTTCATGCCCAAGGAGAAGTACTCCTACGCCCCCGAGATCTTCGACCATAGCAAGCGGGTGGCCGAGTACTTCGGCCTGTACGACCGGGCAGTCTTCCAAACCCGCGTCACCGAGGTGCGTTGGAATGAGGACGACAGGTGCTGGCACGTCGCGACCCATCGCAACGACGCCATTCGCGCACGGTTCGTGGTGCAGGCGACGGGACCGGCGAACCGACCGAAGCTCCCCGGCATTCCCGGAATCGGCGACTTCAAGGGGCACACCTTCCATACCGCGCGCTGGGACTACGAGTACACCGGGGGCGATCACAACGGGGGCCTGACGAAGCTCGCCGACAAGCGTGTCGCGGTCATCGGCACCGGGTGTACGGCCATCCAGTCCGTGCCGTTTCTCGGCGAGCATGCCGACCGGCTGTACGTCTTCCAGAGGACGCCCTCGTCGGTGGACCTGCGCGGCAACAAGCCGACGGACGAGGACTGGTACAGGAGCCTCGAGCCCGGCTGGCAGCGGGCCCGCCGCGAGAACTTCGCGGCGGTGCTTTTCGGCCAGAACGTGACGGAGGACCTTGTCGCGGACGGGTGGACGGACATCGCGCGACGGATCGGCATCTCACTAATGACGCGCAAGTCAGACGAAGCGCTCGACATGGAGGAGGTGGCCCTGCGCGCCGAGGTTGCCGACTTCGAGAAGATGAACGAGATCCGGGCTCGGGTGGACGACACGGTCGCGGACGGGCGGGTGGCGGAAGCCCTCAAGCCGTGGTACCGGCAGTTCTGCAAGCGGCCGACCTTCAACGACGAGTATCTCGATACGTTCAACCTTGAAAACGTGGAACTGATCGACGTCTCCGACTCCAGGGGCGTGGAGCGGATTACCGAGAGGGGCGTGGTCGCGAACGGTATCGAGTACGAAGTGGACTGCATCGTCTACGCCACCGGGTTCGAGATCACGACCTCCGCCCATCGCCGGGTCGACTTCGACACCATCGGACGCGACGGTCGGTCCTTGTACGACCACTGGGCCGACGGCTTTCGAACGTTACATGGCTTAAGCAGCCACGGGTTTCCGAACTGGTTCACGATCGGTATCAACCAGAACGGGCTTTCGCCGAACATGACCGCCATGTTCGACGACCAAGCGATGCACGTGGCCTATATCGTCGACGAGGTGAAGCGGCGCGGCAAGGATGTGGCCGAAGTCACTGCGGAAGCGGAAAGCCGATGGGTCGCGGAGATCGTGGCCCAGGCCGGCATGGGTGCCGCGGAGTTCCTCGAGCAGTGCACGCCCGGCTATTACAACCGCGAAGGCAAGGGAACGCAGGGCAACAGGCAGAATTCCCCCTACGCGCCGGGCATCAACGCCTTCAACGCCCTGCTGAAGGAGTGGCGGGGTCGCGGCGACCTCGAGGGAATGGAATTGCGCTGACCCGCGCGCGGCAACCAAGCCAAGGCAACAACAGCCGGGTGCGCGACGGCGACCGCCGCTCTTGCCGTGACCCGTGAGTCGCTTCAAACGTCAGCGAGACTTCCCTCTGTTCCCGACGCGCACGTCGAGTCGGGTCGTACGTGGCCCTTGCCTGTTCGCGTGCGCCGCAGCATTGGTAGACTTCGACTGGTCGCACGCGAAACTCCCACGCTAGCAGTCTGTCGGACTTGGCGGCGGCCCACCGGTCTGCCGGACAGGGCGACGCATGCGTCGCCCCTACAGGAAGGTGTCGGTCATCTCCAGGGCCGTAGGGGCGACGCATGCGTCGCCCTTCTTCGGGTGGCCTTCCTCATGCGCTTACCGCTGGCGATGTCCTACACCGCAGCCGCGCCACGGTTCGTCGCCCGCCGTCGAAGGGCCGCGTCGCCGCGACACGGATCGGGGAAGTGGGGGCCTGGCAGCCTCAGCGGCTGAGGCGTCCTGACGCGGGACACATGCGCACTATCGCTACTGACTCGGGCGAGACCAATCCAGGCGGATGTCCCAGTCGTAAACGAACTCTTCCGGCAGCGTCGGTGCGTTTGCGTTGTCGATATGCGTGTAGACGTTGTCGGGCGGTTCCGGCATCGCGTCGCGACCGAAGATGTAGTCCTGTTCAAGCACGATGGCCCGGTAAGCCTTGTTCAGCGTCAGTGCTCGCGTCACGGAGGGCACGACCAGCGCATACACATCCGCCGCCGCCGCCACCCGTTCCCGAGCCAGGGTGCCGTCAGGGTTGAACCAGCGTTCGAACATCTCCGGGTTGCTGCGGAACTCGCCGCCGCCGCCGACCCGCTCCAGATAGACGGCGATCTCGCCTCGGGTCTCGCCGAAGCTTGGCGCGTCGGGCATGCCCTTGAGGTCGATGTAGCCCCAGCCCGGTGCGCCGTCAACCTTGCGCGGGAAGCCGAAGGTCTTGTCGACGGTGACGCCGACTGAGGTGTGGCAACCCATGCAGAACAGGGTCTCCTCGTAGGTGGCCGCACGCAGCTCGCCACGGCGATCCTCAATGAATCCCTGCACCGACCAGCCGAATTTGTTGTCGAGGCCCCGGTCGCCGAGATGGACGTACTGGGGCATGTTGCCGAGTTCCTTCTCGAACGCCTCGAGCTGGTATTGGCGCGCGTAAACCTGCTTGCGGTAGGCGACCCACTTGCGCATGTACCGAACCTCCTTCATGCGCCGCGACGACACGATCTCGCCGTCTTCGGTGATCCCAAGGTAGCGCACGGTGTGCAGAAACTCGGTGCCCACCGGGTAGAGGTGGGTGTCGCGGAAGTCGTCAACCGCTGCGCCGACGTAACCCGTCGGCAGAACAACGCGTCCGGCAACGCCGAGCAGACCGTCGCCGTCGAGGTCGGCGCCCACGCGCCGCTCGTCCACGAGTGGGACCGTGATCGAGTCGAATCCCTTGATGCCGGCCTCGAGGATCGCCAAGTTGGCGAGGTACACGTCCCGCGAGTGATTGCCCTGGGCGTCTGTGCGGAACTGTACCGGCAGGCGGATCATGACGTCGTCGGTGGATCCGTTGGTCGGCCAGAACGTGCTCGGGAACGGCTTGTAGTTGAAAGCCACCCAGTGACTGCCGTCGAGGGCGAAGCCCTGATCATCGAACGCTGCGGCGCCACGCTCGAGCCCGTACAGGTCAGGAATCCAGCCCGCGAAAGCGGCCTGCCGCAGACGGGGCGCAAGGGCGCTGTAGTTGTCGTCGTCCACCCAGGCGCGGATCTCGTCGTCGGATACACGCCCGATTTCGGCAGACCGGTCCTCGAACAGGTTCCGCCAGTGGTTGGTCATGCCGACGTCGCTGAAGCTGTAGGCGACCTGCAGGTCGTCGTCGTTCATGACGTTCTCGCGGCCTGGCATCTCGCGCTGGTGGCACACGTAGCAGGGGTTGAAACGTCCTTCGGTGCGCGTGTAGCACTGCGGCGGAATGATCGCCTCGGGGTTGTAGGCCGTCCGCACGGGGTGAATGTCCGGAAGCGGACGCGGCACCACCGCATCGCTGTCGCCGAGATACGCGAGGACTTGCTCGTGGTAGGGGGCTGGCGGCACGTCCACGGGGGCCGCTACCACGGCGTCGGTCGGCGCGGGTCCGGGCTGCGGCAAACAACCGCAGAGGAGTGCCAACGACGCCAGCAGAAGGCATGAGGCGCTGGCCCGCATGGGAGCTTGGCCCGGGCCGCCGCGTGTATGTGGGCGTTCGCGTACCGTCAAGGCGCGTGGCACGCGACACGGTCGCCGCCGAGCCGGCTCGGAACGTCGCTCGAGGGTCAAAGGGAACGGAACCCGGGTCGACGACTTACCGAAGTCGGCGTCTGCCCGGGCTCCTGTTCCGTGGCGCTACCAACGGACGTTCCGCGGCGCTCCGGTCGCAACGCCACGCCTGCCGGCGTTACGTAGATCTGACGCGAAGGGGTTGCCGACGCGCGACACGCAGCTCGTGTCAAGAGGAGCGGCTACGCCGAACAGGCTGCCACCATCGTCGCACGGTGGCGGCACGACACCGCTCACGTCAAACTCCCAGACCGCATCGCCGAAGCCGTCCGGAACTTCCTCGAGGTCGGTGCTGCTCGGATGCTGCACGGCAACGACGAACTTCTCGGGCGCCACCGGGTTGAAGATCATGCCCGTCGACTCCGAGCCGGCAACCTGGATGCTCATGAAGTGGTCGAGCGACTCGGCGACCCCGTTGCCGTCGGTGTCTCGGGCGAACCAAATGTCGCCCCCGACGTCACCCGAGTTGGGGGAGTCTTCAATGATGTAGATATTGCCGAGCGCGTCTTGGGCTAGGTTATCGGGCGAGTTCAGGGTGCCGGTGGTTGCAGCAAAGCCGACGTTCTTGGCCGACTCGGCCGTCGCGAACTCGCGAACGATAGCCTTGCGATTGCCCAGCATCTCGATGGAGATCACGGAATGCTCCGAGGTTACGGCGACATAGAGCACCTCGTTAAAATTGGCCAGGACGCCGACCTCCATGTCCTCCGGCCGGCCGTAGGGCGTACCGCCCGCATCGTCTGCCGCCGCGCGCCCGCCACGCACATCGGTGCGCTCCCTCGGATCCACAGTCGGTCCGTCCACAAAGGGATCGCTGATGCCACGCAGCGGTCTGCCGTTGGCATTGGTGAGCGGAACCCAGGTGGCCATGCCGAAGCGTTGTGCGGTTTCGTTCACGCCTTCGTTCCAGTTGGCCGCGGGATCACCGCCGCTCGGCATAAAGGCGTCCACCGATAGCACAAAGGTCTGTCCGCCGCCGGTGTAGTCGCCCGGTGTCTTGAGCACCAGCGCGTAGATGGAACCGGAGTTCCACTCGTCGATGTAGTAGATGACCCGGTTGGGGAAGCGGCGGCTGAAGTTGATGCCCTCATGGGCCACGCGGGCGATCGAGTCGAGGGTTCGGTAGTCCTCTCCCTCTACCAGGGAGGTGACGATGGGGTCTGCGGGAGCGTCGCCGAGGGGATTCAGAACCTCGACTATCCGCCCGAGCCCCGACCACTCCTCGCCGAGGAGGACGGTGCCGTTGGGTGTCCAGCGCGCCGGGTCGAAGGCGGCGAAGTCCGCTGCCCACGCTGGGCACGCCTGGCCCCAACACGCGGAAAAATCGGACGCCTGCGAGTCTCCGGCAAACAGCAGTTCGGTGCGGTCTTCGGTTGTGTCGTACCGAGACAGGCCAGCACCGAAGGGCGTCTCGTGCGGAATGAAGATGTACCGGCCTGACGGGTCGTAGGCAAGCATGTCGAACATCGATGAGATGCCGCCAAACGGGACGCGCTGCACGGATTGCGTGGCATCGGCCTCCACCTCCTGGAGGCTCATTAGGTTTCGCTGCGACAGGCCCGGCGGAGTTTGCCACGGCGAGTGGAGTTCGTTGACGTGGTTGGGGGATGCAACCGCGGTGGATTGTGTCAGGGGGTTGAAGAACGGATCGGTTCCGGCCAACGCTGTGGTGATGCCGAGCGAGGCGACGGCGAGCGAGGCGAAGGTGGCGAGCGACGGGCGGCTCATGCTTGGCTCCTAGAATGCATCCAAGCGTTGCAACCTACCACGATCCCGGCGCTAGGTCGAATCATGAACAACTGCTGTCAGTCCATGCAGAAAACGTGACGAATGTTGGTCATGGGACATTTTCCAACGACCTGTACGACGGAGTGCCTGTGTGTCGGGGGGGAGGCGAGGCAGCGGCCGTCCCGGGCAACAGCGAGTCAGTCCTCTACCCCGCTGGCGTCACCCTGAGGTTCCTGAAGTGCGCTTTTGTCCCTGGTCCGACCCACAACCCCACCGCGCCCGAGGTCTCGGGGCGTTTCAGGTCGTTGACGATCAGCGTCGGCTGCTCGTTGCCGTGTACATACAGGCGCGCCTGGTCGCCGTCCACCACGATGTGCACGCTCGTCCACTCGTCGGGGATGAGGTCCACGTATGCCTCGTACCGGCTCGGTGTCTCCTCGCGCAGCTTGTGCCACGGATGGTCGGGGAAGGAGATGTACTGGCTCGAATGGTTGCGCCGTTCCTGGTCTTGGGCGCGGCCGTTCGTCGGGCGCAGGTAGAAAGCCTCGAACTTCTCGGCGCCCTCCTGGACGTGGAACGCGACGCCGACGAAGCCCCGCGCCCCGGCCATCGCGCCCTGCTGCACGCCGCCGGCCAACTCCACTTCGATCGTGCCGTCGGCAAACTCCACGTCGACGATCACGAGCTTGTCCTCGGCGCGGGTCATCGGCCCGAGGACCTGTAGGGCCGGATGACCCTTGAAGGTGGTCACGACGCCTTCGGTGTTGTGGAACTCGAGCGTGTCGACATCATCGAGCGGGATCTCGGCGGCACCCGCTGACACGACGAGGAGGCACACGACCGAGTAAACGGCGAGACGGCGCATATCACGAATCCGACGGGAACGGGCGACGGAGCATAGCGCCTCCCCGAACACAACATCTGCCCCACGCAACCCGAGGCGATGTCCTACACAGTGGCCGCTCCATGCCCCCGTTGCCGGGAACCGTGCGATCCTCCGCTGGTCACTCGCGCAGTCGGGGAATGAGTTGGGTCCAGTCACGCTCAGAGAAATCACCAGCGGGAATCTGCGGGCGGTTCTGGAACTTTCTGTAGCCGAACATCAGCTTCGGGCCTACCCTCGGTCGAACGCCTACTCCATCGCCGAAGCCCACTACCCACCCGACAGCGATCCGGTGTGGCTGCGAGCGATCTATGCCGGGGAAACGCCGGTGGGATTCATGATGACTTCCGAAAGGCCGGATCAGGGCGAGTATTTCCTGTGGCGGCTGATGATCGATCACCGCTTCCAGAGCCGCGGCTACGGCAGGCGCGCGGTGCAGTTGCTGATCGAACGCATTCGCGGGTCCAGCAATCCCAAGGTCCTGATCACGAGCTACCTCAACGTAGACGCAAACAGCGGGCGCTTCTATGAACGGATGGGCTTCAAGTACAGCCGCGACTTGATCGATACTGACGAAGTCGAAATGACGCTCACTTTCTAGCCGCTTAAGAGGTTGCTCGGAGTGGATGCGGCGCGGTGCGCCAACTCAGCGAGATTGACCCATGACGATCCCGTTCAGGCTTGCAGCCAGCAACACGTTTAGGAGCCCGCTGCGGTGGACGCTGACGTTTCTGGCCACGTTCGTGGCCTTCATGCTCTACACCGTTCTGAGCGGCATTGTGTCGGGGCTCGACGGGGCATTCGACCGGCTCAGCGACACGAGGCTTCGCGTCCTGAATCGCACGGGGCCGCTGGAAACCCTGCCCATCGCGCACGGTTCGCGGATCGCGAATCTGGACGGCGTTCAGAGGGTCACGCACGCGACCCTGCTCGGCGGCTACTTCCAAGACCTAAGCCAGCCGGTGACGTCCGCGGCGGTGGACCTTCCGGCCTTTCTGGATGTGGTTCCGGAAATCAGGGTGCCGGAAGATCAACTCCATCGGGTGCTGGCCTTGCGAACCGGCGCGATCGTGGGCAGTTCGACGGCAAACCGTCTTGGCTGGCGCGTCGGTGACCACGTTCCCATCCAGTCGGCCATATGGATCAACGACCAAGGCAACGAGACCTGGACTTTCGATGTCTTGGCGATTGCCAACAGCCGGCCGGAGGACGACAAGATGTACGCGGAAGGCGTGTTTTTCGACTATGCGTACCTGAACGAATCCCGGGTGGCGGGAAAGGACACCGTTCAGCATTTCGTCGTCGCCTTGGAGGACCCGGCGCGTGCCGCTTCGGTGGCGAAGGCCATCGACGAACTCTTCGCCAACTCGTCGCACCGAACACGCACCCTGAGCGAAAAGCAATGGGTCTCCGGCCAACTCCGGCAGGTTGAGGATCTCCGCCTGCTTGTCGAGCTGGTGGTAGGCGCCGTGTCCTTCTCGCTCCTGTTCCTTACGGGGACGATGATGGTCCAGGCCGCAAGGTCGCGCCGGCCGGAATTCGGCATCCTCAAGGCTATGGGCTTCTCCGACGGCTCGATCTCGATGATGATTTTGGCCGAGGCGTTCGTCATCTGCGTCGGCGGAGCCCTCGCCGGCCTGCTGGCGGGCGCCCTGTCGCTACCGTCCATTTTCGAGTTCGCCGGTGTCGCGGGTCTGGGGCTGCCGGGCGAGGTGTACGCGACCGCGATTGCGGCCGGCATGGGCTTGGCGGGCCTGATCTCCCTGTGGCCGATGGTCCACCTTCGAAGGGTGGCGGTCACCGAGGCCATCGGCGGCAAGTGATGTCGGCGATGCAAGCAATCCACATCACGTCGGTGAGCCTGCGCAGCATTTCCGGCAGGTTGGGCGAATCTCTGGTGGTCACCATCGGCATCGCCTGTGTGGTCTTCGTCCTTGTCATGACGCTCGCCCTCTCGTCCAGCCTGGCCGATGCCATCGCCACGACAGGACATCCGGACCGCGCGCTGGTGCTGAGGAACGGCTCCGTTGTCGAGTCACTCAGTTCAGTCAGTCGTGAGGACGCGGCAAGGCTGCGTTCCCTTCCCGGCATTGCGCGGCAGCGAGACGGCGAGGTCGCCGTGTCGCCCGAGGTTCTCGTCAACGTGATGCTCGAAGACGTGGACGGCTTGGCTCTCGTTCGCGGACTCACGGCTACCGGGTTCGAGCTGCGGCCGGAGATCCGCGTCGTCGAGGGCAGGACGATCACGGAAGGCCGGCACGAATTGACGGTCGGACGACTGGCACAGCGGTCAACACCGTCTCTCGCCATCGGCAGGTACCTGCAGGTCGGCGGCGTCGATTGGCAAATCGTCGGTGCGTTCGAGAGCGGTGGCGACGCCCACGAGTCGGAACTGCTTGCCGACGGTCCTACGCTGATGGCTGCGGTGGGCCGCAACGAACTCAGTTCGGCGACGGTACAGCTCCTGTCGGCCGACCATTTCGGGCAGTTTCATTCCGCAGTCGCCGCCATCCGCGGCGCGAACCTCAAGGTGGAGCGCGAGTCGGACTACTATCGGGGCCAGGCGGAGACCATGTCCCGCCTGTCGTACGTAGTTGCCTATGTCGTAGGCGCGATCATGGCGTTCGGGGCCACGTGCGGCGCACTCAACATGACCTACTCCACGGTGGATGCGCGGACCGTCGAGGTGGCGACATTGCGCGCCATCGGTTTTGGAGCGCTCCCCATCACCGTGGCGATTCTCGTGGAATCGACCCTGCTCGCGGTCATTGGCGCGGTGGCGGGAGCGTTGCTTGCTTGGGTCTTTGTCGATGGCAACACCTTTGCCGCAACGCAGTACCTTGGCATCGGCGTAAGCGTCAATCACCTGACGCTGCGTCTTACCGTTGCTGCGGAGCACATGGTCGTCGGAGTTGTCTGGGCTTGTGGAATCGGACTGATCGGAGCGCTGTTGCCCGCCGTGAGGGCCACGAACAGGTCCATTGCCCGGGGCCTACAGACTGTGTGAGGGCCTTGAGGCCCCTCGCTTTACCATTTGCCAAGGAGGCATGCACATGGATCAGGCGTCGCTCGCAAAGAGGATTGGCGAGGTGCTCAAGGAAGTCCCTGGTGTTGGCAGCGCGTTCCTTGGGGGAAGTCACGGCCGCGACGAGGCGGATTCGTACAGCGACGTCGATGTATATGTCGTCGTCGAAGATGCCGACGAGGTGTCCGATGTCCTGACTCGCATTTCGCAAGCGCTGGAGCGGATTGCCCCCATTCTCTTCTCCAAGACGCTGCCGAACGCGCGCACAATCAACTGCATCACGGATGACTGGCTCCGGTTCGATCTCACCGCGGTCAACGGCTTCGAACTGGCGTTCCTGACCGGCGGGAAGGTCAAGCCCCTGTTCGACGAGCTTGGATTGTCGGAGCCCCTCTCCAAGGCCAAGCCGTCGCCCGCCCAACCTACCTCGGAGGCCTTGCTCGACATCGTCAACGAGTTCATTCGCGTCCTTGGGCTCTCTGTAGTGGTCAAGGGCCGCAATGACCTCGTAGTGGCGCAAACCGGCACCAACCTCCTCCGGGACATGCTCATCCGCGTGTTCGTCATGGGCAATGGCGTGCAGACACGCAGAGGCGTGCTCGCCCTGCGCAAGGACTTGACCGCGAGCCAGCAGGCCGCGCTCGTTGCGCTCCCGGCTGGAACCACGTGGTCGTCAGTGCACGAACGCACGCGCACGATTGCCGATGAATTTTTCCCGGTTGCGCGCTCCATTGCGGACAGGATCGGTGCAACCTGGCCCGAGCGCTTCGAGCAAATGACGCGCGTGCACCTGGCCAACAACCAACTACCGATCTGAGCCGTCGGCGCATCAAGGGGGCCGAACTCCCCGGCAGGCCCGGTGATAGACTCGCGCGCCACCTGAGTGGCTTGCCATTTCGGATGCGATGGAAATCGGTCTCGTCGTACTGACCGTGCTTCTGATCGTCACTGTCATTCTGTGGTGGCGCGCCGCCGCAAGGGCAAAGGCGCGGTATGAAGAAGGCCATAGCGTTGGCGTACGTTTCGGTCGGCAAGACAGCCGGCAGCGGAGTCGTGCGGTCAACCTCGGGCAAGTCGTCGAGCACCTCGTACCGTTCATGCCCGACTTCCCGTTTGATCCGAAGGATGCCCACTTCCTGGGCAACCCCGTTGATTACGTCGTCTTCGCGGGTCTCAACGAGGACAACCACGTCCAAGAGATCGTGTTCGTGGAGGTCAAGACGGGCTCGTCAAAGCTCACCGCGCGGGAGAGGTCCGTCAGGGACGCGATCGAGAACGGGCGCGTTTCCTACTGGGAAGCCCGCGTAAGTCCAGAGCGAGGGCTACTCGCCGAGCCGGAAGAGTAGCGCGACACATCCTCTTCTGGAGGGGTCGACGTACGCCTTTCAGGCGGGACGTATGCGGAGGTTCCCTAACCGCCTGCCGCAGCCGCCTCCAAGGCCGCAATGTCGATTTTCTTCATTCCCATCAGAGCCTCCCAGACCTGCCTGGCTTCCGGTCCATACATCAGTTGTTGCGCGCGCTGCGGCACGATCTGCCAGGACAGGCCATACCGGTCCTTCAGCCATCCACACTGGCTCTCAGTGCCGCCGTCGGCGGTCAGGGTCTTCCACAGTCGGTCGGTTTCCGCTTGGTCCTCGGTGGCCACGAAGATCGAGGCCGCCTCATTGAGCGTGAAATGCGGGCCGCCGTTGATCGCGAGATAGGGCACTCCCCCGAGACGAAACTCGACGGAAGCGACGGACCCGGGCGTTCCCATCTCGTGGCCTTCCGGATAGCGCTCGACATGCTCGACCCCGCTCTCCGGCAACAGCCGGCAATAGAACTCCGCCGCCGGGAGTGCTTCGTCGTCAAACCATAGGCAGGTACGAACCTTCGAGCGGTCACCCACGACCCGTCCTCGCGCTTGCTCGCCGGGGCTACTGATTCGCCTCGAGCGCGTCGAGGTCGCTCGCGTCGTGGCGTTCGGCGAGACCGCTCTTGCTGGCGCGGTTCACTCTTCGGCCGCGCTTCACCGCCGGTCGGTTGTGGATTTCCTGCGCCCATCGAACCACGTTCGTGTAGGAGTCCACCTGCAGAAACTCCTTCGAGTCATAGAGCCCACTCAGCACAAGCTGTCCGTACCAAGGGTAGGTCGCCATGTCGGCAATGTTGTATGAATCGCCGCTCAGGAACGGTCGCGACGCGAGGTTCCTGTCAAGGACGTCGAGCTGGCGCTTCACCTCCATGGCGTAGCGGTCGATGGGGTACTCCCATTTCTCCGGTGCGTAGGCGTAGAAATGGCCGAACCCCCCACCGAGATAGGGTGCGGAACCCATCTGCCAAAACAGCCAAGACATGCACTCCGCCCGCTCTCGGCCATTTGCGGGAACGAACTCGCCGAACTTCTCGGCCAGATAGAGAAGGATCGCAGCGGACTCGAACACCCGCGTGGGCGGCGACGTGCTGCGGTCGAGCAGACCCGGAATCTTCGAGTTGGGGTTGATCTCGACGAAGCCGCTGCCGAACTGGTCCCCCTGACCGATGTTGATGAGCCAAGCGTCGTACTCGGCACCCTCGATGCCGAGCGCCAGCAGCTCTTCAAGCAGGATCGTCACCTTCACGCCGTTGGGGGTGCCGAGGGAGTAGAGCTGCAGCGGGTGCTTGCCGACCGGCAACTCCTTGTCGTGGGTGGCGCCAGCGATGGGTCGATTGATGCTGGCAAAACGGCCACCGCTCTCGGCCTCCCACTTCCAGACTTTCGGCGGGACGTATGGGGTGGACTCGGGCATTGAGGGTTCTCCTGATTGTTGCGGGCGGGCTAAACGGATTCGTCGGGGCTGCATTGTAGGGAATGAGCGCCTTTTGCGGACCTCGGCGCAGCCCATGAGGCAAGCAAAATATTATGTTGCCCAACATAATTTTCGACAGCATAATCCAAGGCGATGGAGTTTATCGACCGCAATGAAGAAATGGCTCGCCTTGACACGGTGGTTGCCAACCCGCGTGCCTTCGCTGCGCTCTGGGGTCGGCGACGGGTGGGCAAATCGCGGCTATTGACCGAGTGGGCGAGCCGGAACGACGGGCTCTACACCGTGGCGGATCGGTCTGCCCCTGCCGTGCAACGGCGCTATCTGGCGTCGGCGTTGGCGACGCGGTTTCCCGGCTTCGACGAAGTGACGTATCCCGACTGGCCGACGCTGCTGCAACGGCTCGATCGGGAAGCCCGCAGTCAAGGCTGGCAAGGCCCGCTGATCATCGATGAGTTGCCGTACTTGCTGGCTGCAGCGCCGGAAATCCTCGCCGTGCTGCAGAACTGGCTCGACTCGCCGGATCGGAAGGTCGCGTTGGTGGCGAGTGGTTCCAGCGTTCGCATGATGCACGGTGCCTTGCTCGATGGCGGCGCACCATTGTATGGGCGCGCGACCGAGGCGTTTGCCGTGCGCCCACTGCGAGCGGGGTTTCTTGCGGACGTATTCCCGAAGGCAACTCCTCGGGAGTTGGTCTCGACCTACTCCGTCTGGGGCGGGATGCCGCGCTATTGGGAACTGGCCGAGCCATTCGGCAACCGTCTGGATGCCGCCGTGGACGCTTTGGTGCTCGACCCTTCGGGGCCTCTCCATCGAGAGCCAGACCGTCTACTGCTGGCCGAGATGCCGTCGGCTGTGGCGCTCCGCCCGCTGCTTGACTGCATCGGCAACGGCGCCCATCGCGTGAGCGAGATCGCTGGCAGGATCGGCCGTCCGGCGCCAAGCCTCGCCGGACCGCTCGCGGCCCTGGCCGAGATGGGCCTCGTCCGACGGGAAACCCCGTTCGGCAGCCACCCGAGGTCCGGCAAGCGCAGCTTGTACCAGATCGCGGACCCGTTCCTTCGGTTCTGGTTCCGGGTGGTGGCGCCGAATCGCTCGCTGCTGGCCGAGGCACCCCGCGAGACACGTCTTTTGCTCTGGCAACGCCAACGCACGCAGCTTGAAGCGTATGCATGGGAGGAACTCAGTCGCATGGCGGTTCCGCAGCTGCACCACGTCGTGCCGGTCATCGCGGAACTCGGTCCGTTTGCCCCGGCACAGCGCTACTGGCGCGGCAACGACCCCGAACTCGATATCGTGGCGCAGTCGGTTGCTACTCCGAGCCTGCTCGTCGGCGAGGCCAAGTGGAACGCATTCGGCCCACGACAGGCCACAACGCCGCCGCCGCTCGGCAGTCTCCCGACTGGCGACGCCGCGGTTCACCTATGCCTGTTCACGCCGGACACAAGCACATCTGCCAACGACGCGACCGGGATGGTGATCGACGCGCGCATGGTGTTGGACGCGCTACGCTGACCGCTGGCCAGGCCTGCCACGCGATGGATACCTTCGAAGCCGTAGCAGCCCGGCCCTAGCGCCCATCGCCCACATAGTCGAGGACGCTCTGCTGGAAGTGGGTAATTGGCGATTCCGCCCCGGCACCGTCCGCGAGCGGCCCCACCTCGAAATGAGGGGAGTGCAGATTGCGTTGGATCTTCTCGCAGATCCACATGTCTTCGATCTGAAAGTCGCCGGATTCCAGCGGATGCCGGTCGGCGTCGGCAAGTCGATACACGGGCGGCTTCTTCGCAAAACCTGACTTCCGCGTTCCGGCCCGAGCGAGGACCTTGGCGAGCCACCCTTTGGGGCTTGCCGGTGCCCAGCTCAACGTGCGCATTCGGGTGGTTTCGGCATCGATGGGCTCGAGCACGGAGGCGGAGATGCCCCAGGGGTTCGGCGTCAGGAAGGTCAACGGAAACAGCGCAACGACGCCGGGATAGGTCGCCGGTTGGTGCCCCTCTAGGCGTCGTGCACCGGCACCATCCACCACGCGCTCCGTCAGGATGCTGTTCGATTGGGGCGGCCCGTCGCGCTCCGTCGAGTACCACAAGGCGTGGCGGCCGGCCCGGTGCCACACGTTGCGGTTGGGGTACAGCGGCCCCAGGGTGCGGTCGTGCAGGTAGCCGAGGTGATAGCCGTCCACTGCGTTCTCGTAGAAGACCTTCCAGTTGCATCGGATTTCGTACGCGATCTCGCCGGCGAACTTCAGGCTGCCGTCTGCAAAATCGTGCGGCCAGGCGTGTTCGTCGAGTCCCGTCACCCACTGGGCGAACGGCTCCGGCGGCGAAGGGTGGGGATTCACGTACACCATGCCGAGATGCACGCCAACCGACGCCGGGTGCAGCGAGAGACCCTCCCGGCCCACGGCCCCGAAGCAGTCAGCCTCGTTCGAGACGGCTCGAAGGCCGCCGGAAAGGTCATAGGTCCAGCGGTGATAGGGGCAGCGAACCACCTTGCCCACGTTGCCCTTCCCCTCCACCACCTCCGAGCCTCGGTGCCGGCAGATGTTGTGGAAGGCGCGAAGCTCGCCCGAATCGTCCCGCAGGACGAAGAGTTGCTGACCTTGAATGCTCGTGGTGAGAAAGTCGCCAGGCCGCGTGAGGTCCGCTTCGGTGCCGGCCCACACCCAAGCCCGGTCGAACAGAGTCCGGCGCTCGCGTTCGAGCCATTTGGCGTCGGTGTAGGCGTCCCTCGGCAGTAGTTGCCGCGGTCGGTCGAATTCCCGGTTCATTTTCCTTCCGCTCCTTGCAAACGCGCACGATTCTCCTGTTCAAGCGCCTCCAGATGTGCCAAGTGGTCGCCTCGGCTCAGGCGGTAGAACCGCAAGACGGCCACGGAGGCAGCATAGAGGCAGGCCAGCAGCGGGCCATACCACCAGCCCAGGCGCTCGACCATGTCTCGATCAAGCGAGGCGATCTCTTCGCCGCTTGGGAAGCCGATCACGGCGAGCACCAAGCCGCCGAGCCAAACGCCCATTCCTGCCGCCACCTTGCCGACGAAGGATAGGGTCGCCATGACGAGGCCCTCCTCGCGCCGCCCCACCGCCACCGCACGGGCGTCCACCACGTCCGCCACCATGGATGCGGCCAATGCACCGGTCATCACCGCAAGGATCACCTGCAGCACGCCAAGCACAACCAGTGCCGGGAATCTCGCCGGGTGCCCGTCCGAAGGGAACGCGCCGATCAGGTCCGCAATCACCGGCCCACAAACGACCAGAATCGAGAGCACGGAGAACTGGATCATGCGCAGCTTCTTGTCGCTGCCGAGGCCAACGCGAGGCAGCAACACGATCGCGGCAACCGGTGCCAGCAACTGCGCCGCCAGAATCGTCCGAATCTCCTCGCTTCCAAGGCCCCAGAACCAAGGCTGCATGTATGCCCAAAGCGCGCTGGAGGTTCCGCCGGCAATCGCGCCCAGGGCCGCGCTCGCCACCAGGATGATCAAGTTGCGGTCGCGCAGCGTTGCCGCCATCTCGGCCAGTGCCCGGGCGCCCGGATGCGCATGCGAAGGCGGCTTCGCCAGCGCCGGGATGTGTCGGTGGGTGGCCGCCGCGGCCAAGGCGAGGCAGACGCACACCGCAATGGCCGCGACGGCACCGGCGTCTTCGTAGCCGGCCCGACGCAGCACGCCCGTCCCGTCTGGGTAGTCGGGCGTGTCAGCCAGCCACCAGGCATACATGGCCACCGAGATGAGCGTGCCGAAGAACCACGCCGAACCCACCGAGTAGTTCATCAGCCTCGTGCGCTCGTCGTAGTCCGGCGCGAGTTCCGGCAAGAGCGCGTTGAACGGCACCGAATGCATCGTCAGCGACAGTCGGAGGCCAATGGTGAAGATCAGCAGCCACGCAAACGTGCCGGCTTCCGAGAGTTCCGGCGGCACCCACAGGGCGTAGTAGCAGACCGCAACCGGTACCACGGAGGCATACAGCAGCGGGTGGCGGCGGCCAAGACGGCTGCGGATGTGATCCGACCAGCGCCCCACCAAGGGGTCCGAAACCGCGTCGAAAACCAATGCCAGCAGCAGCGCGAAGCCCGCGAGCGAAGGGTCCAGGCCCACCACCTGGCTGTAGTAGATGAGCAGGAAGAACGCGATGCCATTGCTAACGAGCCCCAAGGCAGTGCCGGATGCGCCAAAGGCCAGAGTATTGGACGCAAGTCGCATCAAGCACCCCTGTCGCCGGTAGATCGCGCGCCCGCACGAATGAACGCGAACAGGAGAGCCATGGTCGCTTGGCGCCTCCTCGCCTCCTGTCCCTTCCGTCCCTCGCAGTGTACCGTTCGTCCCAGCTTCTTCGGGAAACCAACTTGGGGGAGACGAACTTGCGCGACGCAACAGAGGAGGAGCGACAGCGCTACCACCGCGACGGGGTAGTGCATTTGCCGGGGTTCCTTGACGACGACTGGCTTGCGTGGTTGGAGGCGGCCTACGCGGAGGAAATGTCTGTCGATCAGACAGAGCTCCACATGGTGGATTTCCAGGCGCTCGCGCCCATGATCGAGGCGAGCGGCGCCGAGTTCGTCACTCCGGGCACCGAGTCGGCGACCGGACGGTTCTGCATCAACAGCTTCAACTGGCGCCGGCTGCCAAGACTGGCCGCCCTTTGCTGCGGGCCACCGCTGCCGGAGCGGATCGCGAGTCTCATGCAGTCGCAGCGAATCAACTTCTACGGCGAACAACTGTTCCTCAAGGAAGCCGGCTCGCTGCACCGCACGGCGTTCCACCAAGACACGCCCTACTTCCACGTGACCGGCGAGAAATGCTGCACCGTCTGGATTCCGCTCGACGCCGTGACCGCCGACAACGGCATGATGGCCTACGTCCGCGGCTCCCACCGCTGGCAGACCCATGCCCCCAACGGCTTCGTGACCCAAACCCCGCTATACGGAACCCCCTTGCCGAAGCTGCCGGACATCGAAGGCGACAGCGCCGAATACGACATCGTGCATTACGCCACCGAGCCCGGCGACATCATCGTCCACCACGCCAACACGGTGCATGGCGCAAGCGGCAACATCACCGACCGAGACCGACGCGCTTTTTCGCTCCACTACCTCGGGGACGATGTCCGCTACAGCGAACGCCAAGGGATGGCGCTGGACCTCGGCAAGTCGCCCACCCTCAAGGAAGGCGATCGCATGGACAGCGAGGAGTTCCCCTTGGTGTGGTCACGAGAGCAAGGCTACGTGGCCGCGTGAGAGTCGCTACTCGCCACCATCGATGGCGGCGATCATGTGCTCCACGCGACGCGTCGCGCGGTTTGCATCGCCGTTTCTGAGTGCCTGTACCGCCCGCTTGCAGTGCTCCAGGGCCACGTCGATGCTCTCGACGGCCTCGGCATCCTCCGCTTCCTCGGCGGCGCTCGCAGCCCGACGGAGGACTTTGCAGGCGCGTGGCACCGTCCCCATCATCCTGACGGCGTTGCCGTCACCCTCGCGTGCGAGTTCGATGGCTTGCTGAAGGTCGTCGGCGACGTCCGCAGTCGCCGGTGCCGCGAGCAGCAGTGCTGCGATGGCAAGTCCAAGTGCGTGCTTCATTTCTATCCCCCGGTGCCTCGAATTGCTCGATGCCGGCTGTGAGCCAAGGGGGCGATGTGGGCGCGGTGGCGTCTCCGAAGCGGCCACGGCCTTGCTGGCGATGAACTCGCGACCCCATGCCAAGCGAGGTGGTGGCGTTTTGGGCGTCATCTAACCGTAAGTCGATCCCCAAAGAGGCTGTGAGCCGTGGCCAAAGATTACCACGCCCATCGCTTTGCGTCAGCGACGGCCTCAAGCCGCGGCACGTAGCTCGACCCGCACGGGCGTTAGAATGCGTGACGATGCAAACCACCCCACCGGAAGTGGAAGCTCCGGCGCCGCGTTCAGTCCACCACTGGCAGGGGCTGCGGGGCGCTGCCGGCAGTCTTGAGCTCGCGAACCTGGCCGCGGCTTCGCGGCGCCTGTTCGTGTGCGTCGCCGCTGACGCGGAGGGCGCGGTGCGCGCGCGTGAGGAGATCGGCTGCTTCGCCCCTGACGACCTTCCGGTTCACGCTCTGCCGGAGTGGGAGACGCTCCCCTACGACCACTTCTCGCCGCATCAGGACATCGTCTCCGAGCGGCTCGCGACGCTGCACGAACTGCCGCGCCTGCATCACGGCGTGCTGGTGGTGACGGCAGCGACCCTGGTGCAGCGCCTTGCGCCAGTTCGGTTCGTGCAGGAGCAATCGCTGGTGGTGGAGGTGGGGCAGACACTGGACCTTGTCGCCGAGCGCGAGCGGCTCGCGCGGGCTGGCTATCGCGCCGTGTCCATGGTGTCCGAACGCGGCGAGTTTGCGGTTCGCGGCTCGCTGCTAGATATCTTTCCGATGGGCGCACCGAACCCCGTGCGGGTGGATCTGTTCGACGACGAGGTCGACAGCCTGCGCACATTCGATGCCGACAGCCAACGCACCGTCGCCGAAACCGACGCCGTGCGCGTGCTGCCGGCCTTGGAGGTGCCGCTCGATGCCGCCGGCATCGCCCGCTTCCGCGCCAAGTGGCACACCACCTTCGAGGTGGACGTGCGCCGCTGCCAGATCTATCAGGAGGTGAGCGAGGGTGTCGCCTCACAAGGCGTGGAGTACTACCTGCCGCTCTTCTTCGAGACCACGTCCGTGCTCACCGACCACCTGGCGGAAGACGCCGTGCTAGTGGTGGAGGACGACACCGAAGCCGCAGTGGCGCGCCACCTCGCGGACGTGGCTGCGCGCTACGAGTCGCTGCGACACGACATCGAGCGACCCATTCTCGCGCCCCGCGAACTCTGCTTGACGAGCGACGAGGTACGCCAGCGGATGGCGCCCTTCGCCCGTATCTGTCTCGACAAGACCGGCGAGCGGCGGCGCGGCCGGGTGGACTTCGCCAGTCGAGAGCTGCCGGACCTCGCCGCCAATCACCGTGCGCGCGATCCGATGCGCAGCCTGCGGGCCTTCGTTGGCAACGCCTCGGCGCGGATCGCGCTCACGGCCGAGAGCGCCGGTCGGCGGGCCCATCTGGACGATCTGCTTCGCCGCGCCGGCATCGTTACCCGCGAGATCGACGACATCCGCGATTTCCTGCGCGGCACCGAAGCGCCTGAAGCCGCAAGCCGCCCGATGTTGGCAGTGGCGCCGCTCGAACGGGGCCTTTGGCAGGGCGACATCGCCATCGTCACGGAGACGGAGATCCTCGGCCACCGCCACGAGAGCGCCGCCGAAGCAAACCGGCGTGCCGGAGTGGACCCGGACGCCGTCATTCGCCACATGACCGAACTCAACATCGGCGCGCCCGTGGTGCATCTCGACCACGGCGTGGGACGCTACCGCGGGCTCGTCACCCTCACCATCGACGGCTACCCGATGGAGTTCCTGTGCCTCGAATATGCCGAAGAGGCCAAGGTCTATGTGCCGGTGACCGCGCTGCACCTTGTCTCCCGCTACACCGGTGCGAGCGAGGAGAACGCGCCGCTGCATCGACTCGGCTCCGATCAGTGGGACAAGGCCAAGCGCCGCGCTGCGGAAAAGGTGCACGACGTGGCGGCGGAACTGCTCGACATCTACGCCCGCCGCGAGGCGTCCGAGAGCTTCGCCTTCGGCGCCCCTGAGGACGACTACCAACGCTTCTGCGAACAGTTCCCCTTCGACGCGACGCCGGATCAGGCCACGGCCATCGACGCCGTGATCGAGGACCTCACCTCCCGCCGCGCCACCGACCGCCTGATCTGCGGCGACGTCGGCTTCGGCAAGACCGAAGTGGCCATGCGGGCGGCGTTCCTGGCGGTGCAGAGCGGCAAGCAGGTGGCGGTGCTGACGCCGACGACGCTCTTGGCGCAGCAGCACTTCGAGACCTTCTCCGACCGGTTCGCGGATTGGCCCGTCAGCGTCGGTGCCGTCTCCCGACTGCGTGCAGACAAGGAAGTGAAAGCGCTGGCCGAAGACCTGGCGAACGGTCGCGTCGACGTTGTCATCGGCACCCATCGCCTGCTCTCGGCCCAGTTCCGCTTCCGCAATCTCGGCCTCATCGTCATCGACGAGGAGCACCGCTTCGGCGTGCGGCAGAAAGAACGCCTGAAGAGCCTGCGGGCGGAAGCCGACGTGCTGACGCTGACGGCAACGCCCATCCCGCGCACATTGAACATCGCCATGAGCGGGCTCAGGGATCTTTCCATCATCGCCACCCCACCGGCGCGACGGCTGGCCATCAAGACCTTCGTCATGCGCCGTTCGCGCAGTCTCGTCACCGAGGCCATTAGCCGGGAACTTGCCCGCGGCGGACAGGTTTTCTACGTCCACAACGAAATCCGCTCCATCGAACGGGTTGCGGCGGAGATCAAGGAACTTGCACCCCAGGCGCGCATCGGCGTCGGTCACGGGCAGATGCCGAAGCGCGACCTTGAGCGGGTGATGACGGACTTCTACCACCGGCGCGTGAACGTCCTCGTCTGCACCACCATCGTCGAGAACGGCCTCGACATCCCTAACGCCAACACCATCGTCATCGAGCGGGCGGATCGCTTTGGGCTGGCGCAGCTACATCAATTGCGCGGGCGTGTGGGCCGCTCGCACCGCCAGGCCTATGCCTATCTGCTGACGCCCGATCCGCGCGAGATGACGCCGGACGCCCGCAAGCGCCTCGACGCCATCGAATCCTCCGGCGAGCTCGGCATCGGCTTCACCCTCGCCACCCATGACCTCGAGATTCGCGGCGCCGGCGAGCTCTTGGGGGATGACCAATCCGGCCAGATCGAGACCATCGGCTTCTCCCTCTACATGGACATGCTCGAGCGCGCGGTCAAGGCCATCCGCTCCGGCACGACGCCGAACCTCACCGAGCCCCTCGACACCAGCCACGACGTCAACCTGCACGTGCCGGCGCTGATACCGGACGACTACCTGCCCGACGTTCACATGCGCCTCATCATGTACAAGCGCATCAGCAACGCGGCGACGGTGGGCGCCCTCGACGAACTCAAGATCGAGATGATCGACCGCTTTGGCCTGCTGCCCGATCCGCTCCGCAGCCTGTTCCGCACCACCGCGCTGAAGCTCGCCGCCGGCGCCATCGGCATCGCCCGTATCGACGTGGGCATTGGCGGCGGCCGCCTCGAATTCGGTCCGGATCCGCGAGCGGACGCGCTGGCGCTCGTCCGACTGGTGCAGGCAGAACCCGGCACATACCAGCTTCAGGGAGGCGCCCGCAACGAATCCACCAGCCGCCTGCGCATTTCTCGGTCGCTCGAGGAGGCCGAGAAGCGGTTCCAGTTCGTGGAGGAACTGGTGGAACGGCTGACGCCGGAAGAGGAAGGTGAGGAGGCATCGCCTGGTTCCGCATCCACGGATGCCGAAACAGCCCGTTGGGCCACCCGGGCCGCAGGCGCGTAGCCCAGTGTTCTTGTGGTTCACTTGCATCGGCAAAGCCGCCCCGGCAAGGCGGGAGTGACAGGAGGGAGGCGTTGCTGGCGTCTCCCATCCCTCTCCCCTTGAGGGGGGGCCGACGAAGGCGTCCCCGCCTTTCTCGGTGGCGGCAATGGCCGCTCGGATTCTCCGTGCTACCCCTCCTAGCCGTCCTGCTGGCCGGTTCAACACCGGCGGCCGATGCGATACTTCCATCCGAGCTCGAGCGCTTGCGCGATGCCCTGTGGGTCCGAGTGGAGATGATTGCGTTCACTCGGGACGACACAGGGGCTGCACCAGTGCATCTTGTGGAAGACCTGCACCTACCGCACCAAGCCATCGCCCGCGCAGTCGTGCCCCAAGAGGAACCCTTGCATGGCTGCGGCTACGGCCCCGTGCCGCTGGCGTTACCCATTCTCCTCACCCCCGCCGGCCGACCAGAACGCCCCGCCTGGATGAAGCCCATCCCGCATCCCGACTGCGAAGGCACCGGCGAGCGAATGGTGGAACCCCGCACCTATTGGCCCGCCGGCGTCGTCACAGCGTTTGGCAACGAATTCCACTCCACCGCTGTGCACGCCTGCTTCGAGGATGGGCGCACGCCGCGCTTCCCCCCTGCCACCCATGCCGTGGAACCTGACGAGGAAGCCCTTGCACAATGGAAGGTCCGGGACCAGGCTCAGACGCACTACGAGCAACTGCGAGAGGCAACGCTTCGAGGCTGGTCCGAGCTTCGTTCGCTGCAAGGCGTTCGCGACACCCTCAGCCGGCGATTCCGCGTGCTCGCCGCCGGCGCATGGCGGCAGCGCGCCGAACCACCCCGCTCCGCCACGTCCATGCTGGTGCAACTGGGCCCGAAACGCGCCAACGGACGCCACGAGATCGAAGGCACGCTGCGGCTAACCGCCCGCCCCTATCCCCAGTTCGAGGTGCTCCTGACCCGCTCCCTGCCGAGTGGCGGACTCGCACTCATGCAGGAGAACCGCCGCCTCGCCGACGGCGAACTGCATTATTTCGACCATCCGGCGTTCGGCCTTCTGGTGCAGATCGACCCCATCGAGGAGCCGCCAGAGCTAGCCACCGCCCTCGAGGAACTCGGCTACGAGCCGCGCTAGCGGCTCCTCCGAACGCGCAATCACGCCGCGAATGTCGGCTCCGTCGATGGCACCCGTGCCCCGCCCCGCCGCCGGATTCACCACCACACAGACACCGGCATAGGCAATGCCCAGCTCTCGCGCCAGCGCCGCCTCCGGCATGGCGGTCATTCCCACCAGCGTGCAGCCATCGCGCTCCATGCGATCGATCTCCGCCGGGGTCTCCAGGCGAGGGCCTTGCGTGACCCCATAAACGCCGCCATCCCGCACCGCGATCCCTGCCCGCCCCGCCGCCTGACGAATCCGCGCCCGAACCGAGGCATCAAACGGCTCACCAAACTCAATGTGCCGCACACCTTCTTCCGGCGCAAAGGTGTGCTCCCGCCCCCAGGTGTAGTCGATCAGGTCATGGGGAATCGCAAAGTCGCCATCCGCGAGCGTCCGATCGATCCCCCCCACCGCGAAGACGGCAAGCGCCTCCCGCACCCCGCAACGCTTCAGGAAGTGCATGTTGGCCCGGTAGTTCACCCGATGCGCAAGAAACTCCCCACCCGCACCGTGGCGATTGACGAAGATCGTATCGGCACCCGGATATTCAGCAGCATGACTGGCCCGCCCAAAAGGCGTAGCCAGCTCTTCCGCACCCACAGCCTTGCCGGGGCTCCCAGCAAGCCGCATCGTCCCGCCAATGATCGCGGTGCGGTAGGTCATGTGTTTCCCCTCACCGCCTTTTGGGACAGCTTTCCTCCCGCGTCAGGCGGAGCGAACCGTGGCGGTCAGACGGTGCAGGAAGTCGGCGCCGGTATCGGCGCGAACAACCAGGTCGCCCACTTCGGACAGCCGGTCCCAATCGTCGACGCCAGCGAGAAGCGCACCGGTACGCTCGCCCACCGCACTGCCAAAGCGCACCGCGACCTGGCGACACAGTAGCTCCCGATCTCGCGCCAAGCCCTCACGCCGACCTTCCGCCACACCCTCGCGATGCCATTGCTTTGGCCACTCGGCCCAGCGCTCTGCCAATGTCACCGTCGCTTCCTCCAAGGTCTGCCCCAGTTCGATCTCGGTGCCGGCCGGGGCCATCCTCGCCATGTTGTGTCGAATCCACCCCACAAAGGCCCGGCCCAGCTCCGCGTCTCCAGGTGCCTGAAGCAGCTCCCGCAACGCAGACACGACCCGAACCACGTCCGCCGATGTCCGGCTCTGTTCCAAGCCCGCCAGCGCCCGCACCAGGTTCCCGACCGGCAAATCGTCTAGCTTCACATGCTGCTCGTCAAGGACCAGCGTCCGCTGCGTCGGCTGGAATGGCTCCAGCGATGGTGCCACCAGTGCGATCAATTCCCGCATCTCCCTTCGGGCCGTCCACGGAGCGCTCCCGTTGTAGAGCACAAGGGGCAGCACCGGCGGCCACTCGCCGAGCGGCCGCAACTCGCCGCGGCGGCCCAGCTCCCGATACAGGAGCGCCGTGTACTCGATGTTGCGCGGCGCCATGCGCGGGTCAACGTTGGACTGGAACTCCAGCAACAAAAGCAGGTAGAGCCAGCGGTTCCGGAACCGCACCCGCCAAACCGCATCGCCTCGCCGCTGCTGGCCGCCGTCACCAACGTACTGGGCCGACACGTCCTCAAGCGCGCCGAAGTCGACAGCGTCGATCCAGCCCGGCTCGCCGACGGCGCGGAGCAGGTCCGCCACCATGCGCGGGAACGCGAACAAGCGCCTGTAGATGGGATCGTGCATGACGACCCAACCGTAGCGGGACGCATGCGGGGAATATGTAGGAACAGGCTGAAAGGCTGGTCAGCCATCACCCCTGAGGTGGTAGGACGGAAACGTTAGGATTTGGGCGAGGCGGACTACACAGGGAGCTCCCACCAAGCTGCCTGGTCCCGCCAATGATCGCGGTACGGACCATCAATCGTCGACGACCCCGCCCAATCGTGCGGCATCGACGGCTGTGGCGGTCGTGACGTTTGGCAGCAATGCCCCGAAGTCCAGCCCGTACCCGCTAGCCGGCTCGACGATTCGCACAAGTTGCTCCCTGAAGGCGGCCGCCGTGCCGTGCAGGTCCACGGTCGTGAGCCTGACAACGTGCCCTTGGATCTTCGCCGCCTCGTCTATGGAATCGCCGACAGTTGGATGCAAGAGCACGCCCTCGGTTGGCCAAGGCGAGTCCGCTTCCTCCTGCGTTCGCAGATACGCGTAGATTTGGTACAGGTAGCCGCTGGTGAGAGCCCGGTCGCGGTACTGGCCCGGCTTAAGCATGGCCGTGAACTTCGTGTCGATGACGATTCTACGTCCGGTTGGTCGGTGCAGAAGCTCAATGTCCGTTTCCATTCTCGGCAGGATAGCGTCGAGCCCAAGCGTCCTTGCCTCGACAGGCCAATGCAGAACATGGCCATGCAATACCTGCCAATCGCTTGGAAGCACGACTCGGTAGAAGCCATACACCGCCTTCTCGAAGAGCTTCCGCAGCCAGTGGACATTCCGGCTAGCCGCCGACAGCAAGTACTGCCCATCGGATTCCGTTGGAAGAAGCAGGTCGAAGGCTAGCCGAGCCGCAGCCACCATGAAGCGGTCATCGACGTCATGCCGGCCGAATCGGTCCGCACCGACCTCTCGCGATGACGGAACGTGGGCACCGACACCCATGTTGCCAAGGTCGTGGGCAAGCCCACGGCAGCGCCTCTCCAAACCACGGCCTTCCACAACGCGAGCAATGGATTCCAGCGCACCACGAACGTATCGGTTTCGCGGAGTGTCGATGGTCAGTTCCTCAAACCGACACGCAACCTTGCCGCGTTCGAGCAATCGCCCCGATTCCGTTCCAAGCACGTCGATGGAGCCACGAACACGATCTAGGATGGCGTGGCGCTGCTCGTACGCCCGATGGAGGTTACGCCGTAGGCGTTCCGCCACCGCGTGGGCCAAGACCTCCGCAATGACATCCGGGAGATCATCGGGCAGATCCTCCCGATCAACTAGCTTCGTTCCACTCGTACGGAAGAGATCGGACGCATAGAGCATCAGAAGCCAGAGGTTGCGGATGGGAATGCCACCCGGTTCCTCGCCTTCCAAGGCTGACGAGGTTTCGCTCACCCGTCTTTGAGAAGCTCGTCTCGCGCACGTCGAGCTTGGTCCGCGTCATCGAACCAATACTCTTCGAGCAAAGGTCCGATTTCGGTCTCCACCACATCGCGAAACCAAGCCTTGGTCGTTTCAGCTTCGAGAGGAGTCGATGGGGTAACGTAGCTGTGCCCTACGCGGAACTGTTCGCCGAGTTCTGGAGCCTTGGCAATTGTCTCGTTGAGCGCTGCCATGCGCCGTTGGATTTCCCGCGCAAGTTGGGCGTCCACACCCATCTTCTCCGACACCCACCTGTGCCAAGCGTCCCCAAGCCGCGGTTCAAGCGTCGCGAACGCAAACCGCCGCCGCAACGCGAGGTCAACGAGCGCGAGCGAACGATCGGCAATGTTCATGGTTCCGATGACGTACAGATTGTCCGGCACATACACAGGCTTCGCCCCTTCCTCGCTGTATGCAAGCTCGACCGCTTCTTCCTTTGTGCGCTTGTCCGCCTCGAGCAGCGTGATCAACTCGCCGAAGATCTGTGCCGGATTGCCCCGGTTGATCTCCTCGATGACAACGACGTACGGTACATCAGGATGCTCCTCAGCAGCCTCAATCGCGCGCAGAAAGACACCAGGAGTCAACGCCAACTTGCCACCCTCGGACGGACGCCAGCCAATCACGAAATCCTCGTAAGACAGGGTCGGATGGAACTGGATAGCCGCGATGCGTTCACGTGTCCTACTACCGACCAAGGCGTAAGCTAGGCGCCTGGCCAGCCATGTTTTGCCTGTCCCGGGCGGCCCCTGCAGGACAAGGTTCTTCTTTGACTTGAGCCGCATGTAGAACTTTTCCAGCTCAGGGCGGCCCAAGAAACAACCGTCATCAAGGATCGAGTCGAGCGAGTACACAGGTGGCACTCTACGTTCGGTGGGGAGGATGCCAACCGCCTCCTTGAGATCACGCACGAGGTCAGGATAGTCCGTAACGTCGGTGAGGGTCTTTATCACCAAGCTCCTATCTCCGACTCGGACACCATCAGGAAAGCTCGAGTGCCATTCAACGTCGCGCACGTTCCTGTACGATTCCCGAGAAGCGTCGAATCGGTAACCGGACGCGACCGTGCCGTGGCCAACCACACTAGTCGTTCCGAGCTTTGCGAAGATGATGTCGCCAGGCTCCATGTCGTGGCAGAACTGCCAGCAAGCCAACGAGTCGTTTCTCCCGAGGTCGATGTCCTCTCGCCTTGCATATTGACCGAAATCGCCGACCTCATCCCAACCGAGGCATGCAATTCCATCCCGGTGACATTCATCCCAATAGCTGGCGCTTGGCCCCGGGGCCATCAACCAATAGCGCGGTTCGGTAGGAGCCGGTCGCGAGAGGTGCGGCTGGAGGGCCAGTCCATCAAGGAGCCTTGAGCCGTCCTGCGTTGTGCGATGGGCGCCCCGGTCATCGGTGACGACCAAAGCAGCCGCAGCCAACCACGCCAAGCGGACTTCGATCTGCCTGGCCCCCTTCCATTGAAGACCGAAGTTCTCCTGTGCTGTTGACAGGAGTTCCGCAGTCGTCTTGCCGTCGGTGCCTAGTGCTCCTAGCAGCTCCCCAATGAAACTGATGCGTCCGTGGATGATGCGGATCAGAGTTGCCACGTCGGAAGTCTCGCCCGCCCAACTAGCGATTTGCTCGGGACAACGAACTTGGCCGTCGTCAATGAGCAAGACTCCTGCCTTCCTGAGGCAACCAATCTCCTGGCTTGCAGTTGCCGCTTGAACCTGAATCCGATCGGCGAGCCAATTGATCGCTTCGGATTTCGGCTTGGCGGAGTCGATCCAATCGACGAACGACCGCAACGCGTTGAAGTTACCATCTACGATAATGCCATCGCGTAACTGCCGGTAACGCGAGTCCAATAGCGGCACTGGGTCGCGGTGCGCGCCAGCTTCCGCGGGCAGCGCATCGGCATGGGCACGAGCATCTATCAGCAGCAGGACCGTCGATAAGAAACGCTCTACCTCATCCAGCTTCTGAGGCACCGGTATAGCAACGTGCGAGTCGTCAAGCTGCAAATCCATTTGGCGAGCGACCGCGTTGAACCGTATCTTCCGCTCCAGGTTACGCCCGTCGTGTTTGCTAGGTGCGTACGTCCAAGTTAGGTTGTCGTTGTCGATTTGGTGGATGACGCACAACACGGTTTTGCGGTCTGACGCATACACAACCAGCGCGAATCGGTCAGGGTCTTCAACGGTTTCAATGAGGAGAGGATGATAGCGTCCGCTCTCCGTCGCAATGCGATAGGCACCGACGCAATCCTTTCCCTCGGTCCACTGGCGAGGGAAACCCTTAAGCGGCAGGTCGAGCTCCTCCGCAAGCGGAAACGAGCATCTAACGAGTGCCGGGGCAATGAGTTGGTTGAGCCGGACGGCAGTTTCACGATCCAAGGCGCAACCTCCGGCTAGTCCCAAATCGACGGCGCGTAGGGGAATCCACGCCCACTCCACAGTTCCGGTGAGCGATCCTACTCTACTTCACGGTACTGCCAATGCACATGTCCTTTGCCATCGAATCCGGCACGCCAGCCCTCAGGCCGCTTTCGGTCTTCCATGGTGCTGGAACAGGACGAAGAAGATGTGCTCGTAGTCGAGGGGTCGCCGTCCGATCTGGCGGCGACGGTGCGTCCGTTGATCGACAGTACCATCGCGTCGTGCTGGCGCGAAGGTTCCACGACGTCTCGGCGTAATGCGTCCGTCGACGCGGGCGGCGCATCGTTCGCGGAGAACGCCGTGAGCGCTTGTGGAAGATCAACTCGCCGTTTTCGTGCGCGAGTCCCGCCGCCTCGTGGGAGACCATGGATTCTGACGTCGTATTTCGGCGCATCCCCTCCCGCTGGCGGGCCACTCGAGCGGGTCTCGCAAGGCAGCGTCACCGAAACAATCTCATGTCGACCTCGAAAGGTTCTGGTGGATGAACCGCCAAGCGCGGGAAATCCGCATGCAGCGGATTGAGCAAGAAGTTGCTCTCTGACGGGACAATGGCAGACGGCACCCGTAGCACTGCGGTCTCAGCGGCTTCGATCCAATCTCGACCGATTACCCGCAGCGCCGCTGGCGCAGGAGTGTGACGCCAGCCTGCCGGCAGCATTGACACCTCAACCGTCGTCACGGTCAGTGAGTCCGGGATGTCGACCGCGATGACGCGGTGGGCAGGGGCAACCGACCCAGACGCATGTACCAGCGTTTCGAGCACCGCAAGTGCAACGGAGTCCGACGCGTACACGGCAGGTAGTCCAACGGGTGTCCAGCGTCCGCCGACGCGTAGCGTCCCCAATCCCGAAAGGGCCGTTGCCGCATATCTCGGCAAAGTGAGTCGGTAGATGCGCAACTCGCACTCACTGCCAGAACGGCTCGCTCTACGCGTACACCCCGAACTCGAGCCGCGTCAACACATCGTCAACGCAATGGACGCCGGCATCGGTGTCCAGCCAAGCCATCGGCGACGTGCCAGAAAGGGAAGGATTCGGCATGGCAAGCCAGGCTGCCGCCTCCTGCTCGCTGTCGAAGACCGCCCTTGCATGCTCAAGCACCTGCGTAACGCGCACCAGACGGTCCGACTCCACAGGCGAAAGCACGCGCTCAGCCCGTGCAACCTGTGCCTGACGCCATTCGTCCTCCGAGACGCCAAGCACCACGGCGAATTCCCCAATTGGAATCGACCAAGACCGCATCACTTCTGCAGCCTCGGAGACAGGCACGCCGGCACGAACACGGGCAACGACAGCATTGAAATCGCCACGCTCGTGCGTTTCGAGTTCGCTCATCTGGCCTTCTTCCCTTGCATAGTCAACCATCCTAACGCAATCCACGGTGGCCGGACGACGAACAGCATCCGATCAATGGAAGTTTCGAGATCGAAAGGCAGTCTGATCGGCGGCCACCATGCCGTCCGAAAGTCCTGCGAGGAGGTGGCTCAGGTTTCGCACTTCGCCGGCGAGGACGTGGATTACCTCGCCCTCGCGTTCCACCACGCCCTTCACGGCGATGAGGCGGGATTGCAGCAGGGCGGGGCGGAAGGCGTGCAGGACTCGGTTCCAGACCACGATGTTGCTGTTGCCGGTTTCGTCTTCCAGGGTCATGAAGACGACGCCGGACGGGCCGCTTGGGCGTTGGCGGCAGGTGACGACGCCGGCCACCTCGATGAACTGGCCGTTGCGGGAATCCTTGAGTTCCAGGGCGGAGCGGCAGCCTCGGAACTCGCTGGCGGAGCGCAGGAGTGCCATTGGGTGCGGCCCCAGGGTGAGGCCAAGATAGCGGTAGTCCGCAAGCATCTCCTGCCCCACTGCCGGCGCTGCCAGCGCGACCTCGGTGCGATACGGCGCCTGCTTGCCGTTTGCCGCAGTCTCCAAGTGGGTGGGGCGCGCGACTCCGGCGGCGTCCCAATGCGCCTGATGGCGATGTCCGCTCAGGCTTTCGAGCGCACCGGCACGGGCCAGCACCGTCAGTTCCCTGGCTTCGAGGTGTCCGCGTCGTGCCAAATCGTCGATGTCTCGAAACGGCTGCTGCGACTCGATGCGCCGTGCGGCTTCTTCGCGCAGCCCCTTCACTTGCCGCAAGCCGACCCGGATCGCCCCGGACTCGATCCGATAGTCGGAGCCGCTCGCCTGCACATCGGCGCCTCGCACCTCCACCCCATGCGCCCTCGCATCCTGCACGAGCTGCGACGGCGTGTAGAACCCCATCGGCTGGCTGTTGAGGAGCGCACAGCAGAACACCGCCGGATGGTGGCGCTTGAGCCAGGCGGAGACATAGACCAGAAGGGCGAAGCTGGCGGCGTGCGATTCCGGGAAGCCGTATTCGCCGAAGCCCTGGATTTGCCCCCACACCCGCTCGGCGAATTCCTGCTCATAGCCGCGTTCGAGCATCCCCTCGATGAGCTTGCGCTCGTACTTTTCGAGCCCGCCGCGCCGCTTCCACGCCGCCATGGCGCGGCGCAGGCCGTCTGCCTCCCCCGCCGTGAAGCCGGCGGCCACCATGGCGAGTTCGATCACCTGTTCCTGGAAGATGGGGATGCCGAGAGTGCGTTCGAGCACCTTCTTCACCGCTTCGCTCGAATAGTCCGGCTCCTCTTCGCCTCGACGCCGGCGTAGATATGGATGCACCATGTTGCCCTGAATCGGCCCCGGCCGGACGATGGCCACCTCGATCACGAGGTCGTAGTAGTTCTCTGGCTTCAGCCGCGGCAGCATCGACATCTGCGCCCGGGATTCCACCTGAAAGACGCCGACGCTGTCAGCCTTTTGCAGCATGGCGTAGGTGGCGGGGTCTTCCGGCGGAATATGCGCCATGGCCGACGGCGGCTGCCCGAGCATGGCCAACGCCTTGCGAATGGCCGTGAGCATGCCGAGGCCGAGCACGTCCACCTTCAGAAGGCCCAGGGATTCGAGATCGTCCTTGTCCCACTGGATAACGGTGCGATCCTCCATCGCCGCGTTCTCGATGGGCACGAGTTCCGCCAGCGGCCCCGCCGAGATGACGAAGCCACCCACATGCTGCGAGAGATGGCGCGGAAAGCCGACGATTGCGCGCACCAGATGCAGGAACTGTCGCACCGGGCGGCTCTTGGGGTCGATTCCGGAGGCGACGAAGCGCTTGGCGAGTTCGCTCTTGTCGTCCCACCAGGCCATGGATTTCGCCAGCACTTCGAGCAGCGAGGCGTCGAAGTCGAGTGCCTTGCCGACATCGCGGATGGCGCTGCGCAGCCGGTAGGTGATGAGCGTGGCGGCGAGGGCGGCCCGATGACGACCGTACTTGGCGTAGATGTACTGGATCACCTCCTCGCGCCGCTCGTGCTCGAAATCGACGTCAATGTCCGGCGGCTCGTTGCGTTCCTTGGAAACGAAGCGTTCGAACAACAGGTGCATCCGCGCCGGATCGACCTCGGTGATGCCCAGGCAATAGCACACGGTGGAATTGGCGGCGGAACCTCGGCCCTGGCAGAGGATGTTGCGGCTGCGGGCGAAGCGGACGATGTCTTCCACCGTGAGGAAGAAGAACTCGTAGCGAAGCTCTGCGATGAGGGCTAGTTCCTTCTCGATCAGTTCCTGCACATGCGCCGGAATCCCGTCGGGCCAGCGCTTGGCCGCGCCCTCTTCGGTGAGCCGCCTGAGCCAGGCGCCCGGGGAGAAGCCCATCGGCACCAGTTCGCGGGGGTATTCGTAGCGGAGCTCATTCATGGAGAAGTGGCAGCGCTCGGCAATGGCGGCGGCCTCGTCGAGCATCTCCTGCGGATAGATTTCGAGCAGCGTGGACACGGGCTTCAAGTGGCGCTCGCGGTTCTGGTGCAGTCCGGTGCCAAGCTCGTGCACGCTCGACTTCAGTCGCACGGCGGTGAGCACGTCCTGCAGGGGCTTGCGCTCGGCGACGTGCATGACGGCGCCGTTGCTCGCCACCACCTTGACGCCAAGACGGGTTGAGAGCGTGAGGGCACGGGCGGCGCGTTCAAGATCGTCCTGCTCGCGGAAGAGTTCGAGCAGAATCCACAAATCCTTGCCGCAGCGGCTCTGCACCGCCCTGCCGGCTTCGAGCACGTCCGGGAACGGGCCTGTGCCCGGAATCCACAGTGCCAGGCATTCCTGGGCGATGGCGAGGTCGTCCACCGTCAGTTGGTATTCGCCCTTCGGTGCCCGGCGGCGGGCGCGGGTGATGAGCGTCGAGAGCTGTCCGTAGGCGCTTCGGGTGGGCGCAAGCAAGGCGAGATGGGCGCCGGTTTCCAAGTGAAACTCCGCCCCGACGATGAGCTTGATGCCGAGTTCCTGTGCCGCCATGTGCGCCTTGACGACGCCGGCAACAGAGCATTCGTCGGTGATGGCGATGGCGCGATAGCCGAGTGCATGGGCCGCCTGCACTATCTCCTCCGGGTGCGATGCGCCGCGCAGGAAGGAATAGTTGGAAACGGCGTGCAGCTCGGCGAAGGATTCAGGCGAAATAGCCATGCAGGAGCCACCTCTCTTTCCCATCGCCTCTCTCTTCCCGAAAGAGCCAGCATTGCCGGCCATCCCGTGCCGTGGCGACGAAGTAGTCCCGTGCCACGGCACCGTCCCACCAGCCGGTCTCGATGCGTTCGCATTCGCCGAGGAGAGTGAAGTCGCCCCTTCGCACGGGCTCCGGCGCCGGCAACAGCCAAATGGGCCGCACCGGCAGCGTGCCTTGCCGGGGCCGCCCACCCTTGCCGTGTATCTGCCGCACATGGCGGATGCCCCAAGCCCTTTCCGGGCGGTGATCGTCCACCATCCGAATGCCGTGCAGGGCATCCTCGCCGAGCCTTGCCGCCAGACGGTCCACGAGTTCGAGCGCAGCGGAATCGGCATGAATTCCAGCCCCCGGCGCCTCTGGCAACAGCGGCCGGGTGACGGTCTTGAGGAGCCGCAGAGACTCCGCCTTGAGCGAGACGCTCATCACCTCCGAAGGCGGGCGAAACTCCTCGAAGCTGAGCCGAGTGTGGTCGAACAGTGCCCCGGCATCGCTGCGCGGACGGGCAAAGCGCACGGCAAGGGAGGCTTCCTCGCCGTGCAGTGCGGTGAAGGTCCAGATGATCTCGCTGGCGCCCAGACGGCGGGATGCGAGCCAGGAAGCCAGTTCGCCAGCCAGCCGCCGCACCGGGAACAGGAGCGCATTGCCGTCCTGCACGGAACTGACGAGATGCACAACCGAGGCGAAGGTTTCGGTCGGCACGAGGAGGTCTTGCGGGTCCGGGACGCGTCCCACAAGCCGGTCCAGATAGGCGAGTAGTTCAGGATCGAAGCGCTGCCCGAGTTCCGCCGCCGGCAACGCAAGCACCTGCCCCAAGCGCATGACGCCCATGTTGGCGAACCGCTCGATCGCACCCAGATCCAAGTGCGTGCAGGCGAGCGGGACGGCCTGCAGCGACGAAGTGCCGGCCCGCGCCAGCACTGTGGCGGCCAGCGGCGTGTCTGCCGTTGCCAGCCGCAGTTCGTGGCCCAACTCCCGATAGAGCGCCTCCACTTCCTCGCAAAGCGCCGCCAAGCCGCCGAACAGACGCAGGCTGCGACCCACTTCGAGCAGCAATCCATCCGGCTCGGCCAGGCTGACATGGGAGGTGAAGCGCAAGGCCATCTCGGCCAGGAAGTGAAGCCTTGTCTCCTCGGCATTTGCGTCGCGGGGAAAGGACGCAAGCTCGGAGCAGATTCCCACCGCCGTCGCCAACGAACAGCCGGGCATGATGCCGGCAGAGACGGCGACATCGTTCATCGCGATTACTCGGCTGTCTTCCACCAGCACCGCGACAATATCGGTCGCATCGGTTGCTAGCTGACGGAGGCACACTTCGAGGCCGAGGGTCGGTAAGTGCACGCCGAGCCAAAGCTGTGAGTTCGGGCGCGTCCTTTGGCACACCGGCGAGACGGGCGACGCATGCGTCGCCCCTACCATGTTGGATCGCAAACCCGTAGGGGCGACGCTTGCGTCGCCCTCTTGGCCGAGCCAGGGCAGAGATTTCTGCGGCGTTGGCTCCCGGGCGAAAGAAGCGCGTCGAGTTCCACCTCGATTCCCTCTACCGGCCAGCCGCTCCGACGCTTGCGGATGTCAAGCCGCAGGCGGCTTGCCGGCGGCGAAGGCAAGGACGTGGCCTCGATGCGCAGTTCTGCGGGGGATGCATGACCGGCAGCCGATGCAGGGCGGAACAGCGTCGCCCAGGCACCGCCCTTGCGTGCCGCCAGTTGCAGGCGGCGAATGTCGGCAAAGCGCAGCCGCGATTCGCTCAGCCAGCCGAGTGCCGCGCAGCAGGAGGCGGTGGCAAGGGTTTGCTCGAACGCCCACAGCGCTTCGCGATGGTCCTTCGGAAAGACCAGCAGCACCTTGCCAAGATCAACGCCAAGCCGCTCAAGCGCCGGCGCATAGGGAACGTGCGGCGGATTGATCCAGACGATCCAGCGATTCTCGCTCTCCGAGAGCTGCTTGAGCGCCGGCGCCAGAAGCCTCAGTTCACCAATGCCACTCGCCGCGCAGAGCAGTTCGCCAAGGCCGGCACGCGGCCAGCCTCCATTGAGTTCGTCATCAAGCTCGGGAAAGCCGGTGGCGAGGCAATCCTCCCCCCGCGAGCGCTGCGAATGCAGCCTCCCCCGACGCAGAAGGTCGGAAAGAAAGCGCACCTCCATGCCTTGTCCTCTGTTCTTTCATACAGGGACAAGGCACGATACATGCTTTTTCGTACAGTATCAAGGCGTGTTTTAGCCGCGGATGAACTCCCGGATCACTTCGCCGGGTCGGTTGCCCGTGTACTGGCCGTTTTGGATCACGACCTTGCCGGCCACCAGCGTTGCATCGTAGCCACGACTCTTGACCACGAGGCGGCCGCCGTTGTGGGGGAAGTCGTTGACGTACTCGGGGTGGCAGGAGGTGAGGTTCTCATAGTCGATGACGTTGATGTCGGCGTGCCAGCCTTCGCGCAGTTCGCCACGCTCCTTGAGCCCGAGCACCTCGGCCGACTTGCCGGAGATGCGGTGCACCGCCTCCTCGAGCGAGTACACGCCGCGGTCGCGGGTGAGTTCGCCGAGCAGGAAGGTGGGCGAGTCGGCATCGGTGAACTGGCCCACATGGGCGCCGGCGTCACCGAGCATCGGCACGACATGCGGCAGGCGCATGTAGTTCCACTGGTTCTCAAGCGCGCCGCCGAAGGCCCACAGGTTCCACAGCTCCTTGCCTTCGGAGGCGATCAGGCGCTCGACATAGACATCGACCGGATCCTTGCCGGCGTCGTCGGCCAGCTTCTGCAGGTTGCGGTTGTTCTCAAGATCGAAGTCCGGAAATTCGTCGGTGCCCATCGGGTGCAGAATGCGCGCCACCTCGCCGAAGCCGCCGTTTTCCTTCGCTTCCGTCACCAGCTTCTCGTGGGTGGCAGGGTCCTTGAGTGCAGCCACCCGGTCGGCTATCGACGGCAGCTTCATCAGTTCCTGCCACGCGGGGGTGCGCAGGAACGCCTGCTGGGCAAGGCCGAAGAAGGAGCCGCTCGGCCGGGTATGGCAGATCCCGGTAACGCGCTTCCCATCGGTGTTGTTGCGCTCGAAGAACTCGGCCCAGCGCGCGACGCCACCGTCGCCGTCGGGGCCCGTACCGCCCGAAAACAGCACTTGGCAGCCGATCTCGGCGCCGGTCTCGAACATCTGTCGTTCGATGTCGTAGCGCGTTCGCATGTCCGGCGCGACCTGGAACATCCCGCCGCGACCGCCGGCGTCGACCACGGCTTGCTGAATGGCGCGGGTTTCGCGGGGATCGGCCCAGGTTCCGGGGGTGAGGCGACCGTCCGGGACGCGATGGCCCAAGAAGCGGGAGGTGGAGAAGCCAGCCGCGCCGCCTTCGACGGATTCCTTGACGAGTTCGACGATGCGCTTGAGCTCGCGGTCGTCCGCCTGCACTCCTTCGTCGCAGCTCTTGTCGCCCATGGCCTCGAAGCGAATCGCCGAGTGGCCGCACATGCCCACCACGTTGAGGGTGGGCCTAAGCGACTGCACG
Source organism: Gammaproteobacteria bacterium (assembly GCA_028824555.1). Classification (GTDB taxonomy): domain Bacteria; phylum Pseudomonadota; class Gammaproteobacteria; order Pseudomonadales; family Azotimanducaceae; genus VXYL01. The sequence goes on along the minus strand of JAPPDJ010000096.1, from coordinate 9,508 downwards.
CAGTCGAGATATTCGCCGAAGGTGGTCCAGTTCCAAGGCAGGCCGTCCATGATGGCGTCGGCGGCAATGTCCTCCACCGCCTCCATGAGTTCCGCCAGATAGCGCCGGTTGTCCTTGCCGCACGGCGCGAACGTGACGCCGCAGTTGCCGATCAGCGCCGTGGTGACGCCGTGATAGGAACTCGGCCGCATCTCCGGATCCCAGCCGATCTGGGCATCGAGGTGCGTGTGCAGATCGACGAAGCCCGGCGTGACGATCTTCCCGGTCGCGTCGATGGTCTCGGACGCCTCTGCACCCGAAAGATCGCCGATGCGGCTGACGCGCCCGTCATCGATGGCGACATCGGCCCGCTTTGGCGCTGCGCCGCTGCCGTCAACCACCGTGCCGCCGGAAATGATCAGGGAATGGGCCATGGATTCGCTCCTTGAAGAGGATGGAATGGCAAACCCCCGACTATACCCGATGCGGCACCCACGCGCCTTCTGGCCCAAACCGCGCGCCAGCGCCGTGCTATGTTGAACGGCAGTCAAATCACATGTGGGAGTCAAGGCGTGGCCGACGAAATGGGCGTTTTCGAGACGATGTACAACTGCCGCGCCATGCGGCGGCTCACGCCAACTCCGGTACCGGAAGAGACGCTGCTGAAGCTCATCGATGCCGCCAATCAGGCGCCCACCGGTTCCAATGCCCAAGGGGCGCGGTGGATCGTCGTGCGCGATGCTGAACAGCGGGCGCGGCTGGCCGCGCTGAATAAAGCGGCGGTGACGGCCTACGCGGCACCGGATTCGGGACGAGCCGGAGCGCTGCCGCATCAGGACGCGGACAAGCGGGCACGGATGCTGAAGTCGGTGCTGTGGCAGGCCGAGCACATGCAGGACATCCCGGCACTCGTCATCGCCTGCTACGAGTTCGAGCGCCCCGTTGCGGCCGGCCAGGCGATGGGCGGCGGCTCCATCTGGCCGGCGGTGCAGAACCTGCTCTTGGCGGCGCGCGCGCTGGGGCTCGGCGCCGCGCCCACGACCCTCGGGCTCGCCAATCGGGAAGCGGCGCGTGAGGTGCTGGCGTTGCCGGACAACGTCGAAGCCTTTTGCCTGATTCCGGTGGGGTACCCGATGGGCAAGTTTGGCCCGGTCACCCGGCTGCCCGTGGAACAGACGGTGCATTGGGATCGTTGGGGGTAGGCGTTGCCCTATGTAAGGCATAACTGATATGGTCTTGCCATATCAAGCGGCGGAAAACCCAGCGGCGGGAACGATGAAAACGACTCTCAATCTCAATGACGAGGTATTGCGGCGCTGCAAGCAGTCGGCCGCACGCAATGGGGTCACGCTCACCCGGTTCGTCGAGGATGCCTTGCGCGCCAAGCTCGCTCCCCAACCGAAACGGCGGTTTCGCTTGCGGCTGCTGACCGTGCAAGGAACGCGGGCGCCGAACGTCGACATCACTGACCGGGACGCTCTATACGATGTGATCGACCGCCGGTGATTGCCGTTGACACCAACGCCCTCGTTTACGCGCATCGAGCCGAGATGGACCTGCACGCCAGTGCGGCGGACCGCCTCACCGCGTTGGCCGAGGGAGACGAACGCTGGGCCTTGCCAGTCTTCTGTGTCACGGAGTTTCTTCGCGTCGTGACCCATCCGAGGGTCTTCAATCCCCCCTCTACAGTCACCGAAGCTCTGGGCTTCATCGACGAGTTGCTCGCTTCGCCGACTTGTGAGGTCGTCTGTCCGGAGGCCGGGTTCCTGGACCGCCTCGGCGCTGTGATCCGCGAATCGGATGCCCGCGGAAATCTGGTTTTCGATGCCCAGATCGCGGCACTTTGCGGCCAACACGGGATACCGTCGATTCTGACCAACGACCACGACTTCGAACGGTTCCCCCAACTGAACGTCTCGTATCTCCGTTGACACGAACCGTCCCCGACACGTGCCGACCGGCCCGAGCCCTTGTCAGAACGGTATGGGAGAGAGTCAGAGCCCCCGCCGCTCGCGATAGGCCGCCACTTCACGCCGGATCTCCGGGGCAAAGAGGACGATGCCGACTAGGTTCGGCAGCGCCATCAGCACCAGGGTGACGGCGGAAATCAGCCACACGAGCGAAGTGTCCATGATGGTGGCGAGGAAGAAAGCGAGCACGTAGAACACGCGATACGGCAGCACCGAGGCGGTGCCGAACAGATACGTCATCGAACGGTCGCCGTAGTAGGACCAGGCAATGGCAGTGGAGAAGGCGAACAGCATGAGGCCCACGGTGACCGCGTATTGGCCGTAGTCGCCGATGAAGGAGCGCTTGAACGCCTCCGCCGTCAGCGGCACCGAATGCAGGAGCGACCTGCCCTGCACCGCAACGTCGGTCGCGAGTTCGCCATCGACGAGGCGGATTTCCCCTGTATAGGGCACGCCATCCTGATGGAAGCGCACGTCCTCGGCGACAGAGCGGTTGTGCAGCACGGTCACGACGCCAGCCTCTGCCAAGCGCCCATCGACCACCGCAAACGAGCCGGAAGCCGGCGTCACCGCGCTCCCTTCGCCGCCTCCAAGGTGCCGATACAGCGCATCGACGTGCTCCGCGTCCTGGTCCGACCAGGCACCCGCCACAAACTGCGTGTCGAAGGAAGCGAACTCGGTGTCGAACTTCTCCTGCCAAACCCCGCTCGCCAGAATCACGAGACCGGTCAGCGTGCAAATCACCAAGGTGTCGAGGAACGGTTCGAGCAGGGACACCATGCCCTCCGAAACCGGCTCGTCGGTCTTCGCCGAGGCGTGGGCAATGGGCGCGGAGCCCTGCCCCGCCTCGTTCGAGAACAGCCCCCGGTTGACTCCCTTGGTGAAGGCATAGGCGAACGAGGCGCCGAGAAACCCACCCGCCGCCGCGCTGCCACTGAAGGCGTTGCTGAAGACGGCAGCGAAGGACGGAATGATGGCGTCGGCGTTGGTCACAATCACTGCCGTGGCGCCGAGGGCATAGATGACGCCCATGGTGGGCACGATGGCCGTCGCCACCGTGGCGATGCGGCGAATGCCGCCGATGATGACAAGGCCCAAGAGGATCGCCAGCGCCCCGCCGCTCACCCACGGCGGGATGCCGAACGACGTTTCAAGCCCCGACGCCATGTTGTTGCTCTGCGGCATGTTGCCGGAGCCCAGCGTGCTGAACACCGTCGCCACAGCGAACAGCACCGCCATGCCCTTGGCGGCCCATTTCCAGCGAGCGCTTAAGCGAGCGCCGAGGCCCCGCTCCATGTAGTACATGGGGCCACCGGCGATCTGCCCCTTGTCGTCGGTGATGCGGTACTTGTGGGAAATCGTCACCTCGACGAACTTGGTCGCCATGCCGAGGAAGGCCGTCATCCACATCCAGAACAGCGCAGCAGGCCCGCCGAGGTGCAGCGCCAGCGCCACCCCGCCGATGTTGCCGGTGCCGACGGTGCCGGAAAGCGCGGTTGAGAGCGCTTGCAGGTGGCTGGTGTCGCCGGGGGCGTCGGAGCGGGTCTCGCGGCCGAGCAGCACGCGCCACGCATGGCGAAAGAAGCGCACCTGCGGCAGGCCAAGATAGACCGTGAACAGGAGGCCCACGCCGAGCAGCACGAAGGGGAACCAAGGCGAACTGCCGAGGATTCCGTCCAGCGTGCTGAGAAAGCCGCTCAGCGCATCCATCAGTGGGTCTCTCGTCTCATCGCACCGCCTCCCGCATGGTCACGAACTCTTCGGCTGCCGTCGGGTGGATGCCCACCGTGGCATCGAACTGCGTCTTGGTGGCGCCGGCGACGATGGCGACGGCAAGGCCCTGGACGATCTCGCCGGCGTCCGGCCCGCACATGTGCGCCGCCACCACCGCATCGCTGTCCCCGTCCACCAGGAGCTTCATCATGGTGCGCTCGCCGCGCCCGGAGAGGGTGTGCTTCATGGGCCGGAAGCTCGATTCGAACACCTTGAGCCCCGGATGGCGCTTCCTCGCCTCCTCTTCCGTCGGCCCCACCGTGCCGATGTTGGGCTGGCAGAAGATGGCCGTGGGCACGTTGGCGTAGTCCACCCGGCGCGACTCGCCGTTGTAGAGGTTGCCGGCGATGCACATGCCCTCGGCGATGGCGACTGGCGTCAGTTGCATGCGATCGATCACGTCGCCAATGGCGTGGATGTGGGGGACGTTGGTGCGGTACTCGTCGTCCACCGGGATTGCACCGGACTCGGCGAGCTGCACGCCGGCCGCCTCGAGGCCGAGTCCTGCGGTGTTGGGGGCACGTCCTGTCGCAACCATCACGAGGTCGGAAGCGTGGGTGGAGCCATCCTCAAGTGTGGTCACGAACTCTTCGCCGTGGCGGTCCAAGCGCGCGATGTGCGAATTGAGCGACACGTCCACGCCCTTGGCGCGGATTTCGTCCAGCACGAACCGGCGGATGCCCTCGTCGAAACCGCGCAGGAACAGCTCGCCGCGGTAGGAAAGTCGCGTCTCGGCGCCGAGCCCCTGAAAGATGCCGGCGAACTCCACCGCGATGTAGCCGCCGCCGACCACCAGCACCCGCTGTGGAAACTCGCCCAGATAGAACGCCTCGTTGGACGTGATGGCATGCTCGACGCCCGGAAACGGTGGCAGCACGGGCCAGCTTCCGGTGGCCACGAGAATGCGTTCTGCGCTCACCTCCCGACCGTCCACGTCGATGGTGTGAGGCCCCGTCAGCCGCGCCCGTGCCTCGATCACCTCGACGCCCGGACCCGTGAGAAGGTTGCGGTAGATGCCGTTGAGGCGCTCGATTTCCCGGGTCTTGTTGTCGCGCAGCACCGGCCAGTCGAATGTCGGCGCGCCGCCGTTCCAGCCGAAGCCGGCCGCGTCCTCGAAGTCCTCGGCAAAGTGCGCCCCGTAGACGAACAGTTTCTTCGGCACACAGCCGACGTTGACGCAGGTGCCGCCGAGATAGCGCTCCTCGGCGATGGCGACGCGGGCACCGTAGGCCGCCGACATGCGGGCGGCGCGCACGCCGCCGGAGCCGGCGCCGATGACAAAGAGATCAAAGTCGTAGTCGGCCAAGCGTTCCCCATCCCCAGCAGGTTGCCCCAAGCTAGGTCCCTGCGTCGTAGAAACTCTATCGGACGTGCCCCCGTTTGCGGGAGACCATCGCAGTTATCGCGCTAGCGAAAACTGCCAAAGCGCCGCAAAGCGGCGCTCGGGCAGCCTAACGGGAAAGGCTCCGGCTGCAAAGGCGCGCCCTTTTTTAGGGAATTGTGTAGCTGAGTGCACAGGGGCAATTTCCCTAAAAAGAAAATTGTTGACGTTCCCCGGCCGGGTGAACCAAGCAGCACGCTGCCGGTGGGGGTAGCTTGGTAGCTGTCCTGCTTTGAAACGGCGGCGACACGTGGGTTCGATTTCCCCGTACCTCCACACCGGCCTTGCGTGCGCAGGCCACCGTAACTGTGTCCGCAGAAAACTGCAACTTTTTCTTGCAATCGTGCCAACAACATATAATAATGCACGATACCGAACAAGGGGATACCAGCACATGGCGGTCATCGAGTACGACCAGCACGGCAAGCCGCACAACGCCAGCGGCAAGCGCATCGCCGACACCATCAGCGTCACCGAGCTTTTCCGCATGTTCCCTGATGAGGACGCCTGCCACCAGTGGCTAGAGAGCGTGCGCTGGCAGGGCACCCCGGTATGCCCGCACTGCGGCGGCATCGACAACATCGTCAAGGACCCCCGCCCGCGCCACTGGCGGCACAAGGACTGCAGGAAGCGGTTCACGGCCACGACCGGCACCTGCATGCACGGCACCAAGCGCCCCCTGCAAGACTGGATTTACGCGATCTACACCGTGGTGACGTCGCGCAAGGGCGTAAGCGCCTTGCAGCTCAGCAAGGAGCTGGGGGTGCAGTACCGCACGGCATGGCACATGCTGCACCGCATCCGCGAAGCGTGCGGCAAGGGGGAATTCCTGCTGGGCAACGTGGTGGAGGTTGACGAGACCTACATCGGCGGCAAGGAGGGCAACAAGCACGCGAGCAAGAAGCTCAACGCGGGGCGCGGCTCCGTGGGAAAGCAGGCGGTGGCCGGCGTTAGGGAGCGGGGCGGCAAGGTGAAGGCCAAGCCCATCGAACGCACCAACGCCGCCACCCTAAACCACTTCGTCGAAAGCAGCGTGGAGGCAGGGGCCACGGTTTACACCGACGAAGCTGCCGCCTACCGGGCGCTGCCCACACCCCTTAACCGGTACCAGCACGAGACGGTGGCGCACGGAGCGGGCGAGTACGTGCGTGGAGACGCCCACACCAACGGCATCGAAAGCGTGTGGGCGGTGCTCAAGCGGAGCATCCACGGCACGTGGCACCACGTCAGCCCCAAGCACCTGCCCCGCTACGTGGACGAGGCCACCTTTAGGCTCAACGAGGGCAACTGTGAGGTTGACACCTTGGACCGGATGCGCGACTTTGCGCAGGGCATCCACGGCAGCCGCCTGCGGTACAAGGACCTGATCGCGCCCAACGGCAAGTCAGCCAAGCCGGTTGAGGTGCGGTAGCTTTGGTACACTGCCTTGCCTATGGCGGTGGACGGCATCAACTGGGAAGGCGTCGATCCAGAGCGGCTGGACCGGCTTTACGCCGAGTACGTGGCAAGGGGCCGGCGTGCTGACTGGATGTTTGAGCAACTGGAGACCAAGGCGCACCGTATCTTGATGATCGCCGTGCCCTTGGCCAGCGCAGGGGTGGCGCTGGTTACGTCATCCTTCCCGTCCCCCGCTTTGCAGTGTGGCACTTGGACGGCTGTGATACTGCTGTCCGCCAGCACTGTGATGGCGCTGCTGTCCTTGTGGCCACGCAGGTACTCCCGCCCCGTTGGGTTTATTGCTGAGGATGTGGAAACAGCCAAGGGTCTGAACCGATGGCTGCACGGCGGCAACCGGGAAACAGCACTGCAAACCAGCAACATCCCTCACATGGACGACGCCATCGCCGACAACGAGGGCAAAAACGCGATCAAGGGCAGGCTGGTATGGTGGGCATTGCTACTTCTTGGGCTTGCCCCCGCCTTGGCCGGGCTTGCCGCCTGGCTTGCGCCTTTCGTCGGCAACGTACCTGCGCAGCCGTAGCTCGGTACCCTTGCCACCGGTGGTTAGCGCACCACCTTCGCCACTGTTGTCGCTGCCGCCACCGGTCCCGCCTGCATCGCCGCCGCCAGAGGAGCCACTGCCCCCGTCACCGTCCCCGCCCTTGTTCTCGTTTTCCTGCATCGCGTAAACAGCGCCTCCCGCCTTGTTTGAAGTCGCGCGAAATGATCGCGCAACGGCGGATGGATTTCAACGGCGATTTGCCCGCAGCAGGCCGTTGTCGTCCTGCCATTCCTCCATCGTCTTGGTTCCCTTTTCGCGGTTGCAGGGCGGGCACAGCAGTTGCAGGTTGGCCACGTCGTCGGTGCCGCCCCGCGCCCTGGGCAAGATGTGATCCACCTCGAGAATGCGAAAGTGGTACGACATGCCGCACCCTGCACACGCGCCCTCCTGCTCGCCAAACAGGCGGCCCTTGTGCGTCCTCGGGGCGCTGCCCGGAACGTCGCCGTTTGGGGGCTTGGGGGGCGGGACTGTACCGGGTGCCTGCGGCTTGCCCATGGCAGCAAGGAAGTCGCCCACGTTGGGCGGCTCCTGTTCAAACCAGTTGAAGCCAAACACGCGCTCGCGCTCCTGCGGCACGGAACCGTCAAGCCCCAGCCCGTGGCCGGGTGCGCCGGTCGCCTTGTTCACCACAAGGATGGTCAGCGCAGGCCAGTCGCGCTGCTGGCACAACCTGTAGATGGGGTCAAGCCACCGGCCCACGTGACGCCAGTGGCCGCCCATGATCTCGGCAATGTCAGAGTAGCGGTAGGTGCGGCGATCCTTGGCCGCGCAAATCAGCAGTCCCCACAGCAGCAGGGTTCTTTGGTCTTGGCTCACGGGGGCGCTCCCCTTGGCTGGGGCGGCGCGTTGCATTTTCCAACGCACTTTTGGTACGTTTGCCCCGCGCCGCTTGCGGCGTAAACGCCGGGGACGGGTGCCTTCAAGTTTGGCTACAAGGGGGCACCCGCCCCGGCTCCTACGACCCAGCCGGGTGACCGGGCCGTTGCAAAACGCCGGTGGATAGCCACAGGGTTCCCGCCCCTTCGCCGCCCAAGGGCGACTCTTGTATCTGACGGGCGACCCGGCCATTGCTGGCCGAGTGGCTACCCGTGGCGTTTTGCACCCTTCATCTAGAACCGATGCTTGTAGAAAGTCAAGCGGCGATTTGCACAGTGCTAGCTTGGCGGGTATGGTGCCGGGCACCACACACAGGCTGCGTCACTGCATGAGCGACAATCGCCACCTAGAACGCATCTTTGCCGATCCCCCAACCGAGTCCGATCTGCTGGGCCATCCCATCGACGGCAACGGGGAGCATCCGGTGTGGCGGGCCATCAGGTGGGCAACGCTGGCGGCATGCGCCGCAGCCGCCCTGGGCATCGTGGCCTACGTTGCCTTTGTGCTAGGCGTCTTGTAGTAAGGGGAGGTTGCAGGCCATGAACCGCGACGAGATCAACAAGGTGCAGCGCGACCCGGTAACGCGTACAGACCTTGAGGACGCGCTCAAGCAGGTGCTGACGGCACCGCGTGGGGACGTGCGCAGCGAGAACCGCGAGCCCACCAAGCAGGAGCTTGAGCGGCGCTGGAAGATGCGGCGGCGGTGATGGAACACGAGGAAACCCGCTTCACGCCCGGCGAGACACTGATCGCCGCACTGCTGTCGCAGGTGTTAAAGCACCTTGCAGGTGGCGATGACCGAGAACTGCGTGACCAGCTTGCCGCTTTGGATCGTGCGCTTGAGTTTGACCACCACGCCGACGCCCTGCATGCGTTTGTTGAGTACGGCGATCCGGTGCCGCAAAGCGTGCAGGATGAGGTGTACAAAATCCTCAACCTGTGGCAGGTGTTGGCATGGGCATACGACAAGCTGCCTGAGGAGCACCGCGCCAAGGTGGGGGAACGTCCCAGGTTCCCGGGCTACGACGAGCACCCAAACCAAGAGGATGATTACTACAAGTTCACCAACTACGTGGTGGGCAAGCCTCGCGTGTACGACGATCTTGAAGACCCCCGCATGCACAGGATGGTTGTGGGGCCGCGGTTGGATCGCTACCGGGCCATGATGGATGCGTTTGAAGAGGTAGGTGGGCGGAAATGGCCTTTGGCGCGCAAGCATCCTAGTGAGCTTACCGAGGACGAATTGGCAAAATGCGCACAACAGCTAAAGGGAATCCTGAGCCACGCGGGCTGGCCATGGTAGGTGCCTATGCTATGGTGGCTGGGAGAAGGGGGCCGGATTCGAACCGGCGTAACGACGATTTCCGGGCGCCGCGCATAACCGCTCTGCCACCCCTTCACGGGTACTGCATCCGTCTCTCCGGATCGTCCCGCAGGGTTGGTGGAGCGGTGCGCGGAACCGCACCGGCATTCTAGCTCACGGCAAGGCGCGGCGAAAGCCCTTGTGCACTGTGCTACACAATTCCC
>JAPPDJ010000062.1 GCA_028824555.1 Gammaproteobacteria bacterium | reverse complement strand
GCTGGATTCGAGAGCTTCAGGGCGAGCACACGCCGGAGACCGAGGAGTACGGGATCTCGAGCTTCACCTATCGAACCTCGCACCCGTTCGACGCCGAGAAGCTGTGGGCGTTCCTGCACAACGACGAGAATTGGCGGGGCGTGCTGCGCTCGAAAGGGTTCTTCTGGGTCGCCGCCGACCATCGGGTCGCCTACGAGTGGGCGCAGGCCGGCGGCGTCAGCAACGTGGAACCCGCCGGCATGTGGTGGGCGGCCGTGCCGCGAAGCAATTGGGGGCACCCCGAGGGTGAACGACCCGACCAGCAGCCGAACTGGCACCCTCGCTACGGCGACCGCTCGCAGCAGCTCGTTTTCATCGGCCAGCGGATGCCCGAGGCGAGCGTGCGCGCTCGCCTCGACGCCTGCCTCCTCGACGAGCGCCTCGCCGCCGCCGACAGCAAGGCATGGGCAAAGCTCGCGAACCCCTTCCCGGCGTTTCGCATGGGCGGAGAGTCGCCCTGACGAAACCGGTGCCGTTCCTGGAACGTCGCCGTTTTTTTCGCACACATACGGGAGTTGCTCTATGGCCACGCTGACCTTCCTGACTCACACGATCTTCGACCACGGCGCCAGCCAGAACCTGAGCCGCGTGTTGGCGCAGCATGGGATCGAGCGCCCGTTGCTCTGCACTGATCGAGGGCTCGTGGACCTCGGCATGGTTACGGAACTGGCCGGTGCGCTCGGAAACGAGACGGCTCTGACGATCTTTGACGGAACGCCGGAAAACCCCACCCAAGCGGCCGTGGCCGAGGCGACTGCCATGTATCGGGAGGCGGGTTGCGATGGCGTCGTGGCTTTCGGCGGCGGCTCCTCCATGGACCTAGCCAAGGCGGTGGCGCTGTCGGTGACGCACGAAGGGGACTTACTGGACTATACCGCCGGTCTCGGCGGCACAGGGAAGATTGGCCCAGTTGCCCCGCTGGTCGCCATCCCCACCACGGCCGGCACCGGCAGCGAGGTTTCGAGCGGCGCGGTCATCATCATGGACAACGGCGAGAAGCTGATCCTCGCCAGTCGGCACCTGACCCCGCGCACGGCCGTGTGCGACCCCTCCCTGACCCTAGGCCTGCCGCCCCGACTGACGGCGGCAACCGGCATGGACGCGATGACGCATTGCATCGAGGCGCTGCTCTCTCCCCAGGTGAACCCCCCTGCCGAAGCGGTGGCCTGCGACGGCGTCGAGCGCGGCATCAAGGAAGGCAATCTCCTCAGAGCGGTTGCCGACGGCAGCGATAAGGACGCCCGCTGGAACATGATGATGGCCGCCACCGAAGGTGCCATGGCCTTTAGCAAGGGGCTCGGCTCCGTCCACTCCATGAGCCACGCCTGCGGCGCCGACCAGACCCTCCGCCTGCACCACGGCACGCTGAATGCAGTCCTGCTCCCCACGATCCTGGACTTCAACCGCGATCACGTGGGTGACAAGTACGCAAGGCTCAACGCTGCGATGGGCTGCGAAGTCGGAGCGGATCCGGCCGAGTTCATTCGGGAACTCAATGCCGAGCTCGGGCTGCCCGGCGGCCTCGCCGAGATGGGGGTTCAAACGGACGCGATTGCTGGCCTTGCAGACCACGCTGCCAAAGACGTCTGCACGTTCACCAACCCCCGCCCATGTTCAACAGAGGATTACCAGCGCCTGTTCGAGGTCGCGCTCGCGTAGCAACCTCCCTGATGGATCCGCACAGCGGAGGAGGCACCCGCAGATGGACAGCGTGTTGAGCGATCAGGCCGGCGACTTCGCCGCCATCTACGACGAAGACGTCGAGCTCGTCAGCGTTGCACGGCCGGCGTCGGGTTCCCTCGACGCTCTCGCCGAGCATCTGTTCGCGACGCGCCAGGACGTGCAGTCACAATGGGAGCAGGCCGCTGGCGTTGTTGACGCGCCATTGGCCGCCTTCGCCATGCGCATCGACGCCGAATGGATTGGCGCGCTGAACGAGGAGATAGCGCTCGCCGGCGAGATGCTGAGCGAGCTGGTGGGCTGCGAGCGCGTCGGAGTCCGCGTGACCACGTTGCGTCGCCCCATGTGTCCGCGCTTTCACGTGGACCAGGTACCGTGCCGCATGCTCGTCACGATCCGCGGCCCCGGCACCGAGTGGATTGCGAACGGCGATGTGGACCAGACGCGCTTGGCCGCACGCGACACAGACGCGCCGCCGATCCGTAGCGGCCGAGACATCAAGCGTTTGGCCGCGCGAAACTGGTCGCTGCTCAAAGGCGGAACCTGGGACAACCGCTTCGGCGGCGTGGTGCATCGATCCCCGCACGGGAAAGACGCGCGATTGCTGCTGTCGTTCGACCCAATCTTCGAGGACCGCACGGAGCTTTCTTCGTAGTTTCAGCTCGAGGCGGGGGCCTTCGGAGCCAAGGCATCCTGCCTTTCCTGCGCGCCAGCGCGCCCCGTTGACCGTCCACGTTGCCGTACGAGAGCCTCGGGGGCGAGGGCATCTTGCCGACGCGCCGTACGGCGCGCCGCAACGGCGCCGCAAGGCGCGTCATGCACCGGCGAGTGACTGGCCAGCTCAAGGCGACTGCGCGCCTGGCGGCGCGTGCGAGGGCAAGATGCCCTCGCCCCCAGACAGACTGCTCGCCTAGCAAGGCGGGCCTTCGGAGGGAAGGCATCCTGCCTTCCCTGCGCGCCCTCCGGCACGCCGACGCGACACGCAACAAGAAAGCGCCTGTCGGCGCTGAGGAAGGCAAGATGCCTTCCCTCCGAGGCGCTCACCTCGAGTCAAATAGCCAACACATCAACCGTCCCGTGCCGAATCCGTCGATGCATTGCAACGCATTCCACGGAGCGAGCGTTCTCGAGCCAGACGGATGCGGTCCATTTTCGTCAGCATTCGCTCTTGTTCCGGGTCCCTCGGGCGTCGGCCGGCCACACGGCCCGGCGGTTCCGCGGCGAGAATCGCCGGCCAGCGTTCGCGCTTGAGGCGCAGGATTTCGGCCTGAAACTCGTCGTAGTCCACTGCCATCAGGTGTCTTCCGATTGGGTGTCTTGCTCAATGCGCCGCAACGCGGCTGCCTCCTCGGGCAACGCTTCCGTGCGCTTGCGGACGTACTCCCAGTCTATTCGGTCACGGTGCAAGTTCGCCAAGCGACGTGCCCAACGACCGTCCTCGTCGCTCCGCCAATGCACCCAGGCGCGGAGGCGGTCGAGCAGCAAGTCCTCGACGCTGATAACCACAACGCGCAAACCGTCGATGCACACCTCAGTGCGTGGCGCATCCTCACCCGGCAATCCCGCCGGCGCCGGTGCCTCGAACAGAAGGTCAAGCTCCTCCTGGTACCAGTACCGGCCCTCTTTGACAAACCCGAGACGCGCGAATGCCGCGTCAACGTCCTTGCCCGTCGAAAGCGCGAGATCAACGTCGTGCGTCGCGTAGCCGCCAGCCGTATAGAACTCGAGCGCAGCCCCACCCACGAGGATCGGTTCAATCCTGAGCGGGGCAAGTTCGCGTCCAAGAAGCCCCAATGCAAGCAATCGCCGCCGCCTCGGATCCACTTCTCGACGCAACCGATCCAGCGCCGATCTGATCGATGCCTGCTCCGCCATTTCAAATCCGCCGCGACGTCCGTGATGCCTGTCAGCACCCACAAAACCGATTGCCACCATGCTACCCAACCGTGGCGGCATGCCGCCTCAATGTCAAGAATCCTTGACAAACTCCATCGGAGTCAACTATTTTTGACACTGTGTCGACTGCACCGGACTTGGGAACCATCCTTATGGATACATCCTTCGAGGAAAAAAGCGTCTGGGTTCAACTCGTCGGTCTCGTCGTTGGCCTGGGTGGCTACCTGATCGTGGCCGGCCTCATGGTGTCGAACGGCGTCAGTGCTCTGCCGGCTTTCGTGCCGGTGTTCGCTGTGGCGATCGCCCTTGTCGTGGCCATCAACATCGCCGGCCACGTCGTCGCGGCGGTTGCCAGCCAATCTATCGAGGCCGATGAGCGTGATCGGCTGATCGGCTGTCGCGCGGAAAGCCAGTCGTCGTGGATTCTGGGGGTCGGCGTCATTGGCGCGATCGTGGCGCTCATCCTGTCGGTCAGCGGCGTCTGGGTGGCGCATCTGCTTCTCGTCTCGTTGTTCGGTTCCGAGGTGGCGAGGGGCGTGCTGCAGATCGTTCACTACCGCCGCGGGATCTGAACGTGGCACGATCTAGGACGAGTGTCCGCAACCAGATCAGAACCCTCCGGTTCCACTGCGGTGAGATGACCCAGCAGCAACTGGCCGACCAGATCGGCGTCACCCGGCAGACGGTCAACGCGATCGAGGGGGGCAAGTATTCGCCATCGCTCGAGGTTGCGTTCAGGATTTCCCGCGTGTTCGACAAGCCGCTCGAAGAGGTGTTCCAGTTCGTGGCCGCGTCCGGTTGACAGTACGGGGGCCGCGGGAGAACGCCTTGCTGCCACTGTCGTGTTGGAAAGCGGCGCCATCGCCCCCACGTAGGACAGACCACCCGCCCCAAAGGACAAGCCCATGCCACGACACGAACGAATCCTGGTGGCGATCGACATCACCAACGAGAGCCGCCAGGTGGTGGAAGCGGCCGCCGAAGTCGCACCACCCACCGCGGAAGTGCATCTGCTGCATGCCATCGAGCCCATCAGCTCCGGATATGGCTCGACCATGCTCCCCGACCTGCATGCCCACGAGATGGCCCGCCTGCAGGAACACGCCACCGCCCACCTTGCGGGCCTCGGAAAGACGCACGGCGTTCCCCAAGCCCGTCAGCACGTAGTCCACGGACGCGCCATCACCGCAATCCACCGCTTCGCCGAAGACAACGCCTGCGACCTCGTAGTCGTCGGAAGCCACGGTCGCCACGGCCTCGGCTTGCTCCTTGGCTCCACCGCCAACGGCGTCCTCCACGGCGCGAACTGCAACGTGCTGGCCGTTCGTGTCCGCGAGCCGGACGGGAGCTAGCGCGCCCTAGCGGGCGCGTTGGCAGTTTGCGCGAGCGAACTGCGGACGCGCCCCCAAGGGCGCCCTAGCTTTGACCAAGGAGGAAGTCGCGCGATGGAGATTGAAGAGCTTGTACCCCAACTCCGCACCACGGACCTCGAGCGGGCGATCCGCTTCTATACCGAGCAGCTTGGCTTCGCACTTTCCTTTAGGTATCAGGACTTCTACGCCGGTGTGCGCTGTGGCGACCGGATGATCCACCTCAAGCTGGTGGAGGACTCCGACCCCAGCATCGACTTCGTTCGAAGCGGGCAGCACCTTCACATCCACTTTGCCGTGCGCGACATCAAGGCCGCTTTCCGGCAAGTTCAGGAAGCCAGCGTAAAGATCGTCGAAGGCGTCTCAAACCGTCCGTGGGGAACGACCGAGTTCGTGATTGAGGATCCGGACGGACACACGCTCTATTTCGGCACCGCCTCTGCGGATACTCCCCGACAATAGGCGCCGGTGATGCTCCTTTCCATAGGTCGTGCCAATCCATCTGTCAACGCTCGGCCTCGAACGCGACAATCGGTGGATTCGCCATGAACTCGTCCCAGAACGGATTGTCCGCCTCGGATGGATGCAGCCTCATTTCGTACCACCGGAAGCTCTGAAACCCGGCCTGTTCGAACGCTTCGGTGTGGGTCTCAGGCTTCAGGTAGAAGTTGTCGAACCCAAACTGTGACCCATCGGCGTTGAAGAACGTGTAGCGCATCGCATCCCCTTCGGCGAGCGGGTTGGCCCACGTGCGCTCGAGACCGTACTTCCTGAGCGATCCGGCAGGCGACGGAACGTTGCGCACATTGTTGTTCAGGCCAACAAACCGCCCGCCCGGCCGTAGTGCGCCATGGCAAGCCCGGCAGAAGCGCAGAAGTTCCCTGGGCGTCCTCGCGTAGTTGAGCAGATATGCGGCCACCACAAGGTCCACGCGTTCAGCAGGCTCGAAGACGGCAACGTCCGCACACACATACCGGCAGCCGAGCGGCTGTCGCCGCTCACGGTCCTCGGCAAGCTCGACCATGCCCTCGGACACATCAACCCCTGTGACCTCTGCGGCACCCGCCTGCCTAAGCAGGCGCGTGTAGAAGCCGTCCCCACAGGCAAGGTCCAACACGGTTCGGCCGCGGACATCGCCTAGTAGTTCCAACAGCGTGTGCCGCTCGATGCATTCGCGAAACGGCAGCGCCTTGGACTCGCTGTACTCGTTCGCGATAGCGTCGTATTCCGCCACTCGACAACCCTCTCGATTAGTTGGGGCAATCCCCAGTGTCGTCGCCGACCATCACCCAATAGTGCAGGACATGCCGGGCCTGTGCCCATGCCCCAACCAGCTCGTAGTTCGAACGGAGTACCTCGCCCGGCTCGACGCAGGCCGGGAGGGATGCCTGTTCGCCCAGTCGGAAGTACCTGCTCGCTTCATCCTTCGCAGGCGGAGCGACAGACGCGTTGATGAGCATTGGATCGGGTGCAGTCAAACCGACTGGAGCACCATAAAATAATGATCTTCATCCGCGATGTCCCCCGACGCATCGCGCCACGAACAAAAGCCGGAGAGCGACCAGCCGGCTAGTGTCCGAACCAGCAGATCGAGGTGCCACGGCGCATCCTTACGAAGGGTCCAGTCATCCCTGGTCGTGATCGTCTTGTCACCATCCGTAATGCGGGTATGCATCACTAGTCGTCCCGTCCCCTCCACCCAGTTCCCGGGAAAACTCTCGTGCCAAATGTCGACCTGCTGGTCGCCGACTTGCACGGTTTTGTCGCCCCACCGTTTGTAGCCAATGCCGCCTCCACCATGACGATGAGCATCGACATCGACGATGTAGAGGCCCTTCGGCCGTAACGCACGTCGCACGCTCGCGAAGTGCGACACCAGATCCTGATATCGGTGAATGATCGGGAACGTCTCGGACATGAAAATCGCTGCGTCGAAATCACCGCCGACATCGAAATCAACGACGTCCCCTTCAACAACCTTCAACTCAACATCGCAGCGTTTCGCTCGACGCTGGGAAGCCTCCACCATCGCGACCGATGCATCCAGGCCGACCACCTCGATCCCCTTCTGCGCAAGCTCGACCGCATGGACGCCCGTACCGCAGGCCAAATCGAGCACTCGGCCCAATGTCATTCCGTGCCGTTCAAAGAGATCCACAATCGTGGCCACTTCCGCTTTTACAACGTCGTCCGAGTGACACAAGATCGCATCGTAGACTTCGGGATAGTCGAATATGCTCGCGCTCATGCGTCAAAAATCTCCTTGATGCTCCGCCCCGCCGACAACAGGTTCATTTCACACAACGCCATTGGCTCGATTATCGCAAATCTGTTGAACCACTCCGATCGGGCCTCAACCCCTCGATGCAACCAACGTGCTTGTCTTTGTGGGTGTGGCGTCCCAGATCCTCACCAGCCTTCTCGTTGCGTGTACGCCGAGGCGGCCCGGTGATGACCGCGGCGGACAGCCGGCGCGACCGCGTGCGGACGATGCTCGCCGCCTACACAGCTTCCTATGCGTCACCAAGGGCTGACTTCGCGATGCAAGCAAGGAGTCTGCTCAAAGCGTGTGCGAGATTGTCCTCTTGCCTGTGGGACGAAATGTTTGTGTGTCGGGAACTCTTCGGAAAAGCCCGCCAAATGTGCGACCATTCCGTCCAGCGTGCATTCATTGTGAAACCTAGTCCATGACGAACGTACCCGAAGCATCCGTGAGCTTTGATGCATTTGCACGCAGCGGCTTCGTGAATCTCGGCCAGGTCCTCGACGCCGACGAAGTGGCCCGCTTTGCCGAGCTCTTCGAGGCGGACCGGCACCGCTATCCGTACTTCTGGCATCCATACGGCCACCACCAACGGGCGAACTACGACGCATTGGTTACGACGCCAGCGTTCGACGATCTGATTCGACACCCGAGAATCCTGCCGGTGGTGGAATCGCTGATGGGAGGGCCTGTCTGTTTCGGCGAAATCGGCCTGCGCCTCATGCCGGCATACGACGGCGAGCTACACCAGCAATGGCATCGCGACCGCGCCCACCTGCCCGGCCATCCGCTGCGCCTCGGCTACGTGCAGCTCATGGTTTACCTCAGCGACGTGGACGCCCATACGCATTGCTTCTCGCTGTCGCCCGAGTCGGTGGACGAGCCCATCTTCGACGATGCCGACGCACAATTGCGGCACGGTGGCGTTTACGATCTGCACGGCCCGGCGGGCACCTGCCTGCTGTGCAACGCCGCCGTGCTTCACACGGCGACGACGCGACCCACCGAAGTCGAGCGCAGGACCGTGCAGATCTACTACGGTCACCGGGACGGCGCCCCGCTCGCCAACGATTCGACGATTCCCGCCACGCTCTGGCGCGACCACCAAGACGCTGCCACGCGGGCCTTCTACGGCGTGCTGAACGAACGCACGCGGCTCTTCGCCAAGTCATTCGGCACTGAATCCAGGCGGGCTTCGTGACGCAAGCAAGGAGCCTGCTCAACGCGCGTGCGAGATTGTCCTCTTGCCTGTGGGACGAGATGTTTGTGTGTCGGGAGGGGATGATCACGAATAGCTTGCGTGTGACCACCAGGGCTTACGGCCGTCCCCTGCAGGCAGAGTTGGGGCCGTGACGGCCTTCGAGTCCACGGCGCCGTTCTACAGCCGCTACCGGGTGCCGTACCCGGGCAGTCTGTTGGCTCAGCTCAAGCTCGACGCGAACCTCGGACCCGTCTCCACGGTGTTGGACCTGGCCTCGGGTCCCGGCCGCTTCGGCCTGGCCCTCGCGTCGTCGGTTCACGAGGTCATCGCTGTGGACGTCGAGCCGGAGATGCTGGAAGAAGGCGAGCGGGTCGCCCGGCGCCTGGGTATCGGCAACGTCAGATGGATCCTTGGCAGGGTAGAAGAGGTCGCGATCGAAGCTGGGTCCATTGACCTCGTCACGATCGGAGAGGCATTCCACCGGCTCGAGCAAGGCGTCGTGTTGCGGCGCATCAGGCAATGGCTCAAGGCTGGCGGCTGCGTGGCGATCGGGGGGTGTTTCGGCGTCCAGTTTGGCGACGAGCAGTGGCAGGCGTCGCTGCGCCGCGCGATAGAGGAGTGGGAAGGGGCGGCGGCCGCGCCATCACCTGGCAACGCCGCGGCCCTTTCACGAGGGATAGCACGCGACACGGGACAGCTCATCGAAGCCGGATTCGCGGGTGTGGTGAACCGCCAGTTCTCCGACTCGCACACCTGGACGCGCGACAGCATCCTGGGTCACCTTCACTCGACGTCTCGGTACTCGCTATCGGCGTTGGGAGAGGAGTTGGAGGGCTTCCGGAATGCCGTGCTTGGCGCGCTTCGGACGGACGAGTCGACCCAGTTTCGGCAGGACGTCTCGTGCGGTTACAGCGTCGGGTGGAAGGGCTGAAGGACCCGCGGCACAGTCGCGGTGGGACCCACCGTGGACAGCTTGAGGGAGTCGACAGTCGCTAGGCTTTTCGCGGAAGGGGGTACTGGCCGAGCCTCGACGTCGATCCCTCGGCAGGGCTCATCGCGTGCGCAGGGAGCCCTGTCGAACGTCGCGATGAGCGCAGTCAACGCGGCGACGCGCTACTCGGGCCTTTCGGCGCTCCCGTCGACCCACGCGCGGATCAGGTGATGCGCGATCGCCACGGGACCAGGCACCTTCAGCGTCGGATGTTCGCCTGCCAGGGCCGCACGCGCCTCGTCGCGTTCGAACCAGCGCACGTCGGCCATCTCGACCGGATCGATCGTGATGTCCGTGCTGAGCGCATCGCCGTGACAGCCGATCATGAGCGACGACGGGAACGGCCACGGCTGTGACGAGTGATAGCGCACGGCGCCCACCTCGACACCGGCTTCTTCCCGCACCTCGCGCCGCACCGCCTCTTCGATGGACTCGCCCTGATCGATGAAGCCGGCGAGGGCCGAGTACATTCCCGTGCGCGCGAGCCTGCCCGCGGATTGCCCGAGCAGGCATCGGTCGCCGTCGGAAATCACCATGATCGCCACCGGGTCCGTGCGCGGGAAGTGCTGCGCGCCGCAGTTAGGACAGACGCGCAAGTGGCCGCCGCGGGCCTGGTTCGTCGGCGTACCGCACACGCTGCAGAACTGGTGCTTTTCGTGCCAGGCGAGCTGTGAGCGCGACTGCGCGAGGATCCCCGCCTCGCTGGCGGACAGTGTCATCCCCGCGGCGCGCGAGTCCTCGAACCGGAACGCTTCCGACAGCCCAAGCGTTGCCACGGGCCTCTCGACGGTGGACACGTCCAAGGCGAACCGGGCTCCTTGGCCGTCAAGGCCCAGGAATACCGGCGGCGTTTGCACGTCGAGTTCAGCTATCCGCTCCGGCGGCAGCCAGCCAAGCCGGTCCCCGGCCCCCGCGTCAATCAGCACGTTCAGGCGCCACATGGGCAGGTAGCGCGAGTGGGGATTCCGTTCGGCGGCATCCAGCCAATCCGGATCGCGGCGCTCGGCGTCGGCGCGGTCCAGCGGATTGCCGGCAAACGTGTGGATGATGTCCGTCATGGGAGAACGCTCTTCTCGATTAGGCGCGGGCGGAGGTGAGATGCTACTTCGACCGCCAGCATCAAACACCACCGGAGACCGCGCTATGACCGAATTCGTCAGGACGCGGACGAGAACTTCGAGCACCTCGCCGACTTCCCCTACGAGCCCGAGGCCACGACTGGCAGGACCTGCGCGGGCACCCCGCGAGGCACCTCCCGACACGCGAGGCACCTCCCGACACACAAACATTGCGCCCTACAGACCGTGGCCGAAATCTCACGCGGCGAGATCAAGCGGTTGGCACCGCAGGCTTGTCAAGCTGGAGCGAGCGAATCGAGAGGCGCCTGCGCAGGTTTTGTGCGTCACCAAGGACGGACCTCGTGATGCCAAGCTACCGCAAGGAGCCTGCTGAACGCGTGTGAGAGATTGTCCTCTTGCCTGTGGGACGACATGTGTGTGTGTCGGGTACGCCCAACACAAGATTGTCTTCATGGTCTGTGGGACGAAATTTCGTGTGTCGGGCACGTCCACAACACGCGCCCCAAAGTCCAGCGCGGATTGGTAGCTGTGCGCGATTGGCCTGCGGGACCGGGTGTTTGCGTGTCTCGAATGCCGCACTCGCGACGTTCCGCGGAAACATCCTTGGCGGTGCCTGTGAGGTATTGGGCCATCGGGGCTGCTGGACAGGACGATTGTGTGTCGGGAACGTCGAGCCTCGAAAAGGGGACGCTCGTGGACGAAGTGCCTACACGGTCAATATCCGCCGGCGGTCACGCTCTGATCGTAGTCGGTGTGCGATAGCGACATGCCGACTCGTCTAGACGCTGCGTCCACGTCGAAACCTTCTACCTCGGCACGCTTGTCCACGACCGGCAGATCGAATCCCCTAGGAATCTCCGCGAAGTAGTCTCCACGACCCCCTCCCTTGAACAGGTACAGGTCGCAGCGGTTTCTGTGATCGGGTCCCCACGCAATCTCCACACGATCTTCGAGGTCCTCCCAGCGCTTGTCGCCGCCGTTCATCCTTACCATGAGCCAATCCATTTGCTTCTGCACCCTTGCGTGCCGCTTCCGCCAACTGTATGTGTCGCGCGACGGGTCGTATTGGCCCTCCGCCGCGTATTCCGCGATGCGGAGCACGCCGAACACGACCTCGTGCATGAATTCGATGCTCACGTAGGGCAGGATTTCGCCGCGTGGGTTTTCGATGAAGTAGTAGCGCCAGTCCAATGACCCGACGCGTCTACCCCGGTGCCTCTGCCCGTCGAGTTCCATCAGGAAGTCTCCCAGCATGGAGAACCGGAACGGCGCGCCGTGCTCGACGGCCGACTCGTCCCTGTAGTCCCGGTAGTACTCCCGCAGCAGGTCCTTGTCGTGGCTCGGCAGGAGCACGTAAAGGTCGAACAGGGCATGGGTCCTTCCGGGATCCGCGCCGCGCAGGTGGGCCAGCAGCTTGAGCGATTCCTCGAGAAGAAAGTAGCCCGCCACCACATAGCCCCACGCTTGGTAGACCTCGTAGTCGGCCACCAAGTCGCGCTTGATGGGGACCTTGACGTACTTCTCCCGCTCCACGTCGAGCGCGATGTTCAGACCGTCGACCGTGGCGAAGTTTGCCGCCTTGAAATCGATGCTCGCCATCCGGGCACCTTACCGTCGCGAGCGCATGAGCGTACAACGGCAGGGAGGCACTATCCACATGGCACCCCCTCCCGACACGGCACCTCCTCCCGACACACAAACATTTCGTCCTACAGACCCCGTGGCCGATGTCTCACGCGGCGAGATCAAGCGGTTGGCACCGCAGGCTTGTCAAGCTGGAGCGAGAGCGTCGAGAGGCGCCTGCGCAGCCTTATGCGTCACCAAGGACGGACTTCATATTGCCAAGCCACCGCAAGGAGCCTGCCGAACGCGTGTGAGAGATTGTCCTCTTGCCTGTGGGACGAAATGTTTGTGTGTCGGGAGGGGGGATGCTGCCTGGCGGGATTCACCGTGACACCTCGCAATACTTGTGGACGGCGTCCTTCGATGGGTTCTCGTTCCTTCTCATGCACGAGCTTGCCCATGCAATGGACCATCACTACGGCGTCACGGGCGACCAGTACCTTGAAGGCGGGAGCGACCCTGTTGCGGATTGGTGGGAAGCGCGCCAGTACGGGCGTGCCGACGGGCCTCAGTTCGTGAGCGAATACGCTTCGACCAATGTGCTGGAAAACTTCGCTGAAACATTCGTGGCCTGGGCTGCCTTGCGTTCCGGTCGTCTGAATCCCGTAGCGCATCTCAGAACGCTCGCTGACCGGGCATACCAGGATAGGCGGGACGGCAGAGCTATGGTCGAAAGTGGTGTACGGATGAGTTGAGTCGTGCGGCGTGTCTCTGCTGAAATCGAGATTGCGATTTCAAGGTTTCAGCAAGAGGAGCACACCGCACATGGACAACGATAATGTGGTCGCGCTGGCGGCGCCAGCGACGGTTTCCGATCCGCTCACCGACCTTCTTCGCAGCGGCGCCCGTCGTCTGATCGAGGCGGCGGTGTCGGCGGAGTTCGAAGAGCACCTTTCGGCGTTCGCGAGCCAGAAGCTGGCGGACGGTCGACGGCGCGTGGTTCGCAACGGCCACCTTCCGGATCGGCAGGTGCTCACCGGGATCGGGGCGGTTGACGTCCGGGTGCCGAAGTCGCGCAGCCGCGAGGGCTCGCCGGCGACGTTCCGCTCGTCGCTGGTGCCGCCGTACGTTCGGCGCTCCGCCAGCCTGGACGCGGCGGTTCCGTGGCTGTACCTGCACGGGGTGTCGACGGGGAAGATGCGTGCCGCGGTGGCGGCGCTGGTGGGCGAGGAGGCGGCGCGCGGCCTGTCGGCGAACGTGGTGAGCCGTCTGAAGCGCGTCTGGGACGAGGAATACCGGTCCTGGTGCCAGCGTTCGCTCGACGATGACTGGGTGTACGTGTGGGTCGACGGCATCCACAGCGGTCTGCGGGGCG
The DNA here is from genome assembly GCA_028824555.1 of Gammaproteobacteria bacterium. Taxonomy (GTDB): domain Bacteria; phylum Pseudomonadota; class Gammaproteobacteria; order Pseudomonadales; family Azotimanducaceae; genus VXYL01. The sequence continues at coordinate 2,720 of JAPPDJ010000062.1, read as the reverse complement.
ACGACGGGAAGTTGTGCGTTCTGGTGGTGATCGGCGTCAACGCCCGGGGGGAGAAGCACTTCCTGGCCATCGAGGACGGCGTTCGGGAGTCGACGCAGAGCTGGCGCGAGGTGCTGCTGGGGATGAGGCAGCGCGGCTTTGCGAGGCCGCCGAAGCTGGCGGTGGGCGACGGCGCGATGGGGTTCTGGGCGGCGCTCGACGAGGTCTGGCCCGACACCGCGCAGCAGCGCTGCTGGATGCACAAGACCGTCAACGTCCTCAACTGCCTGCCGAAGTCCGGACAGGCAAAGGCGACGCAGGGGCTGCGCGAGATCTGGATGGCCGAGAGCCGCGCCGCGGCCGAGCGCGCCTTCGACGACTTCCTCGAGCGCTACGAGGACAAGTACCCGAAGGCGGCGGACTGCCTGGCGCGCGACCGCGGCGAACTGCTCGCCTTCTACGACTTCCCGGCCGCGCACTGGACCCACATCCGCACCACCAACGTGATCGAGTCCGCCTTCGCCACCATCCGCCACCGGAGCTCGCGGGCGAAGGGCTGTGTCACCCGACAGAGCATGCTGTCGATGATCTACAAGATGGGCATGAGCGCCGAGAAGTCATGGCGCCGACTGCGCGGCTTCCGGCAGCTCGCCAAGGTCGTCGAAGGGGTGAAATTCAACGACGGCATCGAGACAGTCGAGGACAGCAGAGCCGCCGCATGACCAACTCGCCGTACACCAGATTTGACAATAGCTCGGGACGGCAGCGCGGGAAGCAATGTCATGTGGGGCGCTGGTTGCAGTAATGCCGCTTACGTTCAGGAGAAGATGCCGTTGGAGCTGGCTTGGTGGGACGAACGCGCTGCAAGGGCGGCGGTTGCTGTGGACGGTGCCCTTTTTGCGTGCGAACTTCCGTCGGCACGCGACTTCTACGGTGTTCGCACGGTGGTCCCGGGTGCCACGAGGATGCGCCCGAAGACGCCTTGGTGGGAAATACATCCGGCGGAAGACGACTCCACACAGTGCTTTCAGACTGAGCATGGCATGACAAGCGCCTGCTTTGACCAGACCATTGAGGACTTGCTGCCTTGCGCCCTCGAGTGATCGGCTGGAGCCCTGCATTTTCGAACTGATGCACTGCCACAAGGTCCGGATGCATTGATTCGCGCCGGCCTCTAGCGCGTCCCCCCAAGTCCAGTTCAAGACTGCGGATTTTCCGCAGCCAACTCATGGATGTTGGACACGCGTCGGCACCTCCCGGCACACAAAAAATCTGTCCCATAAACCCCGTGGCCGAAGTATCACGCGGCGAGATCAAGCAGTTGGCACCGCTGGCTTGTCAAGCTGGAGCGAGAGCGTCGAGAGGCGCCTGCGCAGCCTTTCTGTCACGAAGGACGGACTCGTGATGCCAAGCAAGCTACCGCGAGGAGCCTGCTGAACGCGTGTGAGCGATTGTCCTCTTGCCTGTGGGACGAATGCTTGTGTGTCCGGGACCGATCCCGTTACGGCGTGCCTGCGTCGTCTGGCGTTGTGCGTTGTTGCAGCTCGGCCATACGCGCGAGGACGTGTGCTTCGACCCGGGAGAGCTCGGCCCGCGTGCATCCATACCTATGTGCAGGCATGACGGCACGGGCAGGGCCCTCAACCAACACCTGCTCTTCCGCCAAACGGGCGATACTCTCGCCCGTTAACGCCATGAAGAGCGCAAGTAGTAGCTTCGAGTGCGCCTTCGCGAGCCACTCCTCCGACTCGTCTTGTGTTGCCTTGGGGTCCCTTGCCGCCCCAACGAAGATGGACGCCTCCCGTTCCCGTACACGCATTTGGCGGATCGCCTCCTGAAGCATAGCCGTTAGCGCACGGGCCTTTGCCTCGGTTGGATGTCCTGCGAGCGACGTTGCCGTCGAGAGTCGAAACCGGGCTAGCTTCCATGCGATCGCTCGATGGATCGAGTCGTCATCCATGCATCCCATTTCTCTGGCGGCCTTCGCGACAAGGGCAGCGTGCAATTCAGGATCCAGTCGGCTGGCGTCGTCGGGCATCGCAGCAATAGCGACCACGGTGGCGAAGGCCGCAATGCCATGTCGAGCCATGCTGCGTGTTCCGTGTGGTTTGCCGAGCCAAGCACTCATCCACTCCCCCAAGACACAAGCCGTACGCGCCTACCTAGTGCAATCGAACTGCCCATCCAGTCGCGAGCCCATGCCTCGAGTCGCTCGTGGGCCGATTCTCGTGCCCCTCACACTCACTTGGCGAATTTCCGAACATAATAGTCCTTCACCGCTCGTCGTTGGCATTCCTTGCTGCACACCCATGCATGGCGATGTCCCGCCGTGGGGCATCCCTCCGCACTCGGTGCGACTTCAAGGTACTGGCCTGCAAAGGTGTCGCCACACTGGCCACATCGGGCGACCAATACGAAATCGTCGACCCTGTAGCAGCAGTTCGGAGCGAGCGGGCAAGCTTTCGCGGTCCAATGGAACGAGGGTCCATCGACACAGGCACTAATGCGAAGTCCGGCGAAGGTCTTCACGCCCCAACCCTTACCGAAGACGACCGCAGTCGGGGCGGCTCAGCCCTTAGTTAGCACCTCACGAGATCGTACATCGTCTCCGCCGGCGCTGATGGCCCAGGACTTTCGACCCATGCTACCTCGCTCGTCGTCGAAGATATGGCGGAGCGGACGGGATTCGAACCCGCGACCCCCGGCGTGACAGGCCGGTATTCTAACCAGCTGAACTACCG
>JAPPDJ010000061.1:14916-16190 GCA_028824555.1 Gammaproteobacteria bacterium | reverse complement strand
TCGCGGACAGACACGGTTCGCGGACAGGCAGACACGGTTCGGGCAAAGCGGTTCGAAGACCAAAGCGGTTCGAAGACAGGCAAAGCGGTTCGAAGACAGGCAAAGCGGTTCGAAGACAGGCAAAGCGGTTCGTGAGACCGACGACGCGGTTCGCGGACAGAGCAGATTGCGGGTGAGCGGACCGGATCGCGGGAGGGACAGTGGGGTCGGGTGACCGGCCGGGTCCGGGAGACGTGGCGAAGCGGTTTGCGAAGACAGGCGAACGAATTTGGACAGGCGAACCGGGCCACGGTTCGCGGACACGGGCCACGGTTCGCGGACAGGCAAAAGTGGTTCGGGCAGCTCGCGGACAGACACGGTTCGCGGACAGGCAGACACGGTTCGGGCAAAGCGGTTCGTGAGACCGACGACGCGGTTCGCGGACAGAGCAGATTGCGGGTGAGCGGACCGGATCGCGGGAGGGACAGTGGGGTCGGGTGACCGGCCGGGTCCGGGAGACGTGGCGAGCTTGGTGTGTGGGACGCCGGCTCGCACATGAGGGCTTGAGGAACCGGCGACGGCCGGCTCCATCGGCGTGCTGGGATCGCTTTGCCTACGTGCTATGTCGCCAGCGCTATCCCGCGACAGGGTATTCCGCGGACCATGGCCCACCGCTTCAGGTGCTCCAAGGGTCCAAAGGCTCGCTGCCGCCGCCGGATTGTCGCGACCTTGACAGACCACGCGGAGACCTTGTCCGGGGGAAGGTCCAGGCGGTAACCAGCAGCCAACGCACGCAGCACGGCGACGTATTCGCCAAGGGTTCTTTGTGGCCCTGGGTAGTCCGTGCGCGTCGGTTCAGAGCGTTCGGTGGACTTGATCTTCGTACCGAATGCGCGCTTGACATGGCTGGCGGGTGTCGTTTCGGGCGCAGCGGGCTCCTCGTTCGAGCATTCCACAGCGCAGTCGTCACGGCTCTTGATGCCGGAGGCCACCGGTCGAAGAAACTCTTCGAGCGACTCCGCGGTGCACTCGCGTAGACGCTCGCCGATGGAGGAGTCGGCACACTCCTCAATGTCCCGCGCGATTTTGGCGCGGACGGGGTTCAGATCGACATACGCCATGGCGGCGACGACCGCTTCTTCGCTCAGCAGTGCCCCGGAATAGAAGCGCTCTTCGAAGAAGTGCCCCTTGCGCTCGTCCTCTTTGTTGGCGCGCCTGGCGATCGGTTGGTTCAGGTGCTGCATGAAGCCTGAAAGGGAGCCAAGCGCCTTTCAGGAGCCCGAAAGGCGCTTGGC
>JAPPDJ010000061.1:0-14906 GCA_028824555.1 Gammaproteobacteria bacterium | reverse complement strand
GGACCGCCGTCGGTTGCCTGGCTCGCCAGCGGTGTCGCCGCGAGGCCGGCGGCCTGCCCCTTCCCTCTCGGCGGATACACCTCCACCCACCGCTCCGCCACCTCCTCATCAGTCCACATTTCGTACGCCTTGGGGTCATGCCGGAGCACCAAGTGGTAGTGATTGCTCATTATGGAGTAGGCGTAGAGCTCGATGGCGAAACAGGTCGCCAACACCTTCAGTCGTTCCGCAAGCCAAGCCTTTCGGTACGAGTAGTCCTTGCGTGTGAGCTCGTCAAAGCCAAACAGCCATGACTGTCGGACGCACCGTGACGAGACGTGATAGGTGCAGGCGACTTCGCTGTCGACCAGGTGCTTTCGGGGAGTGGCCATGCGGGCTATGGTGCCGCAAAGCCAAATGCAAAAAACCCAGAGTTAAGCTCGATGAAGCCGCCGACATGGCTGAGGCCCGCCGTGCGCGAAGGCGCACACGCGTGGGACACTGCTGACATTGGCTCAAACTGGGAGGTGCCCAGCATGCTGCACTGGGGTGGCGATCGTGTTTGGGCGAGCGTGGACAGGGCGAGCGCGGACAGGCGAACACCCCGAACGGCACCGTTTGCCCGAACGGCACCGTTTGCCTGTCCGCAATCCACCAACCCCCCGAACGGCACCGTTTGCCTGTCCGCAATCCACCACGTCAAAGCCAAACAGCCATGACTGTCGGACGCACCGTGACGGAACGGCACCGTTTGCCTGTCCGCAATCCACCAACCATGTCCGCAATCCACCAACCGTCCGCAATCCACCGACCACCCAGCGGCCATAACCTCCGCTTCTCCCAGCTGACGCTCCCCGAATGAACATGGACCCATTGCCAGCTGCGTTCGTCCAAAACGTGGTTGGGTATTTTCCGAACGGCCGGCGCTGGCTTGCAGATTTACCGCAGTGCCTCGTAGCCCTAGAAAAACGGTGGCAGCTTCGGGAGTTGCGCCCGGTCGCTTCGCTTTCCTTCAATTTCGTCGCATTTGCCACTGAGAGCCGGCATGGGCGCGAGGTCATCCTCAAGGTCAGTCCGGACCCGAGCGTCACAGCCGCCGAGTCGGCGTGGCTCCTCCACCACGCCGGGAACGCCGTCGTAGGCGTTCTAGCCGCCAGTACCGATGCCTACCTGATGGAGCGTCTGTCGCCGGGATTGCCCCTGGATCCCCGGTCGCAGTGCGAAGACAGGCAAACAGCACGAGAAATCGCATCGCTTATCGATCGCTTGAGTCGGAGTCCACCTCCCGCCGATCACGCAGGGCTGTTCCGTGCCGTGGCACAGGATTCGAGCGGTTTTGCGGACTACAGCCGCGCCTTCGGCGACCGCGGCGCTGTCGATGCGAAGCTGGTCGATGCCGCGAAGACGGTTTGGTCCACGCTTGTGGCGTCCCCCTCGCCCCTGTGCCTTGTTCACGGCGATTTGCACCACGGCAACGTGCTCGTGTCCGCGCGCGACGGGACATCGCGGCCGATTGTCACCGACCCGCACGGGTTGATCGCCGAGACCGAATACGAGTGCGCCGCGATGCTTCGAAACCGCCTCGCTTGGTGCCCGAACGAGGCCACCCTTGCCCGTACGGTATCGGATCGTGTGGCGATCCTGGCCGAAATTCTCGCGCTCGATCCCGGACGCATCGCCGCGTGGGGGTTCGCGCAAACGGTGCTTTCTGCATGCTGGGAAGCGTTGGCGACGAAAGGCGTGCAAGACGCCGCGGTCCTTGCGGCCGCCCGCGCACTTCGGCGGCGGCTCGAAGGGTTGGGTGGCTTGGCCTAGGACCGGTTTCGCTGATTGGTTGCGTCGCGTGTTCGTGCGCGGACGCAAAAGTGAGGGTTGGCTTTCGCGCAGCGAACTGCCGACCGGTCCGGTAGGGCGCTGGCTGCCGGGGCGTAGCTGTTCCCCAACAGCCATAGGACATTGTTCGTCGAATGACGCTACCGCACCGTTTAAGTGGCGCGTTCCCGATGGCCAGGCGAGGCTGCTGGCAAGGCCGGTACTTGCGTCGGCTATAGTTCCCACTCCTTAACCGGCGGACCGTGCCGGCCGCGCCACGACGGGAAGCGATGGGAACATTCGACAGCCGGGCATTTCGCGACACGATGGGCCAGTTCGCCACCGGCGTCGTCATCGTTGCCGGCACCGAAGACGGTGCGCTCGTGGGCTTCGCGGCCCAGTCGCTCGTCTCCCTGTCGCTCGATCCGCCTCTCGTGGCCGTTTGCCCGGCGCGGACGAGCACTAGCTGGCCCCGCATTCGCGCGCGCCGCTCCTTCTGCATCAACGTTCTCGCGCAAGACCAACAAGCCGTCAGCGACGCGTTCGCGCAGGCCGGCAGATCGGCGGACATGCCGTGGCACACCAACGGCCATGGCGCACCGATTCTGGATGGCGCAATTGCTTGGGTGGACTGCGAACTGGTCGCCGAACATGACGCGGGGGACCACACCATCGCCATCGGCAGCCCGCGCGAGTTCCGCATCCTGCGCCCGGATGCAACCCCGCTCATCTACCTTCGTGGCGAGTACGGACTCGGCCAGGAGGCTGCGCCGTAGAAGGCGGCGCTGGCCTAGCCAGCGGTGAGCGTAAGCGAGCTACCGACACGCCCGTCAGGACGCGCTATTGCCTTGCGCGGGCGGGTCGGCGGCGCCGGCACCCGTCAGGAGAGCCCCTCCACAGGTATGGAAGCGCCGTGGATGGAGCGAGCGGCGTTGGAGGCCAGGAAAGCCACCACGGCGGCAATGTCTGCCGGAGGAACCCAGTGATCGAACCGCGCCTTGGGCATGTCGCGGCGGTTCTGCGGCGTGTCGATGATGCTCGGCAGGATGCAGTTGACGTTGATCCCGTCGGCCTTGAGTTCGTCGGCGAGGGTTTCGGTCAGTCGCTGGACGACTGCCTTGGATGCGGCGTAGGCGCCCATCGCGGCGGCGCCACGCAATCCGCCACGAGCGGAGATGTTGATGATCTTGCCGTGGCCGGCGGCCTTCATGGCCGGCACGACGGCGCGGGCGGCGTTGAACACGGTGCGCGCGTTCAAGTTCATCATGAAGTCCCAGGTTGCGTCGGACGTGTCCGCCACAGCGTCGCCCATCGTGAAGCCACCGGCGATGTTGGCGAGCACGTCTATGCCACCAAGCTCCGCGAAAGCCCGAGTGGCGGTGCCAGGGTCGATCAGGTCCGCAGTTGTCGTTCGCCAGGGCGCGTCCGATTCGACGATGTCGATCCCCGTCACGCGCGCGCCGGCGTCGTGGAACACGGCCGCCACGGCAGTGCCGAGCGTTCCGGCCGCGCCCGTAACGACCACGTTCTTATCCTTGAACTCGCTCATGGCGCCAATGCCTCCAACGCGTTCCAGTCCGGCGTGCCGATGGTGCCGCCAGGCTGCACTGGTTGAATGCAGACATGGCTTGCGCCGGCGTCGAAATGCTCGGCGATGCGATCGCGCACAGCCGACGCGTCGCCCCAGGCAAAGGTTGCGTCGATGAAGGCGTCCGAGCCCTCGCCGGCGATGTCGTCCTCGGTCAGCCCCATTCGCAGCCAGTTGTTGCGGTAGTTCGGCAGTGCCTGATAGGTCTTCGCAACAGTGCGGGCAACCTTGCGCGCCGTGTCGGCATCAGGCGTCATGACCACTTTCTGCTCCACACACAGCCAGCTATCGGGGCCAAGGATTTCTCGCGCCATACGCGTGTGTGCCGGCGAGCTGAAGTAGGGGTGGGCGCCGTCGCCGGCGTCGCGCGCCAGTGCGAGCATGTGCGGGCCGAGGGCGGCCAACACGGTGCGGGGGGTGGTGTCGGGGCGCGGCCCGGAGTAACGCGCCTCGGCCATTCGTTCGAGGTAGGTGCGCATCGTTGCAACGGGCCTGCCGTATGTGAGGCCGCGCACGCCTTCCACCAAGGGCTTGTGCGAGACGCCAAGTCCGAGCAGGAAGCGGTCGCCTGACTGCTCGGCGAGGGTCATCTGCGCCTGCAGCGTGACTCCCGGCTCGCGGTGGTAGATGTTGGCGATGCCGGTGGCGAGCACGAGCCGCGTGGTGTTGGCGAGCAGCCATGCGGCGTGGGCAAAGGGGTCGCGCCCGACCGTTTCGGGAATCCAAAGCGCGGCATAGCCGAGATCCTCGATCCGCTTCGCCGCCGTGGCCGCGTGCTGTGCAGACATGGCATCTGTGAAGTACCAAACGCCAAGGCGCCCTAGCTGCATTTGTCTATCCGTTACCGTGGGTTCAGTGCGGATTGTAGGGCAAGTTCCTGACAGAGCGGCGGCTCGGAAAATGCGGTTTCGTGAACGGTTTGCCTGTCCGAACGGATTGGACAGCCTGTCCGAACGGATTGGACAGGCAAACGCCATTTCCGGAGAAGCGTCGGGGATTTCCTAGCGTCTCGGACAGTGCATTGGACAGGCAAACGCCGATTAATGGGCAAAGAGGTCCCGGACAGGCAAAGGTGCCCGCTGGGCAGGCCCAAAGGTCCCGCGGGGATACGGTCCCGCGTCCTTGGACAGGCAAATCGCCTCTGGTTGGTTGGACAGGCACGCCTCGGGTTGGTTGGACAGGCACGGGTTGGTTGGACAGGCAAATCGCCTCGGGTTGGCAAATCGCCTCGGGTTGGTTGGATGGGCAAAAGGGTCGCGCTGGCAAAAAGTCGCGCTTGCGGGGGCCCGCGCGGGCAAATTGGTCTCGCTGGCAAAGGTCCTGAGGACCCGCGCCAAGGCGAGTGCGCAATGCGCTATCCCTCGAGTTCCTCGATCCGGCGCGGGTATGTGGCCTTCAGCAATCGCGATAGCGAACGGTCGGCCAGCAGCCGGCCGCCTGTTTGGCACTTGGCGCAGTAATTCGACTCGTTTTCCGCCCGCAGGATGCGCTGTACGGGGGCACCACACACGGGGCAGGGCTGACGATACTTGCCGTGGACCGCCATCTGGGGCTGAAAAGCCGTTACCTTGCCCGGGAAGGCGTCGCCTGTCCGCTCGCCGAGACGCTTCGTCCACTCCGCCAGAACCTCCCGGCAGGCGGCAAAGAGGCGCGCCATCTCTTCGTTCGACAGGTTGCGCCCCAAGCGAAACGGCGACATGCGAGCGTGGAACAGGATCTCGTCGGAGTAGGCGTTGCCGATGCCGGCGAACACTCGCTGGTCGGTCAGCGCTCGCTTTACCGTGTGAGGCGTGGCACGCAATCGATTGGCGAAGTCGGCGAGATCGATGTCGAACACTTCGAGACCGCCCGGATTCAGCTGCTCCAGTGCCGAGCGCCCAGCGACCAGCCGCAGAGAAGCGCGTCTCTTGCGGCTCGCTTCGGTGAAGATCAGCGTGCCGGCATCGAAGTCGAACGCCGCAAGGCCGTTGCCCTTGGGCAGCGCCCGGCCTGGCTCATGCCAGCGCAGGCGGCCGGCGATCATCAGGTGCAGTACGACGAAGGTTTCGCCTGAGAGCTCCATGACGAGTTGCTTGGCGATCCTTGTCACGCCCTCCACCCGCCTTTCCCGCACCTCCTCCACGGTGGGTGTCACCGAGCGCAGCACGAACGGACTCCCGATGCGAATGCCCTGCAGCGCGGTGCCGACGATCCGTCGGCGCAGATGATCGATGTACACGGCAAGGTCGGGCAGTTCCGGCATGGACTATGGACCTCCTTTGCGGTTGTGTCGCAGGCGCCGTCAGCGAGCCGCGCTCGGAATCGGGGCGATGGTCTTCCAGCGACCGGAGCGGAAGCGCCCGAGCAGCATGGCGGCCTTGACGATGTACTCGCCAGCCATCGCCGCGTACACCCAAACCACCGGCCATCCGAGCAACGTGAACAGGATTGCCAAGCCGCAGCGGGCGCCGATCAAGCCAATCAAGGTCGCCATTAGCGGGAAGCGCGTGTCGCCGGCACCGCGCAGGGCGCCGCCGATGGCGAACTCCACCGCGAACAGTGGCGTGATGGCGGCCATGATCCAGGCCATGTGAATCGTGTGGACGATCGTCACCGGCTCGTCGCCAAGGAAGAATTCCGCGAGTGCCGGGGCGTGCCACGCCACGACCGCGCCAAGCGATCCCATTGACAGCACGGCGTACCAGAGCGAGCGCCAGCCGCTGCGTACGGCACCCTCGTGGTCGTCCGCGCCAAGATGCTGCCCCACGAGCGTGGAGCCGGCGATGGAAAAGCCAAACCCAACCACGAAGCACACCATCATCAGGTTGCCGCCTACGCTCATGGCCGCGAATGCTTCCGTGCCGTAGTAATTGCCGATGAGCATGAGGAAGATGAAGAAGCCGGCCTGAAACACCAGCATCTCCAAGCCGGCCGGATAGCCGATCTGCAGCAGCCGGGCGAAACGCTCCCGTCGATACCAGCCATTGCTCACATAGCGCAGGCGAAAGGCTTGCTTGATCCACATTACGAGCATCACAAGACCACCGAGCGTGAACGACACGCCGCCGGCGATGGCGGCGCCAGCCACGCCCATCGCCGGGAAGCCGTAGTGGCCGAACACGAGGACGTAGAGCAACGGGATGTTGACGACGTTCACGCCGGCACCGACCCAAAGCGGCGACCACGCATCGCCGGCGGCGCGTAGTGCCGAGCCAAGCACCATGTTGATGGCGAAGGCGACGTTGAAGATCGACATCCAACGAACGTTGGACGCGGCGAGTTCAATGGTTGCCGCGTCGAGGCCAAAAATGGACGCCACGGGCCGAGCCGCCAAGAAGCCGGGCAACGTCAGCGCGATCGCGAAGGCGCCCCCCACGGCGAGGCTGGCCATCGTCACCCGACTGGCCTCGGTGCGGTCATCGGCACCCCAGGCCCTCGCCACGAGCGCCGTGGTTCCGGCGCTGATCGCCATCAACACCGCCTGCAAGGCGAAGAAAACGCGTTGCCCGACTCCCACCGCAGCGACCGCTTCGGCACCGAGTTCGCCCACGAACTTGGTCTGAACCATCGCCACGACCGCATATAGGAGGTTGGCAAGGATCGACGGGAACGCGAGATGGAAGATGCCGGGCCGTTCAATGGACGGCACCGAACCCGCCGCGGCTCGCTCGCCTTTTGCCGCCCCTGCGCTCGCCGAGGCGTTGGCAGTTTCGGCTGTGTCCTCGGCCGAGCTTCTACCGGTGCCCCGTTGATTCGCTGCGTTCAAGTCCCTCTCCCAGGCGCGCCGCCGTTCCGACGCAAAAGGCGATCGCTTCCCTTAAGCGCAATCGGCAGGCGTGAGTTCGGAAGTGTACGCGTCACCCGCACTGCGGACATGTGGACATCCTGGACAGGGCATGTGGCGACGGATTCCCTCCCGGGTATGCGTTTGCCTGTCCAGGCGGTGAGAGGGCGTTTGCCTGTCCGAGGCGCGCGGTCCGCGGGGGTGTGCGTTTGCCTGTCCAGGCGGGGGTGTGCATTTGCCGACGTGCGTTTGCCCGGCGAGAGGGCGTTTGCCTGTCCGGCGCCTGATGGCGTTTGCCTGTCCGAGGCGTGCGGGAGAGTGCGAGGGAGGGAGAGGTGTTTTGCCTGTCCGGGCCTGAGGAGGCGTTTTGCCTGTCCGGGCCTTGGGGAGTGTTCCGGGCGTCAGGCGGTGCTCTAGCCCGGCGAACGTTGGCCCTCGGCGCGAAGTTCCGATGAGGAGACGTCCATGCGGAAGTCCTCCTCGGCTACGCCGGTGCAAAGCCCTCGCAGGGCTTGTGGCAGGGGCACGTTCTGGAGGGTTGTGAAACCCTCGGGCGTGGCGCGTCCATAGACCAGGAAACGGCTGCCAACGGTGGCGAGTTCCGCCACTGCGGCGTCGCGGGCCGCGGTGCTGCCGGCCTCGTAGTAGCGCGGCTTTGCGATGCGAGCGATGGTGTCGGTGCCGACCACGAAGGTAACGGGCCCCAAGGCGCGCGCCTTGGCGAGGAACGTGGGCGTGCTCGTGAGCACCACTTCATCTGGATCGAACTGCTGCAACCGGGATGCGATGTCGTGGTGGTTGAGGGGTGGCTTGTCCACGTTCGCGATGCACAACTCGTAGGCGACGCGTTGTCCAAGCCGCCGCTCGGCATCCGCTCGCATGGCGCGGTGCCCGTCGTGCAAAGGGTTGAAGGCGCCAGGGAGAATGGCGGGTGCCGACGAGCCGACGTGCGTCAGCGTGCCGAGAATCAGGCCCGTCTGTTCAGCGGTGCCGATGACTTCCTGGTAGCCATCCGCCGGAGCCTCCCCAATGCCGAGCGATGCCGCGAGGGCTCGTAGCGCGAGTTCGGACAGTGCCTCCTCTTCCAGCGCCCGCACCGCCCCGTTCTTGATGAACTCCATGCTCCAAGTGCGCGTCCTGCCGGCATCCTGGAATGCCACATGGGCGCGGTGTGCGCCGCGCTTTGGCACGGTGGTTGCGAGGCTCGCGGTAATCGCGAAGCCGAATCCGCCGCCAAGCTGCCGTGCCCTGAGAAAGGCGCGCATGGCGAGGTCGCGGGCGGTGGCTGCACTGCAGGATTGTTCGGGGCGCGCACCGAGCAGTTCCTGGAGCGCCTGTTCCGCGTAGGGAACGCCCGCTTCCAATACCGTGGCGGACGCGCCGGGTTCGCTGAGCAACGCCGCCAGCATCCCCGCGCCGCCGCCCGTGACGTAAAGCACGCCCCGGCCGGATGCAGCATGGATGGCGCGGGCGACTCGCGGGAGCTCTCCCGGCGGCTCAGGCACGCGCATCGCCGGCGCTGTGCGGCAAGCCTGGGAGTGCTTTGCTCAAATGCGTTTGGCGCGACCGCCCTGTCGATGCGGCCCAACGGCTTCTTCGGCTCGCTGCCAAGAGGGGGTTTGCTGAGGGTGCTGTCTGGCGACCGGAATGCATGAGTCCATCCGTCCGCATCAAGCGCCGGAGGAAACTCCGCCGTCTGAGGGCTCCGCAAGAAACCCCGTCAGGATTTCGAGGAAACGCTCGAGCTGGTCGTGGTGCACCCAATGGCCGGCGTTCTCGATGCCGATGGAGCGGGCGTCCTGAAAGTGGTCCAGGCGACCGTCCTCCTTGGGATCCGAGGCCCAGGACTCGACTCCGTGCAGCAGCAGCACCGGGCACGTGATGCGCCGATACAGGCCCACCGTCTGCCGCGGCGAGATGCCGATGGGCGACCATGCCCGCATGTAGTTGTCGAACTTCCAGCTGTAGGTGCCGTCTTCGTTCTGGTTGCTGCCGTGAATGGTCAGGTGTCGCGCCTGTTCCTCCGAAAGGTGCGGGTTGGCGCGCTGCATGCGGTGGAATGCCTCTTCCAGGCTCGGATAGCGGCGCGGGGTGCGACCGGAAAGATCGCGCAGGCTGTTGACCCATTCATGCAGGCGCTCGTGCCCCGGAGTCGAGTCGTCCCCGAGTGGGGAGGCGCCCATGCCCTCGATGCTCACCAGTTTGCGCACGCTGTGGGGATAGAGGCCGGTGTACGCCAGCGAAACGGAGCCGCCCATGGAATGGCCGACCACGGTTACCTCGTCGAGCCCTGTCTGGCGCAGAAGTTGGGCGATGTCGTACACGTAGTCGAGCGTCGTGTAGGCGCCGCCCACCAGCCATTGCGAGTCGCCGTGTCCGCGCAGGTCCGGGGCGATGATGTGGTAGTCCGACTTGAGGGCATTGGCCACCCAGTCCCAGTTGCGGCAATGGTCGCGACCGCCGTGGACGAGCAGCAGTGGCGGCGCGTCGTGATTCCCCCAATCCACATAGTGCAAGCGCAGTCGCTGGGAGAAATAGATGTGCGATGTGGGGCCGCCCTTGAGCATGGAGAAAGTATAGCGGTGCACCCGGCTGCGTCGGCAGTTGGCTGCGAACTGCCGGACCACGGTTTCATTCCGTAGGGTTCAGCCGTCTGGCGGTGCTCGCGACGGCGACCGTCTCCGCCACGAAGCCGAGCAGCAGCACATAGGTGGCGGCGATGTGGTCCAGCACGTCCAGCAGGAACAGCGCCTGCGCTGCCGCGACGATCGCGCCCACGCGCAACACGCCGCCGAGCGCCATTCCACCGGTCCTGCGCCGCACCATCAGCACTCCGTGGAAGTAGTTGCGCACGATGATCACTGTTGGCATCAGGCAGAGCACCAACAACACATCCAGTGCGCGTTCAAGCGTGATGCCGTCGATGCCGAGCGCGGTGCCGAGCAGCCAGCCGGAAACCGGCGTGAGCGCGATCAACAGCATCACGGCGGTGATGCCGACGCTCACCAGCGCCATGAAGCGGCGCTTGGCCGGAAGGTCGGACAGGCCGAAGGTGACGAAGAAATGACGGAACTGGTTGGCGGCCTGTTGGAAGATGGACGAAAGGTCGAAGGCGATGCGCATGGCCGCGATGCTGGCAAGCCCTTCCGGTGCACGGCTGACGAAGGCATAGAGAACTGGCCGGCTGATGGCGAACATGAAGCCCGTGGCGGTCACCGGCAGAAAGAAGCGTGCGAGTTCGAGCCACGTGACGTCTTCGTGTTCGGGCCTTTCCGGATTTCGGTAGCGCTTTGCCACGGCGATGTGCACGAGACCCCAATGCAGCAGTGCGGCGGCGGTCTGGGCGCCGACGAGCGTGTACACGGCATCGAACCCGGCACTGAAGCCGGCCACGAGCGTGACGATGGTTGCGACGAGGAAGACGACATTGAGTGCCGTGACCCAGCCGGTGAGATGCGCCTGCACCAGCATTCCGACGAGAAACATGCGCTGGCCGGTGACCAACAGCAGCGGCAGCATCAGCGCCAGATAGTGCAAAACGCGGTCGGTGAGAGCCTCGTCGATGCCGTAGATGGTGCTTACCAGGAGCGCCCCCGGCGGAGTGAGTGCCACCGCGGCGAGGGGCACGGTTAGCATCAGGCTCCAAGCGGCCACGAAGCGCTGGCTCGCCCGTCGCCCGCCGGGACTGCGGGCGAAGACGTTGGAAAGCTGGGCGGTGAAGTTCATGCCGGCGTTGAAGAAGCCGAACGTGCTCGCCGCCAGCGCAAAGACAGCGATCTCCTGCACCGCATTCGGATAGCGCGCCAACGCCCCGTTCTGGAACTGCACCGCTAACACCATGGCCACCCCGGTGAGCGCGAGCGGCCAATAGAAACTCCAGTACTTCCGCAACCGCCCGCGATGCCCCGTGGTGAACGCGCCATTTTGCCGCAGAGGCACGACTGCTGCCGCGGCGGCGCGGACTGCAGCAGAGGCGCGGACAGGTGCAACAGAGGCGCGGACAGGCGAACTGCCTGGAGGTAGGGCCCCCGCTCAACGTAGGACGCGGACAGGCAAACGCATCGCGATGCCCCGTGGTGAACGCGCCATTTTGCCGCAGAGGCACGACTGCTGCCGCGGCGGCGCGGACTGCAGCAGAGGCGCGGACAGGTGCAACAGAGGCGCGGACAGGCGAACTGCCTGGAGGTAGGGCCCCGCTCAACGTAGGACGCGGACAGGCAAACGCATCGGACGGGCAAGCGCATCGGGCGAGGACGCGGACGCGGACAGGCAAACGCATCGAACGGGTAAGCGCATCGGGCGTGTCCAAGGTTTGTGGGGCGTTTACCTGTCCCTGGTGGGGGGCCTTTGCGGTGGGGGGCCTTTGCCTGTCCACGTTTTTGGGGGGGCGTTTGCCTGTCCACGTTTTTGGGAGGGCGCTTGCCTGTCCAAGATTCGGGAGGTGGAGGTGTTTCCAAAGCTCGGGAAGTAGGCCTTCTTGGAAGTGCGGCATCGCACCCTTGGGTTCGCCTTGACCTTGTTCTGCGGTTCCCTATGGTGCGGGTGGTGAGCTAGGGTGCTGGGGGACGAGCGAGTGGTGGAACCACTGCCGAGCGATGTGCTGCCGGATGGGGTGCGGTCGCGCTTCGTCGACGGCGTCAACGGCTTGCGGGTGCATGTTCTCGAAGCCGGCTTCGATCCGCCGGGGCGGCCCGGCGTCCTTCTTCTGCACGGCTTCCCGGAGCTTGCCTATAGCTGGAGGCGAATCCTCGGTCCACTGGCCGAGGCGGGCTTCCATGCGTTTGCGCCGGACCTCCGTGGCTACGGACGCACGACGGGTTGGCAGGCCGACTACGACGACAGCCTCGACCCCTTCCGCCGCTTGAACGTGGTGCGCGATGCGATGGGGTTGGTGGCCGCGATGGGCCATCGCTCCGTGGCGGTGATCGGCCACGACTTCGGTTCGCCCATCGCCGGCTGGTGCGCGCTGGTGCGGCCCGACGTATTCATCCGGGCCGCGATGATGAGCGCGCCGTTCGCCGCACCTGCTCCACTGCCGCTCGGCGCCGCCCCGCCCGCGGCTTCCGCGGATTCCTTAGCCCGCGACCTTGCCGCCCTGCCGCGCCCGCGCAAGCACTACCAGCGTTACTACCAAACCCGTGACGCGAACCCCAACCTCACCAACGCACCGCAAGGCATCCACGCCTTCCTGCGCGCCTACTACCACCACAAGAGCGCCGACTGGGCGGGCAACCAACCGCACCGGCTCGCCGCCCGCACGGCCCAAGAGATGGCCAAGATGCCCACCTACTACATCATGGACGAGGCCGACGGCATGGCCGAAACCGTGGCCAAGCACATGCCGAGCGCCGACGAAATCTCTGCCAATCGCTGGCTGCCGGAGGCGGAGCTGGCCGTCTATGCCGCCGAATACGAGCGCACCGCCTTTCAGGGCGGCCTCAACCACTACCGCTCCGGCGTCGTGGGGCGGGAGGAGCAGGAACTGTTCGCCGGGCGCAAGCTGGACCAGCCGACACTCTTCGTCTCCGGCGCCAGCGACTGGGGCACATGGCAAAGCCCCGGCGCGCTCGAACGAATGCGCGACGAAACCTGCACCGACATGCGCGGCGTCCATCTGGTGCTCGGCGCCGGGCACTGGGTGCAGCAGGAGCGTGCTGAGGAAACGGCAAGGCTGTTGGTGGGGTTTCTGAAGAGTTGAACGGGCGTTGACGGAGGGCGGTGACGGGCGCATCGCCACTGCGTGCGGCGCGACTTGCGGCGGGCCAATCCCTGCCAACGAAGGAGAGGAGACAAGGTGACAGCACTCTGGGAAGCGAACGCAACAGCCCTCCGGGGCCTGATCGACCGCGGCGAGGCGAGTTGCGTCGAAGTGCTCGACGCGCACATCGAACGCATCGAGGCGGTGAACCAGGCGGTCAACGCCATCGTCACCACCTCGTTCGAGCAGGCGCGAGACACGGCCCGCTCCCTAGACAACGAACGAACCGGCGGTGGCGCCCTCAAGGGCCTCCCCATCGCCCACAAGGACCTTGTCCCCACCAAGGGCATCCGCACCACCTACGGCTCGCCCCTCTTTGCCAATCATGTGCCGGAGCAGGACGCCCTGATGGTGCAGCGGATGCGTGCCGCCGGCGCGGTCACCGTGGGCAAGACCAACACGCCGGAGTTCGGTGCCGGGTCGCAGACGTTCAACCGCGTCTTCGGTGCCACCGCCAACCCTTGGAACACGGCCAAGACGTGCGGCGGCAGCAGCGGCGGCGCCGCAGTGGCGCTGGCTGCCCGCATGATCCCGGTGGCGGACGGCAGCGACACCGGCGGCTCGCTGCGCAATCCCGCCGCCTTCTGCAACGTCGTCGGTTTTCGGCCATCACCCGGCAGGGTGCCCGGGTCACCGGGAATGCCCTGGACGGACCTTTCCACCGCCGGGCCGATGGCACGCACCATCGACGACGTGGCCTTGCTGTTCTCCGTCCTTGCCGGCCCGGAGACCGGCATTCCACACATGCAGCCTGAGCCCGGCACCTCGTTCGCGCCGGTGGCCGAACTCTCCATCAGCGACTTGCGCATCGCCGTGACCGAGGACTTCGGCCTGCCCGTGGAAGCGGCCGTGCGCGAACGCATCCGCGCCTTGGCGGATGCCTTGACGGGTGCCGGCGCCGTCGTAGAGGAGGCGAAACCCGACCTCACGGACGCCCGTCGCATCTTCCACATCCTCCGCGCCACCGGCTTTCGGCGCCGATTCGGCACAATGACCGCCGCCGAGCAATCCGAGCTCAAGGACACCATCCGCTGGAACCTTGCCGCCGGCGAGGAACTCACGGTTGCCGACTACGACTGGGTCGACCCCGCCCGCGCCGCGCTGATCGGCCGCATCGGCGAGTTCTTCTCCCGCTTCGACCTCATGATCGGCCCTACCACGCAAGTTCTCCCGTTCGACCTAGACACGGACTGGCTGCGCGAAGTGGACGGCGTGGCGATGGAAACCTACATCCAGTGGATGGAAAGCTGCAGCCTGATCACGGTGACGGGCTGCCCGGCACTGTCCCTGCCCGCCGGCTTCGCCGGCGACCTCCCAGTAGGCGCCCAACTAATCGCCCCGCTGCGCGCCGACGCTTTCCTTCTTTCCGCAGCGAAAGCGGTGGAGTCCATAACCGGATTTGCGGACCGACAACCGGAGCTTGGCTAGCGGGCATTAGCGAGCCCTCCTCGAACAAAGCCCGCCGGCAAACACCAAAGCAAACAGCCCCTGCCACGCGAGGGCCTCGCTGGACGGAGGGCGTCCCGCCCTCCAAGCGCGCCGAAGGCGCGGAGCCGGCCAAGCCCACCGCAAGCAAGCGTTCCAGACGACGCCAACGAAGCGCCAGCCTCGAACAGCGCCACCACCAAACCAGCCCCCTGCCATGCGAGGGGCTCGCTGGACGGAGGGCGTCCCGCCCTCCAAGCGCGCCGAAGGCGCGCACGCAGCGGAGCCGGCCAGGCCCACCGCAGGCAAGCGTTCCCGACAACGCCGACGAAGCGCCAGCCCCGAACAACGCCATCAACAAACCAGCCTCTGCCAAGAGGCTCCGCCTCCCACCGACGAGGCGTGCAAGAGGCGCGCCGCGGGCGACGCTCGGGTCGCCCGCGGCCTTGGGCGCTACGATCCGTCGTCGTCGCCGTCCTCGTCCATGGCGCAGTCGCACTCGACCTGGGAGTCGCCCCAGGCCAGGACGCGGTAGCGTCCGGTCTCGTGGCCGCCGACCTCGACGTAGTAGACGCCGGCGT
>JAPPDJ010000110.1 GCA_028824555.1 Gammaproteobacteria bacterium | reverse complement strand
TCTTCCTCGCGTTTCTGGCCGGACAGACGGTGGGCGATCAGCAGATGTGGACCTTCCAGCAAGACAAGAAGCGCAAGGGGGAGGCTGGCGAAGAGATCGAGCACCCCTTCATCGACACGGGCCTTTTCCGATACAGCCGCCATCCAAGCTACTTCTGCGAAATCGGCGTGTGGTTCGCGTTCTATCTCTTTGCGGTGTCCGCTTCGGGTGACTGGCTGCATTGGACAGGCCTCGGATTCGTCTTCCTGACCGGGCAAATGTTCGGCAGCATCATGCTGACGGAGTCCATCTCTGCGGCGAAGTACCCCACGTATGCGCAGTACCAGGCCAGCACACCCATGCTGGTGCCGTTGCCCAGGCGACATCGGCAAGGCTCGCCTTGACACCGCACACCGCTGGCGGGATGCTCACCGGCAGTTCCGAAGCAACTGCTTGAGGCGCGGGCCAAGTACCGGCGTCGGCAGTCAAGGAGGGGAAATCCAATGCACGACATCGTGATTCGCGGCGGTGAACTCGTCGACGGCACCGGCGCCGAGCCGGTCCCCGGCGATCTTGCCATTGACGGCGGCAGCATCGCCGAGGTGGGCGAGGTCAAGGGCCAGGGGCGGCGGGAGATCGACGCCCAGGGCATGACTGTCACGCCCGGCTTCATCGACCTGCACACCCATCTCGACGCCCAGATCGGCTGGGATCCGGCGCTGACTCCGGTGAGCTGGCATGGCGTCACCACCGTTCTCATGGGCAACTGCGGCGTCACGTTCGCGCCCTGCAAGCCGGCCGACCAGGAACTCCTCGCCAGCATGATGGAAACGGTGGAGGACATTCCCAAGAACGCCATCCTCACCGGTCTGCCGTGGGACTGGGAAGACTACGGCGGCTATCTCGACGCCATCGAGCGGCTGAAGCCCGGCATCAACGTCGCCGGCATGGTGGGGCACTGCGCCGTGCGTTTCTATGTCATGGGCGAGCGCGCGGTGGAGGAACAGGCCTCGGACGCCGAGCGCAAGCAGATGGCGGACATCGTCGGCTACAGCATCGACCGCGGCGCGGTGGGCTTCTCTACCAACCGCCACGCGCCGCACCGGTTGCCGGACGGGCGCAGCGTACCGGGCACCTTTGCCGATCCAGCCGAACTCGTCGAGATCGGCAAGGCCGTGGGCCCGCGCGGTGGCCTTATGCAGGCGGTGGGCGCTGGCTTCGATGTGCTGAAGCAAATCGCCGGCGCGAGCCAAAGTCGCGTCCTGTTCAGCTATGGCGCTGGGCCCGAGGCGGATTCAGGCGTCGAGCGACGCGAGGCGCTTGAGGAGTTGCGCACGGAAGCGGGCGACGTGACCGCCATCACCCACGTTCGCAGTTCCGGTTCCATGTATGGCCTGCAGTCGCGCTTCCCCATCACCGGCGAAGCGTGGAGCAAGCTGCAGGCGATGGACCTCGCCGGCCGGCTCGAGGCCATCGGCAACGCCGACATGGTCGCCAAGCTGGTGGAGGAAGCGAAGGTTGAAGGCGCGATGCGTCTGCCGCCGGACAACCTCTACTATCTCGGCACCGCCGAAACGCCGGACTACACCGCCGGCCCGGAGCAGAACCTGGCGGCGATGGCGGACGCGGCCGGCGAACACTGGTGCGAGACGTGGCTGCGGGTGTCGCGCGAAAGCAAGGGCCTTGGCCTTTTCAACTACCGCGCCTTCGCCCGCAACATGAACGCCTTGGGCGACCTGATCGAGCACGAGCATGTGTTCCCGGGTCTTGGCGACGCCGGTGCCCACGTATCCCAGATCATGGATGCGGGTTGGTCCACCTTCCTGCTTTCGCACTGGGTGCGAGACGCCGGGCGCTACACGATGGGCGAAGGCATAAGGCGCCTCACCTCCGGCCCCGCCCGCGTCATCGGCATCAGCGACCGCGGCACGCTAAAACCCGGTATGCGCGCCGACGTGAACGTGTTCGACGCCAGCGCAGTGGTCGAGTGCCAGCCGCAACTGGTGCACGACTTCCCCGGCGGCGCCCCGCGCTACATCCAGCGCTCGAAGGGCTACCACACCACGATCGTCAACGGCGAAGTGAATGTGGTCGACGGCGAGCACACGGGCACCCGCGCCGGCCAGGTGCTGCGCCACAAGACCTAGGAGCCTGTAGAACCTAGGACGGCCTGGGCTGTGCAAGAAGCGTTGCGGAAGAGCAACGCTTCTTGTGCCCCGGCACCTTGGGCCCTAGCGCGCCGACCACCCTGGGCACCGCCGCCAACCGACGACGACGGTGTCGCCCTGCTTCCTGAAATCCACGTGCCATCCCGGTTCGTAGCCCCACGCCGCTGGTTGCCGGCTGCCAGCCGCTCGATCCGAAGCTGCACACGAGCCTTGGCGCGAACGTCCCTCAAACCCCGCCACTTGGCATACGCCTCGGGTTTCTGGCTAACCGTGCGTTGCCGGTGCGTGGGAGATGGCCCACGTTGTGTAGGACGAAATGTTTGTCTGTCGGTTGACCTCGCGCACGCAGGCGGATCTCTCACATTGACGCGGCACGTCGCCTCAAATGACGCATAGGTACTCGTCTCCGGCGCGGGCGACGGCACTCGGCGAGACGCGGGCGTCGAAGGTGACGAATCGACCTTGCCGCTGGACGGCCATTGCCAACAAGCAGATGTCGGTGACCTGTCGCGGACCGACCAGGTGACGCCAGTCCATGACGCCCGCGCTGAGCAGGCTCACATCGTCAGGCCAGAACTCGTGATCTGTGGTTGCCCATCGCCTCGGCGAGGCGTTCAGCGATCTGGGCGACCGGCACGGGGTTGGGGTAGGCGGGCTGCGCCATGATCCTCAGGCATCCGTTTTGCGTAATCGGGCAGGTCGCCCAGCCATGCTCGATGCTGCTGCGCAACCGAGCCCGCGCGGGTTCGTGATGCAGGTCTTCTGCATCCAACAGGCGATCAGGACTTGACGTCGAACAGCGCCCGCATCAGTCAGCCCCGCTTTCTTCACGCAACTGATCGATCAACTCGTTGGTCACAAGACCTCCCCGCTTCGGGAACGGGCGGAAGCCGAACTCCACTTTGGGCTCTTCGCCTAACCCAGTTCGCGCGGTCTGGTCGCCTGCGAGCGCTTGGCGAAGCAGGTGCGAGGCCACGGCGCCGATCGACTGGGAGTTGCGTCGGGCGACCTCCCGCACCGCCATCAGGAGATCGTCATCGATGTTCAGTGTAGTTCTCACGGTCCCCGTTCAGCGATGCGCCGCGTCGCCCGTCCCTGCGTCCGGGTTCAGCGCTGCCGCGCGCAGCGTTAGCCCCAGCGCGCCGACCACCCTAAGCACCGTATCGAACGTCGGAACGCGCTCCCCTGACAGTGCCTTGTATAGGCTCTCACGTGACAGTCCGGCATCGGACGCCACCTGCGCCATGCCCCGCGCACGGGCGATGTCTCCGAGCGCCTTGGCCACGAAGGTGGCATCGCCCTCCGATTCCTCGATGGAGGCTTCTAGGTAGGCCGCCATCTCCTCGCGCGTGCGAAGGTGCTCGGCCACATCGTAGGGTGCGGTAGCGGTCTTGGTCATGACGTCCTCCTACAGGTTCCCCGCCAGCCGCAGGGCCGTTTCGATGTCGTCGCTCTGGGTGCGCTTGTCGCCGCCCGCCAACAGCACGACGACGGTGTCGCCCTGCCTCCTGAAGTACACCCGGTATCCCGGTCCGTAATCGATTCGCAGTTCGGACACTCCTTTACCCACGGGCCCCACGTCGCCCGGGTTGCCGGCTGCCAGCCGCTCGATCCGAACCTGCACCCGAGCCCTGGCGCGAACGTCCCTCAAACCGTCCAGCCACTTGGCAAACGCCTCCGTTCTGCGGACTTCGAGCATTCGCGTAAAGTAGCCGTCAGGCTACGCTGCTGTCAATTCGCGCCGCAGAATGCCACTGTGGCTTTCGGGGGCGGACGCTCCTAGGCGAGGGCTGTCTCGAACAGGGCCAAGAGCCGTGTCCAGGCGCGTTCGGCTTGGGCTTCGTGGTACACGGCGGAGTCCGTTGGGCACCAGCCGTGCATGGCGCCTTCGTAGACTTCGATTTCGGCGGCGAGGCCAGCGCCGTCGAACGCCTCGCGGAGCGCTCCCTTGGCTTCCGGGTCGCGTTCGTCGTCGTTTTCGGCGATGGCGATGAGGAAGCTTGCCTGCATGTTGGGCACGAGCAGGTGGGGACTGCTTTCGGCCTCCGTCACGAGGCCACCGCCGTGAAAGGAGGCGCCGGCGCCGATCCGGTCTGGAATCGCTGCGGCCGTGCGCATGACCATCGGGCCGCCCATGCAATAGCCGGTGGTGCCGATCTTGCGGCCCGTGTCCACGGCGGTTTGGGCGTCAAGGAACTCGACGAAGGCGCCCGCGTCGGTGACGTTGGTGTCCGGCGTTAGCGAACGGGCGAGGGGGAACACCGTGTTTCGGGTGGCCTCGTCGGCAAAGCTCGCGCCGTCCGGCACTACTGGGGAACGGGCGGTGCGGTAGTAGGGATTCACCACCAGCACGGCGTAGCCGGAACCCGCGAGGCGATCGCCCATGGTGCGAAACGCGGGGCGCAGGCCCAGAATGTCCGGCCAGATGAGCACACCGGCATGGCTGCCGGACTCCGGATGCACAAAGTAGCAATCCGCCTCGCCGTCGGGCGTTTGCACCAGTACGTCGCTGCCGGTCACACCGCTCGCACCCGCACTGCGCGGCACCAGCGCCGCGGCTGCCGCACCTGCCGCTGCGGCGGTGAAGCGGCGCCGGGTGAGCGTTCCTCCTTCCCGCTGCAGCGCCTCCTCCGCGTCCCTCAACGTGTGTTCATCGCACATTCTGGCTCCTCCCGTTCAAAGTGAGTTCGACCGGCGCAGTCGCTCGACTTGCCGGTCAGTACAGCCCAGGGATCAGACGGCGCTTGGTCGTGGCACGGTACTCATCCCAGAGGGCCCCGTACTTGGCGGCGCAGCGACGATCGTCGATGCGTTCTCGGACGATGAAGAACACCGTCAGATAGACGAAGTAGATCCAGTTCCAGAAGCTCGTGTAGTGACCGAGCGCCAGCGCCATGCCAAGGGCCAGCAAAATCTCGCCGAAGTAGTTCATGTGGCGGGTCACGCCCCAGAAGCCACCGCAGAGGATCGTCTTGTCGTCGTCGCTGAGGGTGGTGGGCTGCACGAAGCCGAGGAACGCCTTCTCCGGCGAGCGCTTGAAGGTGTACTTCTGGTAGTTCGCCCCTCGCGTAATGATCCACCCGGCGAGGAACACCACGGCAGAGCCGCCGAGCCAAAGGGTGTTGTAGGCAGGGTCGATGGCCGGCGCCGGCGAGTCCGCGAGGAACCACAGCGCCACCGGATACAGGCATGGGTACACCACGATGCAGCCGACGATCAGCTTGAAGCCGACCCGTTCCTCGATGATGTCGAAGGTGTAGAGCTGCACGCGCTCGAAGCAGAAGTAGTCGACGACGAACCACACCCACATCGCGGCGTGCAGATAGAGGCCGAGGTTGGCGCTATCGCCAAAGAGGCCCTCGTGATAGGCGGCGCTCGACACCGCGTTGAGGGCGAGATAGCCGCCGCCGAAGATGTAGAGGAACATCTTGACGTCGATCCCCCGCATGAACTCCGTGTTGCGGGCGCGGCCTTCGAGCCACTGCACGAGGGCATTGCGCGCGTCGGCCGGCTCCCGGTACACGAGCCACAGCGACACCACCACGCTGAGTGCGGTCGCCCCAGCGATGGCGTGCCACTTGACCCGCCACAGCCAGTCCATCGGCGTGCCGAACTCGAACCACCAGATCAGCAAGGCAACGAGCAAGACAAGCCCGCCGTTGAGCCGATACTGCGCCGGCGCGGTGTTGGGGTGGGAATAGCCATCGACCCGCAGGGCAGGAAACACGACATGCAGCGCGAGCATGAGAGCGAACAGGATGGCGGGGGTGAGAAACCCGGCCACCGCCTCCATCGTCGTCAGTTCCGCCATGCGGCAAAGGCCTCAAGCAGCAACGCCGGCGACCATAGTCGCACGCGGTCCCGCGAGCAAGCCGGCGCGACCGAAGCCGTGCCGGGCTGGCACCGGTGCGCTCTTGGAGGGCGCACGAGGAACCATCAGCGTTGCCAGCGTTCGATTCGTGGCCACAGGTCTTGCGCCTCGGTTCGGTCGATCAGGGTGTGCAGCTTGTGGTGATCGATGTCTTGCCATGCGAGGGTTTCGAGACGGCAATCGAGGGGCAGGTCATCGTGCAGCGTGGCGAGACGCTTGACGAGGAGCGCTTCCTGCCGGCGCTCCGCTAGCTGCGCCGCCAGTCGCGCGCCGCCGCGCACATCCTGCAACGCCTCCGGGGTGACCGGTGTGGACTCGATGTCGCCGTAGCGCCCCAAGACGGTGGCTGTGGTCTTCGGTCCCCAGCCCGGTACGCCGGGAATGCCTTTGGCTGCCGAGCCGACGAGAGCTAGATAGTCTGGGAACTGAGGTGGCGCGATGCCGAACCGCGAGCGAAAGACGGATTCGTCGGTTACCTCGCCTGTGATCCGGTTCAGCACCACAACCCGCTCGCCGCGAATGCACTGGAAGAGATCGGTGTCCGACGTGCAGATGACGATCTGCCCGGCAGCATCGTCTTGCGCAAGTGCACGCGCACCGGTGGCAAGCGCGTCGTCGGCTTGATGGCGCACCATGGGCCAGAGCTGCACGCCAAGCGCCCGCACCGCTTCCAGCGCCAGCGGCGCTTGCCGTCGAATCAGCGCGCCGACGCTGGTGTCCGTGGAACCCCGAGCCGCCGGCAGGCGGTCGAAGGCCACGGCAAGGTGGCTCACGTCATCCGCCTTCAGCAGCGAAAGCAGCGTGTGTAGAAGGCCCCGCACGGCCCCCACCTCCTCGCCGTAGCGGTTCACGTGCCGCGGTGCACCGTGGAAGGAGCGGAATAGCTCGAAGGTGCCGTCCACCAGATGCACTTTGGGCAATGGGTGAGTCATTGCGATAGGGTATTACGCCGGAACGGACATTGGGGAGGAAGTGATGAACCGTCGCGAGCTGCTTTCCGGTGGCGTGGCCTTGGCTGCGGCAGGGCCGCTGCTCGCGGGGGAGCCAGTGAGATACCCGAACGCCGACCAAGTGCGGCTCGATCCAACCTTTCGCGGCTTCATCGGCAACACGCCGATCTCTCGGCTCTTCACCAACCCCGACATGTACTGGGCGGAAGGGCCGGCATGGAGCGGCTGGGGCAACTACCTCGTCTGGAGCGACATCCCCAACAACCTGCAATACCGCTGGCTGCACGAAGACGGCCACGTTTCGGTGATGCGCAAGCCCGCCAACAACTCCAACGGCAACACCTTCGACCTCGAAGGCCGGCAGATATCCTTCGAGCACCTCACCCACCGCGTGGTGCGCTACGAGCCGAACGGCACCGTCACCGTGCTGGCGGACAGCTACGGCGGCAAACCCTTGAACGCGCCCAACGACGGCATCGTCCACCCGAACGGCGACCTTTGGTTCAGCGATCCCGGCTACGGCACCTTGAGCGACTACGAGGGCTACCGTGCCGACACGGGCTCCGTGCAGCCGTTCCAGAAGGAGGCCATCTACCGCCTCGAACCCGGCGGCAAGCTGCATCAGGTGACGGACGAAATCATGAAGCCCAACGGCGTCTGCTTCTCGCCGGATTACACCAAGCTCTATGCCGCCGACACCGGCCGCTCGCACTACCCGGATGCGGCTTCCGTCATCAAGGTGTGGGACGTGGTGGACGAGACGCGCCTGGCAAACGGCCGCGTCTATGCATCGATGGCGCTTGAGGTGGACGGCGAGGTGCGCACGGGCGGCGCTGACGGCATTCGCTGCGACACCGACGGCAACATCTGGTCGAGCGCCGGCTGGGCCGGCCCCGGCTACGACGGCGTCCACATCTTCAATCCGGAAGGCGAACGCGTGGGCCAAATCCTCCTGCCGGAAGTGTGCGCCAACGTTTGCTTCGGCGGCCCAAAGCGCAACCGCCTGTTCATGACCGCGAGCCACTCGCTCTACGCGGTGTACACCAATTCCAAGGGGGCGCACTTCTGCTGAAACGGGCCTCGGAAAGAAGGCGCGCCTCGTGTCAGAACAGCGTTGGCGGGGCGTTGGGGCGGCGGAATAGGTCTGTGCGTAGTGGCGTGGGTTCCTCCTCGCCGAGGCCGTGCCGCCGCTTGGCTCGCTGAAATCTGGCCGCGACCAAGTCTGCGAATGCGCCGCGGCCGCGCATTCGGGTGCCCCACTCGGGCTGGTAGGCGCGGCCGCCGTGCATGTCGCGCACGCACGCCATCACACGCTCGGCGCGCAGGGGAAAGTGCTCCGCCAGCCAGTCGCGAAAGAGTCCTTCCACCTCCAGTGGCAGCCGCAGCATGACGTAGCTTGCGTCGCGCGCGCCGGCCTCCGCCACCTTCGCCACCACGTTCTCGATTTCCTCGTCATTAATGAAGGGAATCACCGGCGCCATCATGGCGTGCACCGGCACGCCGGCTTCTTTCATCTGCCGGATCACCTTGAGCCGTGCCGCCGGCCCGGCCGTGCGGGGTTCGAGCAGCGTCTTCAAGCGGTTGTCGAGGGTGGTGACGCTGACGGCGACGCTGGCGAGGCCGAGTTCCGCAAGTTCGCCGAGCAGGTCGATGTCGCGCAGGATGAGTGCGCCCTTGGTGACGATGCTCACCGGGTGACGATACTCGAGCAGCGTTTCCAGGACAGTCCTCGTGATGCCGAAGCGCTTCTCGCCGGGCTGGTAGGGATCGGTGTTGGTGCCCATCGCCAGCGTCCTGCAGACATAGCGCGGATGATCGAGTGCCTCCCGCAAGCGCAGGGCGGGGTTCGTCTTGTAGAAGATGCGGGTCTCGAAATCGAGGCCGGGCGACAGGTCGAGGTAGGCGTGGGTCGGGCGAGCGTAGCAATAGATGCAGCCGTGCTCGCAGCCCTTGTAGGGGTTGATCGACTGATCGAAGGGAATGTCGGGCGAGCGGTTGGTGGCGATGAGGTTCTTG
Source organism: Gammaproteobacteria bacterium (assembly GCA_028824555.1). Classification (GTDB taxonomy): domain Bacteria; phylum Pseudomonadota; class Gammaproteobacteria; order Pseudomonadales; family Azotimanducaceae; genus VXYL01. The sequence goes on along the minus strand of JAPPDJ010000110.1, from coordinate 7,219 downwards.
GTCTTGTCGGGCAGGAACGTGGTGGCTGGGTCGGGCGACGGAAAGTCTGGATCGTCGCCGGCGTCCCAGCCGTCGTCTACAGCAACGCTGACGGTGTGGTCGAATCGGGGCGTGGGGCTCGAAACCGCACCCCGGCCCTTGATGGTCTTGCCTTCCTCCACCGGCACGACTCCACACCTCCTGTAACTGGAATTATAACCAGTATCTTTGGGAGATAGGCAAGCGCAACTTCCAACCGAAACAACGGGAATCGGCGCGCCGAGGGCGATCTTCGGGCAACATGGCGACACAACACGTTGGAGGGGGGATTTCCAGCATGGCATTGACGCTTTGGGGCGGCGCAACCGGCCGCACGATCCGGGCGCATTGGGCCCTGCACGAACTGGGCCTCGACTACGAGAAAAAGCTGATCGGCTCCCGCACCGGCGCCACGCAGACGGAGGAGTTCCAGGCGCTGAATGCCAAGGAGAAGATCCCCGTGCTCGTCCACGACGATTTCGTGCTCACGGAAAGTGCCGCCATCGTCACCTATCTCGGCGATACGTTCGGGGGCCTCACGCCTCCCCACGGCAGCCTGGACCGGGCTCGCTACAACGAATGGGTATCGTTCATCCTCATGGAACTCGACGCCCACACGCTCTATGTCATTCGCCGCCACGAGGGCCTCAAGCAGCTCTACGGCGAGGCCCCAGCCGCGATCACCGCCGCGCGCGAGGGCTTCCTGAAGCAGATTCGCTGGGCCGAGCCGCGCATCGAGTCGAGCCCATACCTAGTCGGCGACAGCTTTACTGGCGTCGACATTCTGATGACGAGCTGCCTCGACTGGGCCGATTCCTATGGCTTCGACCTCGCGCAGTCACTGCACGAGTATCGGCATCGCCAGCACGAGCGCGAAGCCTACAAAGCCGCCGCGAAAATCAACTTCTCGATCTCCGCCGGCGCTTGAGACGAAGGCCAGCCCATCACAAGTTCGAAAGGCTGATAGCGCTAGGACATCAACGGCCCTCGGAGGGAAGCTCCTGGCGTGCCGAAGGCACGTCAAGGCATGGGGGGCGTCAGCGAGTCAAGACGGTTCGTAGGTGGTGTTGCTTGAGCCTAGCGCCTTGTTCGCGTTGTCTGGGAGGTAGGTTGCGGTGGCTTTGGCCGGCTCCGCTGCGTGCGCGCCTTCGGCACGCTTGGAGGGCGGGACGCCCTCCGTCCAGAGGCCCGCGCCCAAGTCCGACAGGCTGCTGGACAGGGCGACGCATGCGTCGCCCCTACAGGAAGGTGTCATGTTCCGGGCCGTAGGGGCGACGCATGCGTCGCCCTTTCTCGGGTGGCCCTCCTCATGCGCTAGGCCGCGAGGAACCAGTCCAGGATGCGGGGGTTTTCGTCGCGGGGCCAGGTGTGCGAGAGGTCGTCTAGTTCGCGGTAGGTGACGTTGGCGCCGGCGGCGGTGAGGGCGGCGGAGGCGGTGCGGGCGATGTCGATGGGGAACATCCAGTCGAGGGCGCCGTGGATCAGGTAGATGGGAAGGTCCTTGAGCCGCTCGGCCGGCACTGCTTCAAGCAGGAATGGGTGGAAGCTCGCTGAGCACGGCGCGAGATGGGTGAACGGCGACTCGCCGCGCAGCCCCGAGACATAGCTGAAGGTGCCGCCGTCGCTCATGCCGGTGAGCAGCAAGCGGCTGCGGTCGATGTTCCAGCGTTCGCCCACATACGCCAGCATGGCGTCGATGTTGGCGCTGTCCACATCCGGCCCCATCAGCGACCAGGTGTCTCCCCGGGCCGTCGGCGAGAGCAGGATGACGCCGCGGGAGCGGGCGGTGCGCAGCCACGTCCAGAGGAACGAGTGGCCGTTGCCGGAGCCGCCATGCATGGCCACCATCACGGGCCAGGAGCGGCTGTCGTCGTAGTATTCGGGCACGTAGAGCGAGAAGCCCCCGCGCTCCCCTGGTTCGTTGCCGGCCCGCACCACGCCCACGACTTGCTCTGGCCGGCGTTGCCCCTCGGCACCGGGACCTTGCATCAGGCGTTCGAGCAGCGCCCGATCCTCCCGCTGTTCGGGCTCGACAAAGAAGCGACTCACCGGTGGCAGCATCGAGGCGAGGGGATAGAGCGCCTCGGTGGCGCGGGTCGCCTTGCCCATCGCTCGGTAGCCCCGCATGGTGCCGTCGGGGGAAGCCGCCGCCTCCTGCAAACCGTCGAACGCCTCGCCGACAAGCTCGGCCGCTTCGATGACGTGGCGTGAGAAGTCCTGCAGGTGTTCCGGGAAGTCCGCCTCGCGGAAGCGCGCAAGGCCATCCGCCACCGGCGCCGCCATCGACGCCACCGCGTCCGCCAGTTGGGGCAGGTTGGGCGGATGCAGATGCCGCCCGACGTGGCCGAGCGCTTCGAGGCCCGTCATCACGGGCGGCAGCACCGCCGAGATGGCATCGAGCAGCGCGTCCTCTTCCCTGGCTTCGTCACCCATGCCCGCTCTCCCCAACCGCTGATCGGCCCAGCGCTCCCTATCCTATGCCACCGTGCGGCTTTGTATTAGGCTCGCTTGTGAGGCGAGCCACGCGGCGAGACGGTGGCCGCCAAGCGAACTTGGGAGGAGCTGACATGAGCGAGCGGCAGTTCGAACGTGCCGAAGAGGATGTAGGCAACATCCTCAACATGGAACACATCAACCTTACGGTCCCCGATCAACAGCTCGCGGCGCTGTTCTATGTTTCGGGGTTGGGCTTCACGCGAGACCCATACATCGACTTCGGCACCGCCAACATGTGGATCAACGCCGGCGAGCAGCAGTTCCACCTGCCGAAGCGGGAGGCGCAGAAGTTTCGCGGCCACATCGGCGTTGTGGTGCCAGACTTGAGCGACCTGCGTCGCCGCCTAGACCGCATCGGCCGAGTCATGGAGGGCACGGAGTTCGCCTGGCGCGAGGTGAATGACGGCCCGGCGCACATCGCCGTCACCTGCCCTTGGGGCAACGACATCCGCGCCTATGGCCCTGGCTTTGGCACTAGCCTCGGCATTCCCTTCGCCGAGGTGCGCGTCCCGGCCGGCTCGGCCGACGGCATCGCCCGTTTCTATCGCGAGGTGTTCAACACGCCGGCGCGGGTGGGGCAGGGTTGCGCGGAGGTTTCCATGGGCGGCAGCCAATGGCTCACCTATCGGGAAACGGATGACGAGTTGCCGGCCTACGACGGCCACCACATCGCCATCTACGTGTCGAACTTCTCCGGCCCGCATTCTGCGCTCGCCAAGCACGACCTGATCTCGGAGGAGTCGGACCAGCACCAATATCGCTTCCAGACCATCGTCGATCCCGATTCCGGCAACGTACTCACCGAACTCGAGCACGAGGTGCGCAGCCTCAAGCACCCGATGTTCAAGCGCCATCTGGTGAACCGCAATCCGGCGCAGTCGTTCTTCAACTACACCCAGGGGCGGGATTCGTTTCAGCCTTGAAGGGGATGGATCTCGGCTCGGGAATCTGGACTCGGCGGCCCCCCCTCCGAGAAAAGGCGAAGACGCCTTTTCTCGACTCCCCCGCGAGGGGGGAGTGACAAGAGGGGGCATCGCCAGCGATTCTTCAGCGCCGTCGACTTCGTGCCGCGAACGGTCGCTTGCGTCACGAGAGTGCGTTGCCGACGCCCGTCACACACCTCTCGCGCGGGTCGAGAGAGCGTCCTCGCTATCTTAAGAAGGGGGCCGTCTTTCAAACTTCGGTCAGCCCTGGCGCTAACGACGGCCCACGACCCCTAGGAGACAACATTGCAGGAACCCTATTACCGCCCGCTTGCCGACGAAGTGGAGATTTTCGAGGCAGCCTTCGGCGCCCGCCTGCCTGTCCTGCTCAAGGGCCCAACCGGCTGCGGCAAGACCCGGTTCATCGAGCACATGGCCTGGCGTCTCTATGGCGGCGAGCGGGGCCTCGCCGACAGGCTGGTCACGGTGGCCTGCCACGAAGACCTATCCGGCGCTGACCTCGTTGGGCGCTATCTCCTCAAGGGCGACGAGACGGTGTGGCAGGACGGTCCGCTGACGCACGCCGTGCGCGAGGGCGCGCTTTGCTATCTCGACGAGATCGTCGAGGCGCGCAAGGACACCACGGTGCTGATCCACCCGCTCACCGATCATCGCCGCCTGCTGCCCATCGACAAGACCGGCGAACTGGTGCCAGCGCACGACGACTTCGTGCTCGTGATCTCCTACAACCCCGGCTACCAGAGCATCCTCAAGGACCTGAAGCCAAGCACTCGGCAGCGCTTCGCCAGCCTCACCTTCGACTATCCGAGCGAGGAGCGGGAGGCGACCATCATCGCCCACGAAAGCGGTGTGGACGGCGAGACCGCGGCGCGCCTTGCGACCATCGGCGTCAAGGTACGCAACCTGCGCGAGCACGGTTTCGAGGAAGGCGTGAGCACGAGGCTGCTCATCTATGCCGGCGAACTCATGCGCCGCGGCATCGAGCCGAGGCGAGCGGCGGCCGTGGCCATCACCGAAGCCGTGTCGGACGATGCAACGGTGCAGGAGGCGGTGGCCGGCATCGTCGATGTGGTTTGGCCGTGACTGCCGGACCGGTCCTGTGACGGGCCTCTGGACGGAGGGCGTCTCGCCCTCCATCGCGCCCGCAAGGGCGCGCTTCCTTTGTTGGTCAGCAAGTGACTTGCGCGCCTTGCGGCGCGATGGAGGGCGAGACGCCCTCCCTCCAAAACGCGTGCGTGATCGCCTTCAAGAGGTTAGCTCCGCTTGAACTCTCCGCTTCCGTGTCCCCCCGCCGAGGATTCGGCGGCGCACCTGGCCGACGAGCAGCGCAGCCTTGCGCTCTTTGCGGAGGGCATTGCCGGTCGCTATCACCACATTCGGTCGGTCGAAGACCTGCCTGACGGGCAAGGCGGCCTTGCGCACCAGAACGCGAGCCACGATGCCGGTGCCCTGTATCTGCCGGAGAGCATCGACTGGTTCCAGTCCAGGGACTTGAATGCGGCGGCATATCGGCTCACGGCCCTGTACCAGCTCGGATTCCGCGAGTTCGGCACCTATCGCTTCGACATCGGCATGGCGCGGGATCGCATCGCCGCGCTCGGACTGCGCGAGCCCCCGGCGGCGCACCGGGAGTCCGACATCGCCATCTTCTTCGCCCATTTCGAGGTGCCGGAACTGGCGCGGCGGCTGTTTCACGTCATCGAAATGGCGCGGGTGCGGGCCGCCGTCGTGCGCCGCTATCCGGGTGCGGACCGCTACCGGCGAGCGCTGCTCGATGTCCGACTCGACGCAGAGCAAGCCTACTCAGACGGCATCGCCGGCGAGGTGGAACGGCTCGAAGCCGCGCTCGAGGGCTTGCCGGTGGCGTCGGCGTTCGCGCTTCACGCTGGCGCGGTCGCTGACGAAGACGCCGACGTATATGACTCCGCCGCCGCCGTGACCGCTTGCATGGACTCGCTGGAGTTCTACCCGGAAGGGTCCGACGAATCTGCGCCGAACGAGGGTCCGCAACTCGAGTGGCTCCAGCGCCAGACCCGCCTCGAAGACTGGGACGAGGACTTGGCGGACCTCGACGCCAAGCTGCTCTCGCTGGCGGTGGCCGAAGCCCTGGAGGAAGGCGAGGCCGTGGCAGGAGAGGCGGATCGGCCTGGCGACCTGCGCGACACCGACGCCGACCTCACAGCGGAGCGGGACGCCTTGAAACGCCGCATCGACATGGAGCGTTCTACCCTCGCCCGAACGCTCGGCGAACAACGCGAGGACGCACGCAGCTTCCTCTACGACGAGTGGGACTGCCATAGCCAGCGCTACCTGCACGGCTGGTGTCGGCTGTTTGAGGAGCGGCTGCACACGGACGCGAACGCTCTCGGGGGCCGCGATCCCGACGAACTGCTGGCCGCGGTTCGACCACTGGCACATGCGGTGCGACGGCGCTTCGAGCAGATTCGTCCGTCTGGCTATCGCCGCCAGGCGAAGGTGAGCGATGGCGACGAACTCGACCTCGACAGCATCGTCGCTGCCCGCTCTGACCTGCGCGTCGGCGTCTCGCCGGACGAGCGCGTGTACAGCCGTCGCGAACGCCTGCGCCGCGACGTTGGTGCCGTCTTCTTGGTGGACCTCTCGGCCTCTACCGACGATGTGCTAGAGGAGCCTTCAGCGGGGGGGAGCGCGAGGGGCCTCCCCTCGCTAGAGGAACCATCGCAAGAGGAGGCCGAAGCGCCAGCCTCTGCGCCGAGCGATCCACAAGACTTGCGCGACCCCTACTTCGACGAGGACGAGGAATGGGATTTCGAGGCGAGGCGGCTAGAGGACGCCGAACGCCGCCGTATCATCGACATCCAGCGCGAGGCGGTGCTCACCATGTCTGGCGCGCTCGAAGCTATTGGCGATCAATACGGCATCTATGGCTTCTCCGGCTATGGCCGCGATTGCGTGGAGTTCTTCGTCGCCAAGGAGCTCGGTCAGGCCTACGACCGCAACGTGCTAGAGGCGTTGGCGGCCATGACCCCGAAGCGCTCCACCCGCATGGGCCCCGCCATCCGTCACGCCGTCCGCAAGCTTGAAGCTGCTGGCACCGCCCTCAAGGTGCTGATGATCGTCAGCGATGGCTTTCCGCAGGACTGCGACTACGGCCCAGAGCGAGGCGAGCACGAATACGGCGTGCAGGACACCGCCAAGGCGCTGCGCGAAGCCGAAGCGGCCGGCATCGAGACCTTCTGCGTCACGGTGGACCGTTCCGGCCACGATTACCTGCGCCGCATGTGCCCGGAAGACCGCTACATGGTCATCGAGGAATCCCACCAACTCCCCGAGGCGCTGGAAAAGGCCTATCGCCAGCTCACGCGGCTGTAAGGGCGAACTTGGTTCCTCTCCTGCTAGAAACTCGCGCTAGGGCGGCCTAGCCCGGATTATTCATGAATGCCCTACTGCGGACGACGATCCACTCGCTGTGGCTGTGCGTACTCGCTCCGGCCCCCTCAACATAGTGCGCAGCTATGCCTTCGGGCTCCTCCACTCCGTGCGCCCAGCCACAGCGGCGCCTCGTCGCCCTCGCTACGCGCATTCATGAATAATCCGGGCTAGGAGGCTGCGCCGTAGGAAAACCGCAAAATAAGCGAGCAGATAAGTTGGCCTCTAGAGTCGCCGTCCTCTGGAGGGAGGGCGTCCCGCCCTCCACCGCGCCCGCGAGGGCGCGCATCCTTGTGGTACAGCGAGTGTTCTGCGCGCCTTGCGGCGCGATGGAGGGCGGGACGCCCTCCCTC
>JAPPDJ010000034.1 GCA_028824555.1 Gammaproteobacteria bacterium | reverse complement strand
TGGGCAATCACCGCCACCTGATCCGCCAGGTAGCTCTCTAGGGGAGAGCGTGGCTCGTACTCCTTGCCGATGTTGTAGGGCGGCGAGGTGACGATGAGCTTCATCGATTCCGACGGCAGCCGCGCGAGGAACGTAGCGTTGCTCTCGCACCTCATCACAGGCTCAGTAATGGCCTCGCCTTCAGCACCAGAGGCATCGTCGCTTGGGGATTGCTGTGTTGTCACCGAAGGTGTCCTTCGCTAGCCCGGCTCAAACTACACGAACCGGCGTGGCGAGCGCTACTCTTCTTCGGGGTGGGCGAAAAAACAGCAGAGCAAAACAGCCAGGGCGCCGCGAACCGGGGAGAGACATTTTCCGATTGCGACGCCCTGGCTGGGGCTAACCGAACCACTCCTAGCGACCATTACGCAAGGTCCGTGCCATGCAGATTCGATGAACGACGTCAGCGCGTCGCGCATTCCACGCGCGATCCTCAAGGCATGACGCCCTGTTATGGTGCATTCGTCGCACCCGCAGAGGACCGTTTGCACTAATGCCATGCGCGCGGGTTCCTCAACGCGGAACCCCGCTACGCTAGCTTGCGAGCCTCCTCGATCGAGAAGCTCGCGCCGTCCACCAAGTGCCAAACGGCAAGTTCCGGATCGACCTCGATCAACTCCATCCGCTCGAGCTTCGTGAACTCCCCCCGAATCTCCCACGCGCCGATGGGATGTTCGGCGTCGCGCAGGTGCGAGGCGATATCGCCGGGACGGAAATGCGTCGCACCCTCGCCCACCAGCGCCACCACGGCTTCAAAGACGGTACGGGTTCGCCGGGCGGCTTCGCCGGATCGGAGGCTCACGGGATGTCTAAGCGCCGGGGTTGCAAACGACGGGCGCGGTTTCTATCAGAAACCGGCCTCGATTGCAGCAACGGCGAGCGAAACGCTACTCCGTATGGGAACTCACCCGCCGCCAGACGCACGTCGCACCTCATCCGCAAGAGCGACGTCCTCCAGCGCACGCCCTCGGACGGAGGGCGTCTCGCCCTCCACCGCGCCGCAAGGCGCGCAAGGCGACATCACTCAACCCAAGCCCTTCCCCCCTGATACGCCTCCAAATGCGCCAGCAACTCCGCATCCGCCGCCGCCAGGCTCAGCGCAAGCTGCTGCGTGGCCACCGCTCCCGCGAAATCCCCCTGCGCCGCCTGGGCCGCGGCGAGCGTGTCGAGCGTGTTTGCATCCCGCCGCCAAGACACCGCCGATTCCGCCAGCGCCAGCGCCCGATGCGGGTCGCGCAAGGCATCGTGCCGCGTGGTCGCGTAAATCCAGGCGGCAACATGCGCGGCCTCAACTACCCCGCCGTCCGCCGCCGAAGCAAGCCAGCCCAAAGCCTCGGCCACCACGCCCTCATCGCCATCGCCGCGCGCGTGCAAGAGCCGCCCCAACCGGTACTGGCTATCCGCATGGCCAGCATCCGCTGCCCGTCGCAGCCAATGCTCCTCCTGCGCCGCATCCGCTGGCGTTCCCAGCCCATGCCGGTAGAGGAACGCAAGCCCCGCGTAGGCCGACCTCTCCCCCGCCTGTGCCGCCGCCGAATAGAGCGCAAACGCCTGTCCGTGATCCGCCTCAATCCCCACATCCCCCAACAGAATGTGCGCCAAGGCCGACTGCGCCACCGCGTTACCCTCATCGGCAAGCACCCGGAAACGCTCCGCCGCCGCCTGTGCGTCCGCTTCGCCAAGCTCCCCGTCCCGCAACATGAAGGCGACGGCCAGCCGAGCGCCTTCATCCCCGGCAGCGGCGGCTTTCTCGTACCAATGCCGCGCCTGCGCCACATCCGGCTCGTCCGCAAACCCTGCCCGAAACGACCTGCCATAGGCCGCGAACGCCTCCACGACCCCGTGCTCCACCGCCGCCTGCCGCAGCCAATAGCGGGCGCGAGCGCGGTCGACCTCCGTCCCGCGCCCATCCTGATACGCAACGCCCACGAACAGACAAGCCGCCGCATGCCCGCCTCGCGCGGCCTTCAGCGCCAGCCGAAATGCCCGGAACGGATTGCGCGGCACCCCGAGCCCGCCATCATGCAGATGCGCCAGCGCCATCAACGACGCCGAATGGTTCGGATGAAACTCCACCGCCCGGCGATAGTCATGCCGAGCCGAGACATGCAGCCCCGCCTCCGCATACCCATGACCGCGCAAGTAGAAAGCCCGCGCCCGCTGCCGAGCGGTTATCCAAGGGCTGGAAACCAAATCGTCGAGGTACGCCCGCGCCAGATCATGCTCCCCGGCCTTGACCCACCCCGCCGCCGTATCCAGTTGCTCCTGCGCCCGAGACCCAGGAGCAAGCGCTTGCGCGCCAAACACTTGGGCCGCCACAAACACCGAAAGCACCAGCGCATGCAGGCGCTCGAACCACCGGCGACCCGCTTGGGGGGCACAATTGGGGGAGGGAGGGCATCCGGCCCCCCCAACGCGCCGAAGACGCGCCATGGCCACGACACGAGCCATTCGCTCCACCGTCAAGTCAGCGCGTTTGGGCCCGAGGAGGGGCCGACGCAATGCCGCCATCCGACCCTGCCAATTTCACGAGCCAGCGCTCCGCTTCCTCCACGCCTTGTTCCACGCCAACGGCGCCATAGAGCTCCGCCGCCTTGCGCCAGAGCTCCCGCGCCTCTTCCAACTCCCCAGTGTCCGCCTTGAGAATGGCCATCGGCCTCAGGGCATTTGCGAAATCCAGCACCGGCGGCGCGGACTCGCTCCGATAGAGACCCAGCGCCTCCTCGTAGCACCGCTCCGCCACGGTCGGTTTTCCAGCATGTCGCGCCACATCGCCGAGATGCCGCACCGCATGAGCAAGCTGCATCGGATCCCCACACTCCCGCGCCACCGCCACCGCCTCCTCATAGATCGCCGACCGCGCCGCAGCATCGTGCTCCACATGCCCAAGCTTCCCAAGCGCAACCGAAAGCTCCCGCTTTGCGTCGAGCTCGCGACAAATCGCCACCGCCTCCTCAAGCTCTCGCCGCACCCGCATCAGGACCAGCCCGATCTCCTTTTCGCTAGCCCCCGACGCCTGAAACGCCTCGTATCGCCGCCGCCAAGCCCGCTCAATCAGCGCCAACGCATCCTCAACCGTCTTCCCGGACACCACCAAGCACCCATCTCGAAGGTGTCCAAAGCATCCTCTCCCCCGCCCCACAGCGCAACCGCACCCACGGAACCTCCGATCAATCCGGCGGCACCTCCTTCGGAAGCACGGCGTCAGGCGAACAAGGATGCCCCGGCACGTCGAGCCGCCCCTCGCAAGCGTCTGTCGTTGGTAGCCAGCGTCCCTCCCAGGCGCAGAGCAAGCTCCAGATAGGCCGCGTCGTACGCGTGGAGCCCGAATTGGATGCTCAAAGCGAAGGCCGCCCTGCGTCGCGTTCGCGTGGCTCGAGATGTCCGTCACGATCGGCAACAAGGCAATCTGCTCGAAGTACCTCACCGCGCTTGCTTGCGAGACTTGACCCTCCGCACCAACGTGGCCGCAACGTTGGCAACCTCGTAGTGCCAGATCGTCGGCACATGGAACACCGTGCCGCCGGTTGCTTGGCCAAGAACATCGAGCGCGTATTGGTTGCTGTCGGGACTCTCTGAGTCTGGCCAAAGCAGGCGGGTGTTGATGCTGTTGTCAAGGACGATGATCTCGCCAGCCATCAGTCACGCTCCTCCTCCTGCATCCGGCGCAGTTCCTCGTGGCTGCCGGTTGCCCCGTCGCGAGTTGACTGGCATGCAGCGCACGCAGCGCTTCCAGGGCGCCCGCCACGGTCTCCGTGTCGGCCGGGGCCTTGCGAATCTCCACCTGAGGCATGCCGTTGTTGGTGACGATGATCGTCTCCCCGGCCGCGGCGCGCCGGAACACCTCCGCCTGCTTCGTCTTGCACTCGTGCGCCGTGACCCGAACCGCCTTGCTCACCATCGCCCTGTTCTCCGACCGGAATGTAAGGCTAGTCCAAACCAAAGACCGGAGTGTGGCGTCACGCCATTCGGGGAACCTGCTGCTTCCTTTAGGCGGCTCGCCTGCAGCGCGTACCAAGCAAGGTGCCCCTCCAAGGCACGTCCACAGCCAAGAGAGCCAAAGCTCGCATTCCACCCGCCAAACCTGCTACGCTCCTCCACGTCCTACGAAGGGGGCGACTTGGCTTCGACGGCGGTCGCGAACTCCGACGTGCATGCCGAGAGGGTAGTGACTCTCGTTAATCAATCGCTGCAACTTTTATAGTTGCCAACGACGAAAACTACGCGCTAGCGGCGTAAGCCGCTTGTCTCGGGAAGACGGCGCCCGCAACGGCGACCCGAGGGCAAAGGCTTGCGGGATAGCGCCGCCGAGTGCCTCCGGCGGCGGCGCGAAACTCAAGGAGGCTCGCCCAACGGCACCCCGACCGCCGGGTCGCCAACGGGCCAAAGCAATAGGCGGCTCTAAGCATGTAGAGCGAAAGACGGAGCACCGACGGACGCGGGTTCGACTCCCGCCGCCTCCACCACTTCTCACGATACGTGGTTGTTTTCACCTCAAGTCAGAAGTCAGCGGTTCCATGATCATCTCGCCGAGCCATCGGTTCGTCTATGTCGGGATTCCGCGCACGGCGTCCAAGTCGATGAACGAGTGGCTGATGCGGCACCACGGCGGCATCTGGTATGGCGGACACCACGACTATCGGCCGATTCCGGACGGCGCCAGGTCGTTTCTCGTCTTCACGACGGTGCGCAATCCCTACGACCGCGCGGTGAGCGGCTACTTCGGCCGACACTGGGGCGACCGCCCGCGACGCACGGAGGATCGCGTCACCGTCGAACCGCCCACACCAGCCGTGATGGCGGACCTCATTGAGCGCGGCCGCAACGAGGAGGAGAAGTTTGGGTCCTACCGCGACTTCATCGAAGGCGCGGGCGTCATGCTTCTGCTCCACTACGAGCGGCTGCCGGAGTGCCTGCTCGAGCTTCCCTTCGCGGATCCAGCCACTGTTCGGGGATTCCCGCATGTCCTAGAACGCGGAATCAGACCGGCCGGCCGATTCGAGGATTTCTTCGACGACCGCTACGAGGCATACGTCTGGGACACGTGCCGGGACGATTTCCGGGTTGGTGGCTACCAACGCCACGACTCTGGACTTCCCGAGAAGTCGCCTTCATGCAAATGGCTAGAGAAGGAAGTGCCTGGCCATAAACTCCAGGTTCCGGGCGGCGTCACGACCACGTTGTGGGAGATGGCCGGGCAGTCTCGGCCGCTCGACGAGTCTCAGATGCGCATCTGTAGGGACCTGTTCGCGGCTCAAGCGCGCACGCATCCCGTCGCAGGCGCGCGGGAGAGGTTCCTACAAGCGTCCCGGCGCGAGCGGTTCGACCGTCATTTTGTCCGTGACCACGCCGCATTCGCGATGGAGCGGGCGGGCGACGGGGGATCGGGCTGAACTCCGGATGAATCGGCGCATAGCAACGCCTGCGCCAAAACACATGCGGGCGTTACTGCGTTCGCACCATCAGCGGGTCGGTAGGCGTTGGGCGAGGACAATCGCCCCGACCACAGTCTCGGAGCAGACAATCAGTCACAGTCTTGACCAGATGTCGCGTCGGCGTTCGATTGGCGAGGAGCGATGTGCCTTGCCATGCTCAAGCGATCCTCTACGTCAAAGCCAAGTGCCTCGTAGAATCCACGAACTTCCAAGTTGGTAGCCCGGATCTGTAGGTTAAAGGACATTGGTGACATTGGCTGAGGAACTGACACACCAAACCCAAGGTTCGTAGGCAGTCTTTGAGGCCTTGCGAAAGGGTACAAGGGTTCGCTGCATGCACGCGCGGGGGAACGCTACGCCAACGTGGAGCGTGCAAAACGCCCCGGTATTGATCAAGGTTGCGGCAGGTGCTTCCGGATACGCTCGGCGATAGCGAGGCGTTCCTCGATGGGCGTCTTCTCGAAATACGCCTCGCCGAAGATTGCGGGACCTTCGTCGCCAGCCGGCCTCGGCACGACATGGACATGCACGTGGGAGACCGTCTGCCCCGCGCTCTTGCCGTTGTTCTGGAAGACGTTCACACCCTGAGCGCCAAACGCCGCGCATGCCGCTATTGCTACCTGCCGGGCATGCACCCAGACGGCGGCCCATTCCTCCGACGTCATATCGAAAACCGTTGCGACATGCCGATTCGGAATCACCAGCGTGGCCCCTGGTCGGTACTGTCGGGGATTGACGAACGAGCTCACGCCGTCAAGTCGACTCACGAACGCACATCGCCGAGTGCCGGCCAGATTCTGGCAGAACGGGCATGTGGGATCGGAATCGGTCATCGGGAAGACCTTCAACACCTTGAACTGCCGTAAGGCACAGTGGGGAGACGCATGTATTGCGTGGCACTATCAGATGTTCGATAGTACCTTGGCAAACCCTTCAGCAGGGCCTATAGTGCGCGCCGTCATGAACTTGCCTTCCCGCCACCCGCGCCAATCCCTTCCGGAACTGCTGCTCCTGCCGGCGTAGCCGGCAAACCAACTGACCCACATAAGGGCACCCGCCCGAACGAAGCAACTCCGAACCTGAACCAATCAGGACTCAAGGGTCATGAGCGAGCAAGTCATGTCGAATCGAAGCAGCACACGCGCCCACGCCGGACGGGCGAGCGGCAGCATGCCTTTCCAAAGATACCGTGCCTTCCAGCCCGTAGCACTGCCGGAGCGGCAGTGGCCGGGTAAGGCTATAGATCGGGCACCGCGCTGGTGTAGCGTGGACCTGCGCGATGGCAACCAGGCCCTAATCCAGCCGATGAACGCCAACGAGAGGATGCAGATGTACGAGCTTCTTCTCGAGGTCGGGTTCGCGGAGATTGAGATTGGTTTTCCGGCCGCCTCGCAGCCGGACTTCGACTTCGTCCGCCGGATCATCGACGAGGACCGGATTCCCGACGACGTGACCGTCCAAGTGCTCTGCCTGGCCCGCGAAGACATGATCGAACGCACGGTCGAAGCTCTTGACGGCGCACCCAACGTCATTTTTCACCTGTTCAACTCCACCTCGGAGCTGCAACGGCGTGTGGTATTCGACGTGGGGCGTTCCGAAATCCTTGATTCGGCGGTGCGGGGCACCCGGCTCGTCAAGCAGGGCCTGAAAGCGCTCGACTCGAACATCAGCCATGAGTATTCCCCGGAGAGCTTCACCGGTACTGAGCTGGACTTTGCCCTGGATGTTTGTACGGCGGTGGCCGAAGAGTGGGGTGCGACGGTAGACGAGCCCATCATCATCAACCTGCCATCGACCGTGGAAATGGCGACACCTAACGTATATGCGGACCAAATCGAGTGGTTTGCCACCCACTTCACCCACCGGGACAAGGCGATAATCAGCCTCCACACCCACAACGACCGGGGAACCGGCATCGCGGCCACGGAACTCGCGCTGATGGCTGGTGCCGAACGGGTCGAGGGGACCCTGTTCGGAAATGGCGAGCGCACGGGCGACTGCGACATTGTCACCATGGCTTTGAACCTGTTCAGCCAAGGTGTGGATCCGGAGCTGGACCTCGGCGACATGCCCCGCATTCGTGGCACCGTGGAAGCCCTCACGAAATTGCCGATCCACCAGCGCCACCCGTACGCGGGCGATCTCGTGTTCACGGCGTTCTCAGGTTCCCACCAGGATGCTGCCATAAGGAAGGGCATGGCCAAGTCGAACCGGGATCGGTGGGAAGTGCCATACCTGCCCATCGACCCGGGCGATGTCGGTTCGTCCTACGAAGAAGCGCGGCGCGTCGACAGTCGATAGCGCCAGGGCGCTAATCGCCTACCAGAGGTGAGAGACGCATCGTTCGATCTGCCGACACTTCGAGAAGGTGATTGACCATGATGTCCATTGGCTCGCCGCGGGCCGCAAGGAAGTCCATGGCGGCGCCGTAAGAGCGACTCAGCCTGCAGGCGACCGACTGATGGAAGGATGACGAGCTCGGGGTGGATGGCCTGCGTTTCGACAAGAGCGAGGAAATCTCGCGCGCTTTGGGTCACAAGAACGAGGTCGCGCTCGATGCAAGGGGCGGGGATGGTTACATCAAGGGGCTCGCAAAGACACACGCCTTGCGACGCCTAGGAGCTTGCGCCGTAGAAAGCCACGCTATGGCATTCTGCGGCGCGAGGTCATAGGGAGGTGGGGGCTGGGGCCAGACGCCGAGCGTAGCGAGGGGTTTGGCGGCGCTAGCGAGGGCAGGATGCCCTTGCTCCAAGAGCCCTCAGGGCATCCTCAATCGGCAGCCGACACGGATGGCCACGCGAACTGATTGAGCATTCGTGTCAGCCGGGGGTTGTTGATTTCCAAGTGCTGGATGTAGGCGGCGAGGGCGGGGACTGGGATTTGGGCGCGGGCGATTAGGCGGAGTGCGTCGGGTGGAGTGCACGTTCGTAGGAGCCACGCGATCGTTGGATTGTCGAGGGGCGTTTGGGACGGGTTGCAGAGCAGCAGTGCGGCGCGAACTTCGGAGCCATTGCGGCGATCTGCCATGCCGGCGCAGTGGCGGGCGATCAGGGCGTCTACCACTGCATCCGGGCATTTCGCTGCGGCGTATGTTGGTGGTAGAGGCGTTCGGGCGAATGCCTCCGGGGGCAGGATGGCGACCGGGGGCTGTCGGGCCATGGCGATGTGGAGGCGGTTCATGGCGGCATTGTGCCTTGATGACGCAGGAGACCGGCCAAACCGGTCAGATCAGCGCGGTTTGGGTCGGCGTCTAGCAGCGGGCGTTCGCGTGAAGAATCTGCCCAGTTCGAAGGAAGCAGTTCGATCATCACCGCGACTTCCTTGCGCTGGTTCGCGGTCAGCGCTGCAACAGCTTGGCGAAGCGCCACCGGATCGTGCTCTCGCGCCATTGCGAGGTCGTAGATGTCCCGTGGTTCCGCGATACCCGCGCCGGTCAAGCGGTGAACGAGCTTTCCGGCGAGGATTTCTGCGCTGGTGAGTGTCTCGACGGCGGTTCCGGGCACGAACTTCCCGGAACCGGATGGGTGCACCAAGGTGGCTGCTGGGAGGATCGTGACTTCCACACACTCGATCCGCGTGTAGGTCGCGATCTGATCGACGAAGGTCCCTTCGCCCGCTGTGGTTGCCGAAACGTCGCGCAGGGCTCGTTCCATCGCCTCGCCCCTCGCGCGTATTGCCGTGGCGTAGGTCTGGGGATCGCAGAACAGGTCGGCATCTGTCGAACGCCGGTGCTGCCATCGCGCCTGCAAAGCGGTGCCGCCGCCAAAGCGAAGGTCGCCCTCTGACAAGTGCGGCGCGAGTGCGGTGACGAAGATCTGCACAGCGCGAACAATGGTCGGGGGGATTCCCAGCTCCTGTTGCGGCATGGGCGGACCCGTACTCAGGCGTAGCGTGGGGTCGCTTGCGCGGGCCCGTGGTGCAACGCGTTGGCGTGGCGTTCTATGTAGCGAACGAGTCGGCGCAGGCCTTCTTCCAAACGCTCGTGGGATTGGGCGTAGCAGAGGCGGATGTGGGCGTCGTTGTTGGGGCCGAAGGCGTAGCCGGGGGCCAGGCCCACGTCTTCTTCGGCTAGCACGCCTTGGACGAAGGCTAGGCTGTCTTCAACGCCCTTCACCTTGGGGAAAGCGTAGAAGGCACCTTCGGGCATTCTGAGGTCGATCAACGGGTGGTCGGCTAGATGTTGCTCGACGATGCTGCGGCCTTTGCGGTATTGCTCGCGCAGGGTTGCCACCGTTTCTTCGCCGCCTTCGAGGGCGGCTATGCCGCCGACTTGGGCGAAGACGGTGGCGCCGGTGTTGAAGCATTCCGAGAGCGCTGTCCAGGCGATGGCGAGGTGTGGCGGGGTGACTACCCAGCCTAGGCGCCAGCCGGTCATGGCCCAGGCCTTGGAGAAGCCGTTCACCACTACCAACGGGTCGTCTTCGCGTGCCACTTGCAGGAAGGATGGGGCGTGTTCGCCGTCGAAGAACGTGCGGTGGTACACCTCGTCGGCGATGAGGAGGATGTCTCGCTCACGGCAGAAGGCGAGGAGCTCGGCTTGGTCGTCTCGGTGCATCACCCAGCCCGTGGGGTTGCAGGGGGTGTTGACGAAGATCGAGCGGGTTTCTGGGCGAACCGCGGCGATGATTTCGGACACGTCGAGATGCCAGCCGGCGTCGGTTTCGCGTTGGCGCACGGTGTCGATTTCGGCGCCAGCGACTCGGTAGGTGATCTCGATGTTGGGCCAGTGGGGGCTGACGATTAGGGCGCGGTCGCCGCTCGACACCGCGGTCTGGGCGGCGATGGTCACGCCCATCATCGCGGAGCCCGGCACGGTGATGCGGTCGGGGTTGAGGTCGAGGCCGTAGAGATTGTCGAGATAGCGCTTGATGGCGTCGCGCAGGGATTGCAGGCCGCGGGTGTGGGTGTAGAAGGTCTGGCCGTCGTCGAGGGCCGTCTTGGCCGCTTCGCGGATGAACGTTGGGGTGACGGTGTCGCCTTCGCCGAACCACAGGGCGATGACGGCAGGGTCGCCCAAGCGCGAGAACGCCACCTTGGTGATGCCGTTCTGCTCGAGGGTTTCGATTACTTGCCGCACCATGGGGGTAGGTTTTCGCTGGTCTTGTAGGGGGCTTTGAGGTCGGGCGGCAGCATAGCAGGCTGGACCGGAACGCCCATGGGCGATGGCAATCGGTCGGACTTTGCCCTGGCCTTTTGGGAGGGAGGAATGGAAGCCTTCCTAAGTCCCGGTGGGTGCTTCCTTTTGGCAACTCTGTCGGTGCGCCCTTCGGCGCACAGGGAAGGCAGGATGCCTTCCCTCCAAAGGCACGCTCCGAGGGACGGCATCCGCCAAGGGAGACGCTTCCGAGGGGACGGCCTCCCAAGGACAGGCTCCGGCGTCAGTCGTTGACTGACTGCTTCAGCACCCGTCCCTGCTCGCGGCGCCACTCGCGGTCCTTCACCGTGGCGCGCTTGTCGCGTTGCTCCTTGCCTTTGCCGAGCGCCACCTCGCACTTCACGCGCTGGCCCTTCCAATACATGGCGGTGGCGACGCATGTGAAGCCCTTGGCCTGGGTGGCGTTGAAGATGCGGGAGATTTCGCGTTCGTGCAGGAGCAGCTTGCGGGTGCGGATGGGGTCGGGCTCCACGTGGGTGGAGGCGCTTGCGAGTGGAGCGATGTGTGCCCCGAGGAGCCACGCCTCGCCCTCGCGCACCAGCACGTAGCTGTCGGTTAGCTGGGCTCCGCCGGCGCGGATGCTCCGCACTTCCCAGCCTTCGAGCACGAGGCCGGCCTCGAAGCGATCTTCGAGCTGGTAGTCGAACCGCGCGCGCCGGTTGAGCGCGATGGTGCCGTTGCCTGTGTTCGCCTTCTTGGCCATTTTCTGCATTTCCGCCGAGGGGGCAGGAGGCGAATCGTAGCGGCGCCAAGCGAAACGCGCACCTCATCACAAGGCCAGGCCCCCTGAAATGCGCGCCTTACGCGCGTGGGAGGGCAAGATGCCCTCCCACCAAGGCCCCGAACCCGGAAGGGCGCATACAATGACGCCACGAAGGCCAGCAGTTCGCAAGCGAACTGCCAACGCGCCCTTCAGGGCGCGCCTGCTCGAAGGAGGAACGATGGCTGACAACGAAGCTTCGCAGCCGAACCTTTGGTCGAGTCGGCTCATGTTCATCCTGGCCGCGGCCGGATCGGCGGTGGGTCTCGGCAATATCTGGAAGTTCCCCTACATCGCTGGCGAGAACGGCGGCGGTGCGTTCGTGGTGGTGTATCTGCTTTGCATCGCCGCCATCGGCGTGCCGATCATGGCCGCGGAAGTGTTGCTCGGCCGCGCCGGCCGGCAAAGCCCCATCAACACCTTGCGGGCGCTGGTTCGGCGAAGCGGTGCATCGAAGGGCTGGACCCTCATCGGCTGGATGGGTGTGCTCGGCGGCTTCCTCATCCTCTCCTTTTATGCCGTAATCGCCGGCTGGGCACTGCACTACATCTTTCAGGCAGGTTCCGGCACGTTCACCGGCGCGAGCAGCGCCGAGGTCTCCGGCGTCTTCGACGACTTCCTCGCGAGCCCGTGGACGATGCTGTTCTGGCACACGGTGTTCATGGCCGGCACGGTCGCCATCGTCGCCCGGGGTGTAAACCGAGGGCTGGAGTTCGCCATTCGCTGGTTCATGCCCGTGCTGTTCGTGCTTATCCTGTTGCTGGTGGGCTATGCGATGGTGGTGGGCGACTTCGCCGCCGGCTTCGGCTTCCTGTTCGGCTTCGACTTCGGGGCGCTCACCGTCGCCGGCGTGCAGGAGGCGATGGGGCACGCCTTCTTCACCCTTAGCGTCGGCATGGGGGCGATCATGGCCTACGGCGCCTATGTGCCGGGCAATGTCTCGATTCCCGGCACGGTGCTCACCATCGCCAGCGTCGATACCGTGGTGGCGCTGGCGGCTGGCCTTGCGATCTTCCCGATCGTGTTCGCCAATCCCGACCTCGAAGCCGGCGCGGGGCCGGGCCTATTGTTCGTCACCCTGCCCATCGCCTTCGGCAACCTGCCGCTCGGTGCCTTCATCGGCACGCTGTTCTTCATTCTCATCAGCTTCGCCGCCATCACCTCCGCCATCTCCATCATCGAGCCGGCGCTGGCGTGGACGGTCGAGCAGTTCCGCATTACGCGGGCGCGGGTGGCGATTGCTCTCGGTGGCATCTGCTGGTTTCTGGGCATCGGCAGCGTGCTCTCGTTCAACGTGTGGTCGAACGTTCACATCGTGGGAGAACGCACCTTCTTCGACTTCGTGGACTATGTGACGCAGGTGTGGATGCTGCCGATCGGCGGCTTCCTCATCGTCCTGTTCGCGGCCTGGGTGCTGCCGAAAGAGATTGTCACCGAGCAGCTTGGCTTCTCCTCGGGCTTCAAGTGGAAGCTATGGCTGGTGCTGGGGCGGGTGGTCGCGCCGATTGGCGTCCTGCTGGTGTTCGTTTACACGACGTTCCTGGCATGACGCCGAACAGAGGCTCGTTCGCCGGCAAGGTTGCGCGGCGGTGAGAAGGGTCCGTAGGTCTGCCCTGCTGCCCCATCCGGCGCCGCAGGTGTTCGCCCTTGTGGACGATGTCGACCGCTACTCGGAATTCCTGCCGTGGTGCGTCGCTTCCGAGGTGCTGCACCGAGACCGGGACGAGGTGACCGGCCGCATCGAGATCGACGCCCACGGTCACCGCGAGGTGCTCGTCACCCGCAACGAACTGGTGGGCGAGCGGGAGATCCGCCTGACCTTGATGGAAGGGCCCTTCAACGCCTTCGACGGCTGCTGGCTGTTCACACCCCTCGGCAAAGAGGGCGCAAGCGGGTGCAAGGTGGAGCTCGACATTGCGTTTGAGTTCGCGAGCCGCCTGATGTCGCTGGCCGCGGGGCCCTTCATCGACCGCATCGCGGACCGCATCGTCGATGCCTTCGCCCAACGCGCCGCGACGGCCCTTTGAATGCAGGTGGAGGTCGCAAACGCGACAGGCACCGAGATCGAGGTGCGCGCCGTCGAACTGCCACCCGGCGCCACGGTTGGCGATGCCGTGGACGCGGCCGGGTTCGACGCCACCTGGGAGGCACTCGGCGTATTCGGCGAGGTCGTGGATCGAGAGCACGTGCTCAAGGACCGCGATCGAGTCGATCTACTGCGGCCGCCCTTGGTCGACCCGATGGAGGCCAGACGGCAACGGGCTCGCACGCTCTAGCCTGTCGGACTTGTGATGGGCCGGGACCTTCAGAGGGAAGGCATTCGGGACCGCGAAGGCTCCGGGGTTCGTCGGCGAGGCGAGTTTGCTACGCTGTCCTTTTCGTTGAGTCGATCGAATGCCCATGTTCAAGCTGAGCGTCAACGGCAGGGAACGGGAGGTGGATGTCCGGCCCGACATGCCGCTTCTTTGGGTTCTGCGCGACAAACTGAAACTCACCGGAACGAAGTACGGTTGCGGCATCGCCCAGTGCGGCGCCTGCACGGTACACGTCGACGGCGTACCGATGCGTTCCTGCGTGATGCCGGTGAGCACGGTCGCCGGCGCGGTTACGACCATCGAGGGGCTCGCCGCCGAGGGCGACCTCCACCCCATGCAGGCGGCCTGGCTCGAACATGACGTGCCCCAGTGCGGCTACTGCCAATCCGGGCAGATCATGAGCGCCGCCGCATTGCTGGAGAGCAACCCAGAGCCAAGCGATGCGGACATCGACCAGGCACTCGCCGGCAACTATTGCCGTTGCGGCACCTATGTCCGGATTCGCAAGGCGGTGCATAGCGCCGCCAAGGCCTACAACGCCGCCAAGGGAGCTTGAGCATGCCGCGTTCGAATGGACTCAGCCGGCGCGACCTGCTCAAGGTCTCGGCGCTCGCGGGCGGTGGCGTGATGCTGCAGATGACGCTGCCGACGGCCGCCGAAGCGCCACCCGAGGACGTGCTGGTCGGCTCGAAAGAGCTCAACGTGTACGTGCAGATCGACTCGGACGGTCAGATCACGATCTACTCCAGCATGCCGGAGATGGGCCAGGGGATCAGAACCACCCTGCCGATGATCATCGCGGAAGAGATGGGCGCGCGGTGGGACGACGTGGAGGTTCTCGACGCGCCCCTCGATGCGGAGAAGTTCGGCTTCCAGATGTCCGGGGGCTCCACCTCGGTGCCCCGGAACATCGGCACGATGCGGCGCATGGGCGCATCGGCGCGCGAGATGCTCGTCGGCGCCGCGGCGCTGATGATGGAGGTCGACCGAGAGGACCTGGAGGCGCGCGACAGCGAGGTGGTTCACGCCTCGGGCATGCGCCGCTCGTTCGGCGAGCTCGCGAGCCTCGCGGCAGAGCAGCCGGTGCCCGACCCGGACACGCTGACCTACAAGGACCCGAGTGCTTACAGGATTATCGGCACCTCGGTGAGCGGCGTGGACAACTTCGTCATTGCCACGGGCCTGTCCAAGTTCGGCATCGACGTCGATGTGCCCGGCATGAAACACGCCACCTATGTGCGTTGTCCACGCATCGGCGGCTCCGCCGTCAGCTTCAACGAAAGCCAAATCAAGGGCCTGCCGGGAATCACGGACGCCTTCATCCTTGCCCCCAATGACGCGGCCGGCTCCTCCGAGATCTGGTTCCTGGATGGTGCGGCCGCCTTGCGCGGCGGTGTTGCGATCGTCGGCGACGACACCTGGTCGGTGTTCGATGCTCGCCGCAAGCTCGAGGTCGAATGGGACGAGTCATCGGCGTCCACCGACGATTGGGCCGCAATGGTCGACTGGGCCGAGGGCGTCGCCCAGGACGGTGGCGGCGAGGTAATTGCCGACAACGAGGGCGTCGATGCGGCGCTTGCGGATGCGGCCAACCGGACGGCCGATGCCTTCTATCAGTTCCCCTACGTGGCCCACGTGTGCATGGAGCCGATGAACTGCACGGCCGACTACCGCAAGGGCACGGGCGGCGAGCCGGATTCCCTCGAGGTCTGGCTCGGCAGCCAGTGGCCCGCGGCAGTGCAGCAAATCGCCGGCAACCTGTTCGGCATGAAACCCGAACAGGTGCAGGTGAATCCGCTGCGCATGGGCGGGGGCTTCGGCCGGCGGGCAGTCAACGACTTTGCCACCGAAGCGATGGCCATCTCCGAGCGTGCCGGCGTTCCCGTGAAGCTCACCTGGACGCGTACGGACGACATTCACAACGACCATTTCCGCGTCGGCGGCTTCGAGCAGATGAGGGGGGCCGTGGGGCCGGATGGCAAGCTCGCGGCCTGGGAGCAGCACTACATCGGGTTCGGCAAGAACGGTCGGCCCGTCATGGGGTCTGGCCTGCAAGGCAACGAGCTGCCGGCCGTGGCTTTCCCGACTGCCCGCATCAAACTCAGCATGCGCGAGGTCGCCACACCTTGCGGCGCCTGGCGCGCGCCGGGATCAAACACCAACGCCTTTGTGGAGCAGTGTTTCATCCATGAGTTGGCGGAACTGGCGGGCAGGGACCACCTCGAGTTTCTGCTGGAACTCATGGGCGAGCCACGCTGGATCAGCGAAGGCAACATCAATGCGCTGAATACCGGGCGCGCCATCGACGTGATCAAGCTCGCAGCAGAAAAGGCGCAGTGGGGCAGGCCCATGGCGAATGGAAGCGGGCTCGGCTTGTCCTTCTACTTCTGCCACGCCGCCCACGTGGCGGAGGTTGCCGAGGTGCGTGTCACGGGCAGGAACGTCAGCGTTGAAAAGGTGTGGGTCGCGGTCGACGTCGGTCCGATCATCAACATGAGCGGGGCGTTGAGCCAAGTCGAGGGTTCGGTCGTTGACGGCCTGAGCACGATGGCGCTGCAGCAGATCACCATGCAGGAGGGCGTCATACAGCAGGACAACTTCGATGCGTATCGAGTGATGCGAATCGGCCCCACGCCCGAGATTGAGGTGCACTTCATCGAAAGCGACAACCCGTCGACCGGGCTCGGCGAACCGGCGCTTCCCCCGCTTGCGCCGGCCGTTGCCAACGCCATCTTTGCGGCGACGGGCGAGCGCGTGCGGTCGATGCCCTTGAGCGAAGCGGGCTACACGCTGGTCTAGCGCGCCCTC
>JAPPDJ010000030.1 GCA_028824555.1 Gammaproteobacteria bacterium | reverse complement strand
GTATTCGGTTCCTGATTCCGCTTGTGGTGAGCGTCGCCTTCGGCCTCGTGTTCGCGGGGATCGGCCTGCTGTTCTTCCTGCCATCGGTCATCATGATGGTGGAACTCGCCAAGGGGCGGCTCAGCCGTCGCCGGTTCGCGGGCTGACCGCGCCGGCCGCCCTGGCGACGTTCGCAGCGATATGAGCGAAACCCACCATCCGGGCGCCGCAGCGAAGGGGCCCGCTTCGCTGATCGAGTACTTCGCGCGCAACCACACCGCCGTGTACCTGATCACGTTCCTGCTGCTGGTGCTCGGCGTCGCCGCGATCATGAGCAGCACCATCGAAAGGTACCCGGAGCTGGACCTTCGAACCATCGCGGTGAACGTGCCCTACGACGGCGCGACGCCTCGGGAAGTCGAAGAGGACATCATTCGCCGCATCGAGGAGAGCATCGCCGGACTCGACGGGGTGGACAGGATCACCTCGAACGCCTGGGAAGGCCGCGCCGAGGTGATCATCGAACTCGATCAGTGGGTCGACGCCGTCTCGAGGCTGGAGATGGTGCGAACTGCGGTCGATCGCATCGAGGACTTCCCTCCTCCGAACGCGGACCCGCCCGAAGTGGTGCGCAAGGAAATCGTCAGGGAGGTCGTGTCCCTCGCCGTCACCTCACAGACGGCCGGCGAGGACGCGCTGCGCCGCACGGCGGAGGACCTGCGCGAACAGCTTCTGCTGCTGCCGAACGTGGCCATCGTCGAACTGATCGGCGCCCGGGAACGGGAAATCCAGATTGACCTCGACGAGTCGAAACTGCGCAGCCATCACCTGACCATCACCGAGGTCGTGGCGCGGATTCGGCTGGCGTCGGTGAATCTGACCGGCGGCAGCATACGCACGGACTCCGGCACCATCCTCATGAGCACGATGGACAAGCGGGTTCGGGGGGACGAGTTCCGCGACATCGTCATACTCAGCCGGCCCGATGGCGCGATCGTCCGGCTGGGCGACATTGGAACGGTGCGGGACGGCTTCGTCGACGACCCGCTGATCAACACCGTCAATCAGGTGCCCGCGGTGTTCGTGCATGTCCAGGCGCCGCCGCGCGCCGACCCGGACGATGTCATCGCCGAGGTCGAGCGCTTCCTGCCGGGGTTCCGGGCGCCGCCGGGAACGTCGGTCGACCTCTGGCTGGACGAAACCTACAAGATCAAGAAGCCGCTGGAGTCCGTCGCCAACAACGCGATGATCAGCGTGGCCCTGGTCTTCATCCTCCTGATCGTCCTGTTCGACCTGCGCGTCGGGCTCTGGATCGGCATCGGCATCCCCACCGCTATCATCGGTTCGTTCATCCTGCTGTACCTGCTTGGCATATCGATTAGCTGGTTCATCGTCTGGGGCGTCGCCATGATCATCGGCATCGTGGTCGACGACGCCATCGTCGTAGGGGAGAATATCGCGCGCCTGCGCGCGCTCGGCATGCCGGCGCAGGAAGCATCCATCCGCGGTGCGAGGGAGGTGATCGCGCCCGTGTTCGTCGGCGTGCTGACGACGATGGTCGCGTTTTCCGTCCTGCTGCCGCTCGACGGCAACCTCGGCCAGATGTTCGCCTACACGGGCATCGGCGTGCTCGCGGTCCTCACGCTGTCCCTGATCGACTGCTTCCTGCTGTTGCCGGCGCACCTGTCGTCCGACCGCGAGCTCAGCCGCTGGCCCCTGACCGCGATTCAGGCCCGGGCTGGCGGCGCGTTCCGGGGGGTCATCGAGCGGCGGCTGCTGCCGGCCATCGGCTTCGCCGTGCGCCAGCCGCTGGTGGCGATCGCCGGCATAGCCCTGCTCGTCGGTGTCGCGTGGACCCTCTACTCCGAGAACGTCGTGCGCTTCAACGCCGCCGACAACCGGCTCGACGAGCAGAAGCTGCAGGCCGACCTGACCATGACCGCAGGTTCCACGTTCGCCGACACGGTCCGCGTCGCCGAGCAGATCGTCGCCGCCGCCTGGGAGGCCAATCGCCAGGCCGGAGGGGCGATGGTCAATGCCATCAACGTGATGGTCGGCGAGCACAAGGCGGTCGAGACCATGCTCGGGGCCGATGTGCCGGAGCCGGCGCCGCACCTAGCTTCGGTGCAGCTGCGCCTCAACCTGCCGCCTGAGCGCACCGTCACCGCCGACGAGATGAAGCAGCTCTGGGTCGACGCCATCGGCGCCGTGCGCGGCGCGGACAGGCTCGCGTTTCCCACGACCCGGACCGCCACCGCCTCGAGCCTCGGCTACGCGCTGCTGCACCCGGACGCCGACGCGGCGGTCGCCGCCGCCGGCGAACTGAAGGAACGGTTCAGGAACCATCCGTTCGTCTACCAGATCGACGATACGCTGGAGCTCGGCAACGTCCGTTACGAGATTCACCTGAACGACGCCGGGCGCGCATCGGGCCTGACCCCGATCCGCCTCGCGAGGCAGTTGCGGGACCGCTTCTACGGCGCGGAAGTGGACCACGTGGTGAGGCACAAGGAGGAAATTGAGGTGATGGCCCGCTATCCGCTGGAGAGGCGGGCCAATACCAGCGACCTGCACGACGAACTGATCGGCCTGCCGAACGGCGATGTGGCGCCCTTCTCCAGCATCGCCGAGATCGTCCAGACCCAGGAGCTGAAGCAGCGCCAGCGCATCGACGGCTTGCCGGCGGCTTCCGTGGACGGGTTCTACAACGTGGCGATGACCAGTTCCAGGGAACTCGGCGGTCTCATCGAGGGGACCTGGCTGCCCCAGATCAGGGAGCGATACCCGGGGCTGCGCGTACTCCCCGACGGCTCCCGACGCGACACCGCCAAGGTCGCCAGGAGCCTCGGCATCTACTTCCCCGCAGCCGTGCTGCTGATCTTCGTGCTCGTCGCCATCCAGCTTCGCAGCGTACTGCAGCCATTCTACGTGCTTCTCGGCCTGCCGATGGCGTTCGCCGGGGCCATTTACCTGCACCTGGTGCTCGGCTACGACCTGACGCTCTCTTCGGTGTTCGGGCTGATCGCGGTGACGGGCGTGGTGATCAACGACTCGCTGGTGCTGCTCGACCGTTACAACCGCTTTCGCCGAGACGACCCGGGGATGTCCGTCACGGATGCCGTCATTGCGGCAACGCGGCTTCGCGTCCTGCCGATCGTGCTGACCACCGTGACCACGGTCGTCGGCCTGATGCCGCTGCTCTACGACAAGTCGGAGATTCTGCGGTTCCTTATCCCGCTGGTCGTCAGCCTTGCCGGGGGGCTGGTCTTCGCGAGTTTCGGCATCCTGTTCCTGCTGCCCGCGATCCTGGTGCTGGCCGAGCGGCTGCGATCGGTGCTGCCAGGGCTGGCCGGCCCGCCCGGCGAGCGCGCAGGCTCCATGGCCGCGGAGCAGGACGCCGCGGTCCCCGCCGCGCGGGGCGGCGGGGGCCGGTGACGCCGCACGCGGCAGTCTTGCCCGACGTCCGGTGATGGGGCCAGCATGCGCGGGCGTGGGCTGGCGACGGCCCGGAGCGGATTCCACATGATGCGTCGCTACCTTGGCGCGGTCCTCGCTGCCGCCGCGGGCCTGGGCCTGGCAATGGTCATCTTCGCGACGGCGCCGGAACTCGACGTCCAGCCCCCGTCCCCCAAGGTGCCGGTCGTGCGCACCATGGAGGCACGCCCGGGACCCGTGCAAATGACCGTGACCGCCCACGGCGAGGTCGTGCCGAAAGCGGAGAGCCACCTCGTCCCGGAGGTCGCGGGCCGCGTCGTGTCCGTGGCCGAGTCGATGGTGTCAGGCGGCTTTTTCAACCGCGGCGACGTGCTGGTCGAGATTGAGCGCGTGGACTACGAGGTCGCCCTGGAGTCGTCCCGGGCGCGGCTGGTGTCCGCGGAGAGCGAACTGGCAAACGCCGAGAAGACGTACGAGCGCGCCGAGGAGTTGCGCGAGGCCCAGTCGATCAGCGAGTCCCGCCACGACGATGCGCTGAACCGGCTCACGATCGCCCGCGCCGCGCTGCGCGAGGCCCGCGCGCGGCTGGCGCGCGCGGAGCGGGATCTGGAACGCACTCGCATGACGGCTCCCTACGACGGTCGCGTTCGCTCCGAGCGTGTGGACGCCGGGCAGTTCGTCAACCGCGGCGAGTCCATCGCGACGCTCTATTCGGTCGACTTCGCCGAGGTCCGTCTCCCGGTTCGGGACGAAGACATGGCCTACCTGCCGCTTTCGCTGGCGCGTCGCGGCGGCGGTACGCCCGAGCACCCCGGGGTGGTCCTGCGGGCCCGTTTCGCCGGAGCGGAGCACGCGTGGGAAGCGCGCATCGTCCGCACCGAGGGCGAACTGGACCCGGACACGCGCATGGTCAACCTGGTTGCGCAGGTGCCGCGGCCCTACGAGCCGGTCGGCGACCTGCCGCCGCTGACGGTCGGGCTGTTTGTGGAGGCGGAGATCCACGGCGAGACCTTCGACGAGGTACTGGTGCTGCCGCGGTCGGCGCTGCAGCGCGACAATCGCATCTACGTGGTGCTGCCGGACGGGCGGCTGTCCTTCCGCGACGCGGAGATCCTCCGCTCGACCGGCGACCTGTACTACCTGCGGGGCGCCGTCGAGGCCGGAGAGACGATTTGTCTTTCGGCGCTCGACAACGCAACGGAAGGGCAGCGCGTCCGGCCTCTCGATCCGGCCCCGGCGGGCGCGGGATGAGAGTGTCGCGGCGAAGGTCCCGAGCGATTCCGCCCGCATGAAACCGCCCCGCGGCCGGCGTCGCATGGAGTCTGACCCATGCGACGCATGATCGCCTGGTTTGCCACGAACCACGTGGCGGCCAACCTGGTGATGGCGTTTGCGGTCATCGCGGGACTGGCATCGCTCGGGCGCGTGCCGATCAAGCCCTATCCGGACTTCGACGTCCCCCTGATCGTCGTCACCGTGCCCTACCTCGGCGCGGCCCCCGAGGAAGTCGAGACCGGCGTCTGCGCGCGCATCGAGGAGCGGCTGGCCGGCATCACCGGCATAAAGGAAGTCCGCTCCGTCTCTGCCGAGGGGCGTTGCACGGTCCACGTCGAGATGTTCCTCGACGCCGACCGGGTTCAGACGCTCGGAGAAGTCGAGAACCAGATCAACGCCATCGACACGTTCCCGGAAGAGACCGAGCGGCCCGTCATCGCGCTCGCCGAGAGCAACAACGTCGTGGTCGAGGTCGCGATCACGGGCCCGACCGACGAGCGGGCGCTCAAGGAACTCGGCCGCCGGGTGCGCGACGACATCCTCGCCCTGCCGGCGGTCACGCACGCCGACCTGATCAATGTGCGTCCTTACGAAATCTCGGTCGAGGTTTCCGAACTCTCCCTCTCGCGCAACAACCTCACGTTCGACGACGTCGCGCGCGCCGTGCGGGAACGGTCCCTCGACCTCCCCGGGGGGTCGGTGAAGACCGACGAGGGCGAGATCGTGCTGCGCACGGCGGGGCAGGCGTACTGGGGGCACGAACTCGAGAACCTCGTCGTGACGACGCGCGCCGACGGGACGCGGGTATTCCTGCGCGACGTGGCGCGGGTGGTCGACGGCTTCGAGGACACCGGACAGGCGCTGCGGTTCGACGGCCGACCCGCCGCCCTCGTGCAGGTGTCGCGGGTAGGCGACCAGGACGTGCGGGAGGTCAGCGAGGCGGTGCGCGGCTACGTGGCCCGGGCCGCCGCGAGCTACGGCGAAGGCGTCGACCTGACCGTCTGGCGCGACGAATCCGTGGTACTGACGTTCCGCCTGCGGGCGCTCCTCGACAGCGGCATGCAGGGTCTGCTGCTGGTGCTGATCCTCTTGGCCCTGTTCCTCCGGCCGCACCTGGCGATCTGGGTGGCCGGCGGCATCCCGATCGCGTTCCTGGGCGCGATCTTCCTGCTTTACGCCTTCGGCCTGTCCATCAACTCCCTGTCGGTCATGGGATTCATACTCGCGCTCGGCATGCTCGTCGACGACGCCGTGGTGGTCGGCGAGGCGGCTTATGTGGAGCAGCGGCGCGGCACGGGACAGCTCGCCGGCGCCATCGCCGGCGCCCAGCAGGTCCTCGTCCCCGTGACCTTCGGCGTCATCACGACGGCCGTCGCCTTCCTGCCGCTGCTGTTCGGCACCGGCACGGTCGGACAGGCGTACGGCGTCATGGCGGCGACGGTCATCTGCTGTCTGGTCTTTTCGATCATCGAGTGCCAGACCGTGCTGCCGTCCCACCTCGGCCATGGCAGCGGCCGGTTGCCGCTCGGCGACTTCGGCCTGACGTTCCTTGCGGTCGTCGCGGTTGCGGCCCTCGCCCTCGCACCCGAAGTGCGCACCGGCGTCGCGCTGGCGGCGGCGGGCGCCGGCGCGGTGCTGACCGCACACTATGCGGGGGCGCTTGGCTGGCTCGGCTCCGCCTTCGCCCGCGTGCAGGTGCTGTTCGAGGCGGGCCTCACGTGGGTGGTCGAGAACCCATTCCGCAGCCTCGCCCACCTCGCCTTCCGCCGCAGGGTCGTGACGCTGCTCATCGCGGCCGGCGCGATCGCCTCGGCGGCAAGCCTGGTGATGGCCGGGCATCTCCCGTTCTCGCTGCGCACGCCCCAGGTCGGGGACAGCGTCACGGCGCGGCTGACGATGCCGATGGGCACAAGTGCGGCGGCCATGGAGGATGCGGTGGGCGTCCTTGCGGACTCCGCGCGCGAGCTGCGGCGGTCGCTTGAACAGGACCACGGCGAGCCGGTCGTGCTGCACATCCTCGAGGGCATCGGCGGTCACTTTGCCGCCGGCTCGCGGGTCGGGTTCGTGGTCGACGCCACCGGCACCCATCTCGGCGAGGTGACGGTGCAGCTCACGCCGGGCGAACGTCGACCCGTGACGACGGGCGCCGTCGCGGCGCGCTGGCGGGAAACCGCCGGCGCCATCGCGGACGCCGTGGAGCTCAGCTTCGTGACGGCGCGGGTCGCGAGCCAGCCGGACATCGATATCCGCATCTCGGGCCGCGACTGGGACGAACTGCGAGCGGTGGCGGCCGCGATTCGCGCGGAACTCGGCGAGTTCCCGGGCGTCTACGACGTCGCCGACTCACTCAACACGGGCAAGACGGAACTAAAGCTGACGGTAACGCCTGCCGGTGAGGCGCTCGGCATCTCGCTGTCGGACCTCGGCCGGCAGGTACGGCAGGCGTTCTACGGCGAGGAGGCGCAACGCGTGCAGCGGGGGCCGGAAGACGTCCGCATCATGGTGCGCTACACGGAGCGGGAGCGGCGTTCGCTCGAGTCCCTGTACGCGCTGCGGGTACGTACGCCGTCCGGTGGCGAGGTGCCCTTCGCGACGGTGGCCGCGGTGGAGGTCGGGCGCGGTATCTCCTCCATCGAACGCAACAACGGCGCCCGCTACGCGTGGGTGACCGCGGAGGTCGATCGCACGACGACCTCCGCCGCGGCCGTACTCGCGCGAATGGACGCCGGGTTCCTGCAGGACGCCGTCGCGCCCTATCCCGACGTTTCCTACCGGTTCCAGAGCGCGCAGGAGCAGAGCGAACTCGCCGCGACCCTCGGACCGCAGTTCCTGTTCGTGCTGCTCGCCATGTATGCGCTGCTGGCGACGCCGCTGCGTTCCTATACGCAACCGCTGATCATCATGTCCGTGCTGCCGTTCGCCTTCGTAGGCGCCCTGTGGGGCCACGCGCTGCTCAAGCCCTTCGGCATGGTGCAGGGCCTTTCCGCCGCTTCCCTGTTCGGATTCGTCGCCGCCGCGGGCGTCGTCGTCAACGCGACTCTCGTGCTGATTCACGGGGTCAACCGCTTTCGCGCCGACGGCGACGCGATGTTCGACGCGCTGGTCAACTCGGCGGTCTCGCGCTTTCGCCCCATTCTGATCACGACGGTGACCACCTTCGCCGGCCTCATGCCGCTGATGCTCAACGACAGCCCCGGGGCGCAGATACTGGTGCCGATGGCCATCGCCCTGGCCTTCGGCATCCTGGTCTCGTCGGTCGCCGCGCTGCTCGTCGTGCCGGCATTCTGGCTGGTGCTTCACGACATCGCGGGCCGCGCCCGCCGCGTGACCGATCTCGTCGGCGACATGCTCGGAGGTGCGGCGCGGCTGTCCACGTGGATGACGCGCTATCCCTATGTGCAGGAGAGCCTGCGGGCACAGGAGTTCACGGACCTGCAACTGCCCGAAGGCCTTGGCCTCGACCCGGAGCAGGAACGGGCCGCCCGGCGCGGCCTCGTGCGCGTCTACTACCAGCGCGAATTCGATGCCGCGGAGATGGGCGCGCAGTTCGGGGCCGTCGCCGCCCGGGCGCCCACCAGCGACGACCTCGTCGGCGAGGCGAGGACCTGGGCCGAGCAGCGTACGTTTCAGCTCGGTGCGCACATGGCGCGCGGCGCCATGCTCGCCGTTGATGCGTCGCGTCCGCTCACCGACATCGTCGTCACGTGCATCGACGCGCTCGCGGCCGCGGCAATGCGGGAGTTCGCGGCGGAGCACGGGGACATGCCGGGCGGGCGCGCGGCGCTGGTGGCGCTCGGCGCCGCGGGGCGGCGAGAACTCGCCGCCGGCGCGCCGCTGAAGCTGCTGTTCGTGTACGACCACGACCCGGTAGCGCCCGGCACGACGAGCCTGACCCCCGAGGATTGGCACGAGCAGCTCCTGCGGCGAATCATGCTGCTCATCCGCAACCTGTCCCCGGAGGACATCCTGTATGAAACCGCGCCAGCGTACGCGCTCGGCGGCGGTGAGGGCCCGCGCGCGTGTTCACTGTCGTACCTCCGCCGGTACCTCGACGACGGAAGTACGGCGTCGGACCTCAGAATGCTCACCGACGCCCGCGTCGTCGTCTCGCGCGGCGGACTCGAGGACGACTTCCGCGCTATCAGGCAGTCGGTGCTCGCACGCGCCCACGACACCCGCCTCCTCGTCGCCGACATCGCCGAAGTTCGCCGCGGGACGCGCGGTCGAGACGACCCGTGGCGTATCCCGGAGCTCGCGGGCGGACTCGAGGACGTCGAACTCGCAGCGCAGTTTCTGCAGCTCGCCGGAGCCGCTCCGGCCGCCGGAGTCGCGACGCTAGTCGATACCTTTGCCGCCGCGGGAGAGCGCGGCCTGCTCGACGCCGAAGCCGCCCGCGATCTCGCCGACGCCGCCGTGCTCTGGCAAAACCTCGATGGCTTCTTCCGGATGACCTGCGCCGGCCGCTTCGATCCCGCATCGGCGACCGCCGTGCAGCGGGGCCTCATCGAGGAGATGTGCGGCGTGGACGACTTCGAGAGCGTGCCCGACAGGGTGCTTGAGACGGCCCGGCGCATCGGCGCGCACCTCGGGAGACTCTGGTCGTAGTGTTTGCTACCCCTGCGGGGGTGGCCCAGCGTGGGAGGGCCACGCTTCGATGGGCTTTGGGGCCGCGCCATCCGGCCGGTCGCGCGGTCGCAACACGGCTTCGAGGGACACTTGATCGGAGGTTCCGTGCCGCCGTTCACGGCGCGGTCTCCGTGGCGACGTGCCTGGAAACCAGGCGGGATCCCGCAGGTTTTCGCTGGCGCTTGGCGCCGAGCAAGCCTATGATCCGCTCAGGTCGACTGGGGTCGACACAACCGTCAAGCCCCATCGGCATTGCCGTTTGGAGAAGACGCATGAAGTACACAAACGCAGGACTTGCGTTGGCGTTGGTTTTGGCCTTCGCCCTACCCCAGGTGGCGCTCGGCCAGGACGCCGGCGCGGACATCATCGAAGAGGTCATCGTCACCGCAACCAAACGCGAGGAGTCCATCCAGGAGGTGCCGATCGCCGTGTCCGCGTTTCTCGGCGAGGACCTCCTTGCCCGCGGCGTGGAGGACCTCTACGGCCTCGCGGAGGTGGCGCCCTCGATTGCGGTCTACAGTTCAAACAGCACGTCGAACGGCGGCACGCTGCGCATTCGCGGCGTCGGCACCACGGGCAACAACCCCGGCCTCGAAGCCGCGGTCGGCACGTTCATCGACGGCATCTACCGCTCCCGCGCCGGCCTCGCCTTCAACGACCTCACGGACATCGACCGCGTCGAGATTCTCCGCGGCCCCCAGGGCACGCTGTTCGGCAAGAACACCGTTGCCGGCGCCGTGAACATCGTCACGCGCAAGCCGGCGTTCGAGAACACGCTCGACGTCACGCTGGGCGCCGGCAACTTCAGTTCGCGCGAGATGGCCGTGGTCGGCAACGGCATCCTCTCCGAGGACGTGCTCGCCGGACGCGTCACCTACGCCTACCGTCAGCGCGACGGCTACTACGAGAACATCGACACGGGCGAGGGGTACGACGACCGCGACCGGCACAACCTGCGCATGCAACTGCTGTGGACGCCGAACGAGGACGTCGAGGTGCGCATCATCGGCGACCGCACCGAACGGGACGAGTCGTGCTGCCCGGCGGCGTTCTGGATTCCCGGGCCGACCAGCCCGGCGGTGGCGTCCCTCGGCGGCAACATCGAACCGTTCGCGGTCGGCGACAGCGTCCGGGTGGGCGTCAACTACGAGCCCTACGAGACCGTCAGCGACCAGGGGCTTTCCGTGGACGTGCTGTGGGATATGGGCAACGGCGTCTCGTTCCGCTCCATCACCGCCCAGCGCGACTACGAGGTCTCCCGCGGCCAGGACATCGACTTCACCAGCGCCGACATCCTCCATCCCCAGGACACCGACGAGTCCTTTGGCAACTTCTCCCAGGAGGTGCAGCTCTACGGCGAGACCGACGACTTCTCCTGGCTGGTCGGCGCCTACCTCTATACCGAGGATCTCGAGTCCGATGAGTACATCGTCTTCTCCAACGACGGCGGCAGGTTCTTCGGCCTCCTGGTCGGCAACCCGGCAGTGGCGCCCATATTCGCGGGCGACCCGGCCGGACGGGGCGTGCCCGGCCAAGGCTATGATGCGCTCTACTTCTCCGACACGACAGGCTGGTCCGCCTTCTCGCACAACACGTGGCGCGCGACCGACCGGTTCGACGTGACCGTCGGACTGCGCTATTCCACGGAGGAGAAGGATGCCGGAGCGATCATCAACGGCGCGCCGTTCGGGCAGTCGATCGACGATCCCTTCTGCGGCGCCATTCCGATCGCCTCGCTCTGCGACAACCTGAGCTTCAACAACACGGAGGACGAGAGCGAGATCACCGGCACGCTGAAGGGGGCCCTGGCCGTCACCGACGAGGTCAACCTGTACGCGAGCTACAGCCGCGGCTACAAGGCCGGCGGCTTCAACCTCGACCAGGAGGCGGTCGGCTTCCGCGACGCGAACGGCGCCCCTGTCGACGAGAGCCGCTTCGATCCGGAGACGTCCGACTCGCTCGAGGTCGGGGCGAAGGTACGCGGGCTCGACGGACGCCTCACGGTGAACAGCGCCCTGTTCCACACGACCTTCGACGACTTCCAGCTCAATACCTTCACCGGCCTCGGCTTCACCGTCGGCAACGTCAAGGAAGTGACCTCGAAGGGCGTCGAGGTGGAATCCATGATGGCTCTCGGCGGCGGCGCCTACCTGACGGCCGGACTGACCTACGCGGACGCGCGCTACGGAGAAGGTCTGGTGCCGGCCAATTCGCACCTCGAAGGCAAGCGGGTGACGCAGTCGCCGCTGTGGCAGAGCAGCGTGTCGGCCTTCGTCGAGCGCGACCTCACGGACGACTGGCGCTTCCTCGTGAACGTGAACTGGTCGCACATCGGTCAGGCGAACACCGGTTCCGACCTCGATCCCGAGAAGGTGCGCGGGGCGTTCAACCTGGTGAATGCGCAGTTCGGGGTGCGCAGGGGTGACGGACGCTATGAAGCGATCCTCTGGGGCAGGAACCTCACCGATAAGACGACCAACTTTCTGGTGTTCGACTCGGTGTTCCAGGGCGGCAGTTGGCACACGTTCGTGAACCCGCCGCGAATGGTCGGCATCACCGTGAAGATCAACCTGTTCTGACAGGGGACACTCTCCTTCCCCGGAACAGGGCCGGCGCGCTGGCGTCGGCCCCGCCCGGCAACGGGCCCTGGCCGCTGCACTAATGTCGCCCACTCTCGCCCACGCTCGCCGACCGCCGATGGAGAGGACGCAATGGCGCCGAAGCGCATCGCGTGGTCCGCAACGCCGAAGAACTCGAGGTCATGGCGCGTTATCCGATGGAGCGGCGCACGCGCCGCGCAAGAGTTGCGACGCATCGATGCGCGCTTTCCCCTGATCGGCATTGCCGCGTCCGTCATCGGCTCGACGCTGCTCGAGCTCGGAACCGAAGACCAGAAGCGGCGTCGCTTGCCGCCAATCGTGCGCGCCGAACGCGCTTGGTGCCAGGGCTACAGCGAACCGGGCGCTGGCTCGGACCTTGCAAGCCTGCAAACCCGCGCCGAAGTGCGCGGCGAAGGGCAAGCGGGCCGTGGCAGCGGCTATGATTGGCGACGTTCTGCGTTGCACGAGGTTGCCATGGCGGTTTCGGAGCGAGACCGGAGCTACTTCCGTCGGATCGGCGAGTGGAAGGCGAGTCTGCCCCCCAACTCGCCTCCGGCACCCCGCACGTTCGATCAGGTACACGAGGTGATGGCGCAGTTGCGGCGGGGCCTCTCGCCGCCGCCGACGCACGGCGACGATGATGCCGCCGTGGCGCGCCTGACGGAGTTCCGGGAAAGGCTCTTGCAGCTTGAGGCACGGCGGACAGGCAGGCACGACGCAAAGCGCCGATGATCGACGAGAGCCTTGCCGGACATTTGCATGCGCTTTTCGGCGTGGGCTGCGATTGGGCAGTGGTTGGCGGCATGCTGCCAATCTCTATCGCCGCGATGCTCGCGCTACAGTGGACACGGACATCCTGGTCTCGTTGGGTCGGCGCACCATGCAGGACGTTCGCGATGCTCTGACGCACGAAGGTTGGGGTGTGCGGTCCATGCCGAGGGCGGTTGGCTGCTCCGCGTCGCCCACCCTCGCTACGGTTCACTGGACGTGATTGCGTCGGAGACCGAATACCAGCGAACGGCTTTGGCGCGGACCAAGGTCACGATGTTCGGCAGCATCGCGCTGCGCTCTCTCGCGGTCGAGGATGTGCTCATCCACAAGCTGATCGCCGGCCGCTACAAGGACGAGGCGGATGTGGATGACATCCTGCGCACCGATCCCCTGTTGGATGAGGACTATCTGTGCAAGTGGCTCGACGAGTGGGGTGTGCGGGAACGTTACGAACGAATCAAGAGGCGCAACACCTTTGGCTGAACACTCGCACGCCCTATACATCCCTTACCTCCGAGGACGGCCCTGACCTGTCAATTCAGACTTCAGGGCTGCGATTTCGTCGGCAATGCGTTCTTGGCCCGGAAGCTCTCGGCCGGCGCGGCCGTACCAATAACCCGCGTTGCGACGGTCGCCTTCAAGCATGTGGACGATCCCGTGAGCCCAGGCGCCGAGTTTGGTGTCGTTGGCTTGGGCGATGCCGTGGGCGGCTTCCCAGTTACCTTCTTCGAGAAGGTCTACTGCGTCGGTTAGGGTTTTCATTGGCAAATGCTCCTTTGCGGCTCCTCTAGCGAGGGGAGGCCGCTCTCCTCCCCCGCGCTGAGGGCTCAGTCCGGCAGGCCAAGCACTCGCTTGGCGATGATGTTGAGTTGCACTTCCAAAGTGCCGCCGGCGATGGTCAGGGCCTTTTGGCGGAGCCAGTCGCGGGTGGCTTCGAGGTCGTCGTCGGCGAACGCCTCGCCGCTCCAGCCAATCCCGGCGAGGCCCATCGCGTCCAGCAGTAGTTCTTGCGACACCTGGGTGTTGACGGCACCGGTGAGCTTGACCGCCGAGGAGGCGAAGCCCGGCGCTCGGGCCGAGGTTTCCTCGATCACGCGTTGGCGGGTTAGGCGCTGGGCGTGGTCGTTGACCCGGCATGCGATGAGTCGGCGGCGAAGCCCGGCATGGTTCATGCGTCCGGTGCCATCGAGCCCCACCTGGGCGATCATGCGCTCGGCGAGGCGGCTATCGTCGTTGCGTCCGCCCTGGGAGCCGGAGGTGTTGATGCCGGCGTGGGTGGAGCGCTCGAACTGCAGCAGGCGCTTGCCCACGGTCCAGCCGTTGTCGACGCCGCCGACGATGTCGTCCGCATTGGCCTCGGCGTCCTCGAACAGGGTCTCGTTGAAGGGCGAGGCGCCGGAGATGAGGCGGATGGGGCGGACGATCACGCCGGGCTGGTGCATGTCCACCAGCACGAGGCTGATGCCGAGGTGCTTGGGCTTGTCGGGCGAGGTGCGGGCCAGCACAAAGATGTAGTCGGCCTCCATCGCGTCCGAGGTCCAGACCTTGCGGCCGTTCAGCACGAGGCGGTCGCCGTCGCGCACGGCGCGGGTGGATAGGCTGGCAAGGTCCGAGCCGGCGCCTGGTTCGGAGTAGCCCATGGCCCAGCCGCCTTCGCCGCGGGCGATCCCGGGCAGCCAGCGCTCCTTCTGCGCGTCGGTGCCGTATTCGAGCAAGGTGGGGCCGATGTAGTTGACGCCGCGGCCGGTGAGGGGAGGGCGTGCGCCGATGCGTCCGAGTTCCTCGATGAGGACTCGATACTGCTCGCGGGTCAGCTCGTCGCCGCCGTAGCGCTTGGGCCATGACGGGACGGTCCAGCCACGCTCTGCCATGCGCGCAAGCCAGAGCCGTGTGTCTTCGTCGAGCGCCTGCTTGCGGCTGCCCCACGGAATCGGGCCTGGGCGGCGTACGCCGTCTGGACAGTTTTCCGCCAGCCAGGCACGGGTGTCGCTGCGGAATTCGGCGAGTTCGCGTGCCTGGGTCATGTCAGTCCGCCATTGCCCATTCGTTGTCGGCATCCTCGCCGGCGACGGTGGAGCGGGCCATCACCCGGGCCTGGTCGGCGGGCCAGGGATGGCCGCGATGCAGCACGCAGCGGTTGTCCCAGATGACGATGTCGCCGGGCTGCCAGCGGTGCTTCCAGGTCCTTGGTGGCTGGCCGGCTTCCGTGGTCAGCCGCCGGAGTAGGCGTCGGGATTCTTCCAGATCCTCGCCGACGATGTGGCTGGCGTGGCGCCCTACGAAAAGGTTGGGGCGTCCCGTGGCCGGGTGGATGCGCATGAGCGGATGCACCACAGGCGGCAGGTGGTCGAGTTCGGCCTCGTTCAACAGCTCAAGGCCGCCGTGCCAGGCATGGCTGAAGCGATAGCTGTGGACGGCTTCCTTGTCGCTGAGCCATTCCTGCATCGTGCCGTCCAGTGCATCCCAGGCGGCGCGAAGGTCTGCCCATTCGGTTTCGCCGCCCCGGTCTGGCACCACGTGGGCGGCGAGGATCGACGCCTTGGCGCCGACACGCTTGTAGGAACTGTCCGAATGCCACTGCTGGTTGCCGCGCTGGAAGCGCGCTTGCAGGGCATTGGCGTCCACCACCTTGCCGTCCTTGTCGACGTTGGACATGCGGCCGAGTTTGGCTCCTCTTGCGAGGGGAGGCCCCTCCCGCTCGCGCGCCCTTGCGGGCGCGTCGGAAGTTCCGCTAGCGCGGAACTTCTGAGCCTTAGGCCCTCGTTCCTCCCGCTCCCCCCGGCTGACGGCTCTGCTCACCTTGGCGGTGCGCTTGAGGCCCATCTCCAGCCGCCCGAAACGGCGCGTGAACGAGATATGATCGGCATCGCTAAGGTGCTGACTCGGAAACAGCAACACCGCATGTTCGTGCCAGGCAGCTTCGATGCGATGGAACGCCTCGTCGTCGATCGTGGCGAGATCGACATCGCGCACCACCGCGCCAAGAGTCGAGTCGAGCGGTTCGATTCGCATGGCATCCTGCCCGGCAAGCGGAGAATACGTCACTGTATCACTGCTCTCGTCTGCCTTGCCGCGCTTGCGCCAGCGCTCGCGGCGACGGTGCGGCAAACCCTGTCGAACGGCGACACCTATGTCGGCGAGGTCGTCGATGGCGTGAAGTCGGGCCAGGGGGAGTACGTCTGGGCGGATGGCCATCGCTACGTCGGTGGCTATCGCGCGGACCGCATGCATGGCATCGGCACCTTTACCTGGGCCGATGGTCGCGAATACGAAGGCGAGTTCGTCGACGGGCGCCGCCACGGGCAAGGCGTCTTCAAGCTCGCGAACGGGGATGTTTACGACGGCGCTTTCGTCGCCAATGCCATGACCGGCAAGGGCACCTACACCTTCGCCAATGGCGATGTGTACCAGGGCGACTTCGTGGCTGGCGAACGCACCGGCCAGGGGGTCCATGAGTGGAGCAACGGCAGCCGCTACGAAGGCGGCGTGCGCGAGGGATTGCCGCACGGCGTTGGTGAATACACCCGCCCAGATGGCTGGACCTACCGCGGCGAATACGCCGCCGGCACGCGTCATGGCCACGGCGATCTCACCTGGCCCAACGGCAATCGCTATGTCGGTGCCTTCGCAAGCGACCAGCGCAACGGCTTCGGCTATCTGCATTGGCGCGACGGCACGCTCTATCGGGGACACTTTGCCGCCGGTAGTCCGCATGGGGCCGGCGTCAAGGAGACGCCGGAGGGGGAGCGCTTTTTCGAGTACTGGGCGCAAAACAGCCTCGTCGCTTCTGAGCGCATCGAGGTCCGTCCCGCCTGTCGCCTCACCCATGCTGGCGCCGAATGGATGTTCGACGGCGACGCCTGCGTGAACGGGCTCGCGCACGGCGTGGGCGACGTGGTGCGCATCGACGGTGGCGCCTGGGCGGCGGACGCCAAGATCGTGCTCGGCAAGCTGGTGGAGGGCGAGGTGGTGCCGCTGACGCTGCCGCCTTGAACATTCCCGGCTACGAGCTGCGCCGCGAAATCGGGCGCGGCAGGACGGCGCGCGTGTACCTCGCGCGTCAGTTGGCCATGGACCGCGACGTGGCGGTCAAGGTGATGGAGAAGGCCAGCGAGGAGCCCTCAGCGCGGGGGAGCGCGAGGGGCCTCCCCTCGCAAGAGCAGCCCTCAGCGCGGGGGAGCGCGAG
>JAPPDJ010000016.1 GCA_028824555.1 Gammaproteobacteria bacterium | reverse complement strand
CTGCCTTCTTGTGTGCCATCCCAGGCTCTCCTTTTGCCGTCGCGCCCTCAGGCTGCTGAAATGCCGGTGATCCGCACCGTCGTGAAGTGCTGACGGTGCCCCTTGGTGCGCATGTAGTTCTTGCGCCGCTTGAACTTGATCACGCGGATCTTGCGAGCTCGGCCCTGCTCCACGACTTCACCGGTAACCGCCCCGCCATCGAGGTACGGCGTACCTACCTGTACATCGTCGCCGCTCGCGATTAGCGACACCCGGTCGAACACCACCTCATCGCCCGGATCGGCCGGCAGTCGTTCGAGCTGCACCACGTCGCCTTCGCACACGCGATGCTGTTTTCCGCCGCTTTCGAATACCGCAAACATGCACCCTGCTCCTGCCGCTCAAGCCTTCACCGGTCAAGCCACCTATCCGCAACTCAAGACAAACCGCCCGACTGCGGAGCCAAGGTGTAGAATCCCGCGCCTTGACAAGCGCCGCTGCCGGGATGCCGGCCTGACGCCCATCGCACCGCCGAATCAGCCTGCCGGCAAAGGCGCGGCATTCTACGGATGCGACGAGCCGAATACAACGCAAGTGGAAGGTCAAGCGCCGCCACCACATCGCGAACGAGACCCGGAGCCCTCGTACATGCCAGCGTCCCCCGTTGCCGAACCACTCGCCACCCTAGACGCAGCGATTGCCTGCACCGCAACGGGCCCGGATGCCGCTTTCGGCCTCGTTCGAGGCGATTTCGAGGCCGTCAATCGCCTGATCCCGCAACAGCTGTCCTCCCCGGTGCCGCTCATCGAGGAGATCGGCCGCCACATCGTCAGCGCTGGCGGCAAGCGTCTGCGCCCGTTGATCGCACTTCTCGCCTCTCGCCTGTGTGGCCACGAAGGAATGGACGGGCCCGTGCGCCTCGCCGTGGTGATCGAGTTTCTGCACACTGCGACCCTGCTGCACGACGACGTGGTGGACCACAGCCCCCTGCGCCGCGGCCAAGCCACCGCGAACACGCTGTGGGGCAATGGTCCGAGCGTACTCGTAGGCGATTTCCTCTACTCCCGCGCCTTCGAACTGATGGTGGAACTCGACTCGATGCCGGTCATGGCCATCATCAGCGAGGCGACGAACCGCGTCGCGGAAGGCGAGGTGATGCAGCTCGCCAACATCGGCAACGCCGACATTGACGAACGCGAATACATGGCAATCATCCGTCGCAAAACCGCAATGCTGTTCCAGGCCTCCGCCCACACCGGCGCCGCCCTCGCCGGCGCAGATGCGGCCACCACCGCCGCACTCAAGAACTACGGCCTGCACTTCGGCCTCGCCTACCAACTCGTGGACGACTGGCTCGACTACGCCGGCGAGCGCGACGTGATGGGCAAGGACGCCGGCAACGACCTCGCCGAAGGCAAGATGACACTGCCTTTGATCCACGCCGCCCGCAACGGTACGTCCACCGACGCCGCCCTAATCCGACAGGCCATCGAGTCCCGCTCCACCGAACGGCTCCCACAAGTCCTGGCAGCGGTTCGCCGCACCGGGGCCTTGGACTACACGCGCGACCGCGCTCAAGTGGAAATACAAAGGGCGCTTGCCGAGACCTCTGTCTTGCACCCAAACCGACACCGAGAGGGCCTCCGCAGCTTGGCCCAGTTTGCAGCGTCCCGACTTGCATGATGCGGACCCGCCCACTTGGGCGACGCTCCTAGCGCAGCATGGCAACGCAACCTCAGACAAAGGCTCGGGCCGGCAATCGACCGCACTACCACGGCCATCGGAAGCGCCTGCGAGAGCGCTTTCTCAAAGCTGGTTTTGCTGGTTTCGCCGAGCACGAAGTCCTGGAACTGCTGTTAACGCTCGCGATCCCGCGCCGTGACACCAAGCCAGCCGCAAAAGCGCTTCTTGCTCGATTCGGCACCTTGCGCGGCGCATTAGATGCACCGATCGAGGAACTCCGTACCGTGGCGGGAGTCGGCGAGGTGGCCGCGACGTCGCTCGCAATGGTCCAAGGCGTTGCGGCTGTGTACCTTCAGCAAGCCACGGAGCAGGCGGAACCATCGCAAACCACAGAACGCCTGCTCGATTTCTGGCGTCTTCGGATCGGAAGTCTGATGAACGAGGTGTTCGAGGTGGCCTTCCTCGATACGGCACACCGGTTACTGCCCGACGGTGTTCAACGTATGCAGGAGGGCACGGTTGACCGCGCCGCCGTCTATCCCCGCCGAATTGTAGAAGGTGCGCTTCGGCGAGGCGCTGCGGCGCTCGTTTTGGCGCACAACCACCCGAACGGGAACGTCCATCCGAGCGAGCGAGATAAGCTGATCACGCGCGCCATCGTCCTAGCCGCTGATACCGTCGACTTGCGCGTACTGGATCACATAGTCGTGTCCTCAAGCACGACGTTCAGCTTCCGCAACGCTGGGTTGCTATAGCGGCACTGCACGAGTACGCTGCCAGTCTATGAAGTTGAAGCACGCCGTATTGCAGGCGATGAGCCGCGACGAACTAAAGGCGGCTGTCGTTGCCCTTCAGATCACGGACGTAGATCGGAGAAGCGCCGACGGAATGCGCTCCCGCCTTTCCCGAGCACGACGCGCGACCCCCGAGTTGATCCTCACCTATCTTGCCGAAACTCGCGTCAAGCAAGTCTGCGAGGTACTCGACGTTGACTCCAAGGGGCGAAAGACCACCTTGATTGCCCGCTTGATCGATCGGGAGGCCAGACCAAAGCCTCTTTCGGACGCGAGCTCGTCGTACGAACCGGTCGCATCCGCAGAGCACATCCCCGACGGAGGCGGCGACACACCGGCCAAACTTCCAGCATTTCCCGCAGGCACGGTACAAGTTACCAGGCCCGAGTTCGTTTGGCCC
This sequence comes from Gammaproteobacteria bacterium, assembly GCA_028824555.1. Lineage (GTDB taxonomy): Bacteria > Pseudomonadota > Gammaproteobacteria > Pseudomonadales > Azotimanducaceae > VXYL01. Next base: position 14,342 of record JAPPDJ010000016.1, on the reverse strand, counting down.
GGCAAGTACAATGACGATGGTACTCGCCACGAGTTCCCACGCGTCACGTTGCCCTTCCAGGTGATTGAGACGGTTAACGAGAGCCGCATCGCTCAAGCCCCGGCGCCCTCGGACTCGCAACTGTCACTATTCGACACATATAAGGGATCTGAAGGTAGCACCTTCGAGGAGGGGTGGAAGAACAAGCTGATCTGGGGCGATAATCTCCTGGTAATGGACTCACTGGTGGCGAAATTCGCCGGCCAAGTGGACCTGATCTACATTGACCCTCCTTTTGCAACGGGAGCAGATTTCTCCTTTGAAGCTGAAATCGGCGACGGGGGCAAGCAGTGGAAGGAGCAATCAACCATAGAAGAAAAGGCATACCGGGATACGTGGGGCGGAGGAACCAGCTCGTATCTGTCTATGCTGCTGCCAAGGATAAGCGTAGCCCACGAGTTGCTTTCCCCGACTGGGACATTGTGTGTCCACATCGACTACCGCCTCGCAAGTGCGGTTCATGCCCTACTATGTGAGGTAATGGGTACCAGCAACTTTCGCAACAACATCATCTGGTCGTATGGTGGTCGAGGTGCAAAGGCCATATCCGGACAGTTTGGCAGAAACCACGACGTTATCATAGTCTTCACGAAAGGCGACCGGTCAATTTACAACAAGGTATACCGTAAGCTAAAGCACCCCATCAAGCAGCTTCCTTCGCACATCAAGATTGGCGAGGACGGGAGGCCCTTCAAAACAAGCCCGCGAGGAGACTATACTGACGAGAGCATAAATGAGCTCGCCGCAGAAGGGCGGATCTTTGAAACTCGCACGGGCGGAGTTCGAGTGAAGTACTTCCTCAATCGCAAGGGTCGGAACGTCATTGAGGAGAAGCTAGTCGGCGATGTATGGGATGACATCCCGGACATGATGCACGCACCAAAGGCCGAGCGGTTAGGCTATCCAACGCAAAAGCCCGAAAGACTGTTGCACCGAGTATTGGCTGCGTACTCGAACCCCGGAAGCCTAGTCGCGGACTTCTTTTGCGGGTCAGGAACAACGATGTCCGTCGCCGAGCGGCTGGGACGTCGCTGGATAGGTTGTGACCTCGGTCGATGGGGCGTTCACGTCACGCGAAAGAGGCTTTTGGACATTCCCGAGTGCAAACCCTTCGAGATTCTGAATCTCGGACAGTACGAGCGTCAATATTGGCAAGGAACCACCTTCAGCGGTGACCAAGACGCACCACTTACCGAACGCGCGCTCTACGAGTATCTTGCCTTCATCCTTAAGCTCTACGGCGCATACCCAGTTCCGGGCATGGCGCACATCCACGGGCGCAAGGGGAAAGCACTAGTCCACATCGGTGCAGTTGACGCGCCAGTTACCATCGACGATATCCAGCGGGCGATCGATGAGTGCGTGAGGGTTCGCGCAAACGAACTCCATGTACTTGGTTGGGAATGGGAGATGGGACTCGGCGGAAGCAATGATCTCAGAAGAGGCGGGTTGATGCAGCGAGTCGCTAGACAACAAGGGGTCAAACTCCGGCTACTCTACATTCCTCGTGAAGTGATGGAACAACAGGCGGTGGACAGGGGTGACGTTCGGTTCTTTGAGCTTGCCTACATGGACGTCAGAGCAGAGAAACGTCCAAAAATGCCGATGTCGATTCGCCTAGCACTACATGACTTTGTCATCCCAAGCCCGGAGCTCATCCCCGAGGATGTCCGGGCGAAGGTTAAGTCGTGGTCAGATTTCATTGACTATTGGGCGGTGGACTGGGACTTTCAGCATGACAGCTTTATGCAGGGCTGGGTGGCGTATCGAACACGCGAGGATCGCTCGTTACCACTTGTTTCGGCAGATCACACCTACGATCAATCGGGCAAGTACCGGGTCTTGGTGAAGGTGGTTGATGTCTTCGGAAACGATACGTCGCAAGCATTAGACGTAACGGTACGTTAATCTGGCATGGCCAAGTCAGTCATCGGCTACGACAAGGAACTGCCCGAGATTCCGGAGCGTTGCGCGTGGTTGGTGCCCACCAACCACCTAGTTAAGGACTTAGATGTGTCCACCGGCTGGCGCGTTGAGAATGGTCGCCGGAAAAGCGAGCTCTTGCTTGTGCCAAAGATTAGAGCTGCGGTTGATGAGTGGCGCAATGACGGCTACCCGGGCGGCTCCGATGTCTCCCGTCGTTTATTCGAGTATTGGTTCGACGAGGATCACGACGTTGCTGGATTCGCCGGCACGCTCCGGTACTACTTCTGCCAACGAGAGGCGATTGAGACTCTGGCATGGCTGGTCGAGATCGCATCCGTCGAGGACACGCACGCCTTGATAAACACGTACGCGACTACGTTCAACGTCGACTTGGTATCGCCGAACGTAGCGATTGAAACGCGGCCCGACGGCACGCGGCGTCTTCGGCGCTTCGTGCCTGAGTTGAACCGCACTGGGGAACAAGAGCTGCCGCCAGACAATCTACGTCGTTTCGCGTTCAAGCTGGCAACGGGTGCGGGCAAAACGTGGGTGATGGCGATGGTGGTCGTTTGGTCGCACCTCCACAAAAAGCTCGTCCCGGGCTCGCCACTTTCTACGAATTTTCTGATTGTTGCCCCAAACGTGATCGTGTACCAGCGCCTCGCCAAGGACTTTGCAGCCAATCGGGTGTTTCATGAGCTTCCCTTGGTGCCGCCCGAGTGGAAAAACCGCTTCCGCCAGAAAGTGCTACTACGCGGCGACGCGGTAGATCCTGATCCATCGGGCAATCTTATCCTGGCCAACATTCAGCAGCTGTACGAACGTCAGCACGAGGCGGCGCCTACCAACGCGGTCGATGCGATCGTAGGCAGAAGGCCCTCCAAGGACCCGGCCGCTGCTCACGAGAAGTCACTGCTTGAACGTGCTTACTCGTTCGACGACCTCATCGTGCTAAACGACGAGGCGCACCACGTCCATGATCATCGGCTGAAGTGGACGCAGTCGCTGCTGTCGGCCCACCAAGCCGTAGCAGGTGGTTTGACTCTGTGGCTTGACTTCTCCGCTACCCCCAAGGATCAAGGGGGAATGTACTTCCCTTGGACCGTCTGTGACTATCCGTTGGCACAGGCGGTGGAGGACCGAATCGTCAAAGCACCGGTCATTGTGACCAAGGAGGACGACTCGGCTCAACCAGCCGAGGATCCAGAGGGCATCAACAGGACCAACGTCGTCGAGAAGTACGCGTATTGGATCGATGCGGCGGTACATCGGCTGCAGGAGCACTCTGCGGCCTACGCCCCGCTGGGAATCCGTCCCGTTCTCTTCATCATGGTAGAAAAGAACAACTTTGCTGATGCAATTGGCGAGAGCCTTCGCAAGAATGGGGCCTTCAAGCCATCAGAAGTCCTCGTCATCCACACGGACGGAGCAGGAGACGTTAGGAAGAAGGACCTTGAGGAGGCACGTCGGGTTGCCCAAGACATCGACGCGCCCAAAAACGAAACAAGGGTAATCGTCAGCGTCATGATGCTCCGCGAAGGATGGGACGTCCGCAACGTCTCGGTCGTGTTGGGCTTGCGGCCATTCACTGCGAGCGCTGAGATTCTGCCCGAGCAAGTCGTCGGGCGGGGCTTGCGCCTGATGGAAGGAGTCAGCCCAGACAAAACTCAGACGTTAGAGGTTCTAGGAACGCGCAACCTGCTCCGGGTTCTACAGGAGCAACTGGAAGCTGAAGGTGTGGGCGTTATCTCCAAGTCGACCGATCCGACCCCGCCGGAGACTGTGCAGCCATTGAAACAACGCATGGGATTTGACATCGGATTGCCCATAACGAAACCGAGTCTCACTCACGATGTGCAACGGCTAGAAGATATCGACACCCAAGCCTTGCGACCCATTTTCGAGAGCGAGGACCTAAGCGAACCATATCGTGTCATACTAAAAATGGATTTCGCAACCCCCGAGGCGGGAGTCGGTCAGGACGAGTTCCAACCTCGGGCTTCGTTGGCGAGCGATCTCCTAACCGACATTACGAACAAGGCACTGTCTTTGGCGCGCCTCCCCATGCAGTTCCAGCGCGTATATCCCATCGTGCGCGAATACGTGGAGCACCAATGCTTCGGTCGCGATGTCGACTTGGAGGACGATGCCGTACGTTCCCATCTTTCGCGCTTGAACCTTAGGGAGGGTATCGCGAAGTACCTCGCCACCGAGTTGGCCAAGCTATCAGTGGAGCGCCGGTCGATAGAATTGGAAGTCCAGTACCATCAGCTCTCGGACACAAAGCCATTCACGTGGCGACGAGATCTGCCACTCTGGCGGCGGGCCACGAAGACCGTCTTCAACCGCGTGGCCACCTACAACCGATTCGAGCGTCAGTTCGCACAGTTCCTGGAACGAGCAGAGGACGTGGTGCGATTCGGTGCCCTTGCGACCACCGAGCAAGGCGGCTCGGCTGCGGAGTTCCGCATTGACTACCTGAAGCCCAGCGGTGCGATAGGGTTCTACTACCCCGACTGGGTGATGGTGCAGGCGCGAGATGGCGCGGAAACGCACTGGCTCGTGGAAACCAAAGGCCGAGTTTGGGAGGGAACCGAAGAGAAGGACGCTGCCGCTGAGGCCTGGTGCCGTCGCGTAACCAAGGCAACGGGCCAAGAGTGGCGATACACTAGGGTGAACCAAAACGAGTTTACGGGTACCGACAAGACGTTCCGTGAGTTCTTGGTGAACCGCGCCATCAAGCGCGCCGAGGTGCGACAACGCGAGTCGAAACCAACTACCCAAGAGGAAATCAGAGAATGGCGTGAAGAGGGTCGCGCCTAACGTGGCCATCGTGATCGATGCCTCCGTGATGGGGGCGCAGCTATTGCCTGACGAGGTGCAGCACGTTAGTGCGAAGCCAATTCTCGCCCAGCTCAGTACGCAAGAAGGCATCGTGCCGACCGTGTTCCCCTATGAAGTCCGCAACATCCTGATAATGGCGAAGCGGAGAAAGCGGATTGACGACCAAGGGCTCGAGTCTCGCCTCGCCGAACTCGCGGACTTCAGCTTGATCGAGGATAGCGAGGGAGACATGGACGAGATTGTCGCCCTCGCAGACCGCCTTAGCCTCGTGGTGTATGACGCCGCCTATCTTGAGGTCGCCAAACGCCGCGGAATCGCCCTCGCAACATTCGACGCTCGACTTGCCGAGGCCGCAGAGATGGAGCTCGTCGAAGTCCTTGGCCACGACACCATGCTGCTCTAACCGGGCGGCGCAAAAAGAGAGGCAAGCCCAACTTTGAAGCTCACCAAACCGCAGCAACAGGCGATCCGCTACAGCGGCCGTAACCTTCAGCTCATTGCGTGCGCGGGCTCGGGCAAGACCGAGGTCGTCGCCCGCCGAGTCGCGCATTTGCTCACTCGCCGACGAGCCAGGCTCAAGCCTGAGAACATCATCGCTTTCACCTTCACCAACAAGGCGGCCGCGGAACTCAAGGAGCGGATCCTGGCGCGAACGAAGGACGCCCTTGGAGAAATGCCGATCGGCGCAGCCGAGATGTACGTCGGTACAATTCACGGTTTCTGCCAAGAACTGCTCAAGGGCGAGGTGCCGAAATACCTCAAGCACGAGCCGCTCGACGCCATCAGGCAGAAGCTCTATGTGGATCGGAACTCGAAAAAGACGGGGCTGACGGAGTGCAAGGCGGCGAACGGCCGACCTCTTCGGCGTTACGTGGATACAGCGCGTTACACCGCAGCATTGAGCGCCCTGCGCGAGGATGACATCCGGCGGCGCTATCTCCGCGACTGTACGGTCGCCAAGGTTGGCCTGCCAAGATACTGCGCACAGGCAGACGAGGACGGCTATCTGGACTTCTCCGGATTGCTCGATCTGGCAGTTCAAGAGCTGGACAAGAACGCAGACCTCAGAAAGCGCCTTGCTAAGCGCACCAAATACGTCATCGTCGACGAATACCAAGACGTGAATCCGGTCCAAGAGCGACTCATCAAGCACTTGCACGATCTTGGTGCCGGGCTATGTGTGGTTGGCGACGACGACCAGACCATCTATCAGTGGCGTGGCAGTGCCGTGGACAACATCCTCACTTTCGAGGAGCGCTATCCCGATGTGCAGCAGATTCGCCTACAGGACAATTTCCGATCCAGCGTGGGCGTGATCGAAACAGCGAGCCGCTTCGTCGGTTCGATCGATGATCGCTTGCCGAAGTCGATGGCGTTCGGAGGCAGCCAGGACTTCGAAACGGGAGACATCGTGGCGTTGTCGTTCGATACACCCGCCCAAGAAGCTTCCTACATTGCCAACACAATCAAATCCGTACGAGGGATCCGGTTTACGGATCGTGGCGAAAGTCGAGGATTGGCTTGGTCCGACATGGCAATCCTGCTGCGGAGCGTCAGAAATAACGGCTCCGCAATCGCAGAAGCCCTGGCTAAGGCGGGCATCCCGTTTGTTGTCGCAGGCATAGCCAACCTCTTCGAAGCCCCAGAGGCAGACGCAGCGCGCCTGCTCTTCCACTACATCAGTGGCCGTCCGATCGGGCACGGAGAGAACAGACGCAACGCGCCCGAGCGAGATTCGGTCCACAACGCGTGGAAGAGCTCGAGTCTCGGAACACCCGCCCGCAAGCTCGCGGACGCATTGACCTACGCCAAGGGCATCCGCGACGGTGTAGCGCAAGAATCGGATGGTCTTCCGAGCATTCAGGCGGTCTTCCTCAGGTTCCTGGAACTCATTCAGCTTCGCGAGGAAGATGTTGCCGACTCCCGTGGACAGGCAGCCCTCTTCAACCTTGGTCGCTTTAGCGAGGCAATCACCGACTGGGAGACCATTCACTTCGCAGACCAAACTTGGAGCTCATTTCACGGATTCGCCGCGTTCCTTTACTACGACGGGGACGACACATACAGCGAAGGCTCGCAAGACACGGCATACGTCACGCCGGACGCCGTCCAGATCACCACTGTTCACCAAGCCAAGGGGCGAGAGTGGCCAGTCGTATTCTTGCCTGCATTGCTCCGGAATCGGTTCCCATCCCAATTGCGCAAGAGCGGGCTGTGGCAAGTCGTTCCTCGAAAAGCGTTTGAGAACGCTGACCGCTATGACGCATCCGAGTCAGACGAGCGTCGCCTATTCTACGTCGCCATGACGAGGAGCATGAAGTTCCTTCACATGACCTGGGCACCCGTACCAACGAACCAGCTGTACAAGCGTAAATCCAAGTTCTGGGATGAAGTGCTTGCGTCCAAGTATGTCAAGAGGCGAATGTCGAGCTACGAAAGCCGACCACGTTTAAAGCCAACTCCCCGGGCGTCAGTCGCTGACGTCGAGTTTTCATTTTCAGACCTGAAGTACATGTTCGAGTGCCCGTACCAGTTCAAGCTCCGAGTCCTCTACGGATTCAATGCTCCGATCCAACGTCCCATGGGCTACGGCAAGTCCCTGCACGATGCACTGGCGGAAGTCCACTACCGGGCAATGGATGGCAAACCCATCGACGTTGATAGTGTGCCTGAGCTTGTCGAACGACATCTGCGGACACCCTACGCCTTCGGCCAGCTGCGGGAAGACCTCGAAAAGGCGGCCCGCCGTGACATCCGTAAATACATCGAGGACAACAAGGACCGGTTCGACCAGATTGAGTTCTCGGAGCAGAACGTCGAGGTGAACTTGGGTGACGGTGTCCGCATTCGAGGCCGCATTGACCTTGTGCGGCGGACCGACACGAACGAGGTCACGATCGTCGATCTGAAGTCCAACGAACGGAGTCAGGAAGAGGAAGTCACCGAGCATCAACTCCACACCTACGCCCTCGGCTACGAGGAACTTACCGGACGAGACGCTGACTTTGTTGAGATCTATGAGCTGCGAGACGGCGAGGCAAAACCCCGTGCGGTGGACGAGGAGTTTATGGAAGACGTGCGGAAGAAAACCCGCAGCGCAGCGAAGTCTCTCCGTTCCCTCCGCCTAACGCCAACCCCGAGCAAGCGCAAGTGCGGTGCCTGCGACTTCTCATCGCTCTGCAGGGCAAGCAAAGCGTAACCTTCGGCTGCCAAGTCGTCACCACCGCCAGCAAAGCGAGTTCGAAACATCAGTCGAAAAACGCGGCGTAAACGGTCGCATTGTTGGCTCTGAGCCTGCGCATCTGTTCCTTCCCACAACGGGGGCCATCGTAGGAGCAAAGCGATTCGCGACGAATTCCGTCGCCGTGGAGTCCTGCAGGCACGTCCCTTCCTTCACCCCACGTCAAACCAGTAGCCGCCTTCGGAGCGGGGGCGGACGTGGCCGGCGGTGGGGGTTGCGAAGTGGGTGCCGATTACCAGAGTTTCGGACTCCGATAGGTCGGCAAGGAGCCCTTCCCTTGTGCGCCTCGCTTCCGATTTGTCGTAGTCTGCCGAGCTGCACCAATCGGTGCGGGTCATTTGGCAGGGGTGGTGGATGCAGTCGCCGGTGATCAGGGCTTCTTCGTTGCCGGACGAGATGCGGACGCTGACGTGGCCGGGGGTGTGACCAGGTGTGGGGGTTAGCTGGATGCCTGGGACGACGACGTGATCCGTCGCGACGAAATCCACGAGGTCGGCGTCCAGCACCGGGCGCACCGAGTCGGCAATGATGGAGTCGCGACGGGTTTCGTCGTCTTCGGACTCCCAATAGCGGAACTCGTGCTCACCAATCAGGTAGCGGGCGTTGGGGAAGGTCGGCACCCACTCGCCGTCTACGAGCATGGTGTTCCAGCCAACGTGATCGACGTGCAGGTGTGTGCAGAGCACGGTGTCGACGGTCTCGCGCGGATAGCCGGCAGCCTCCATGTCCGCCAGAAAGCTCGTCTGCAAATGGCTCCAGGTGGGGATGGCGCGTTCCTTGTCGTTGCCGATGCAGGTGTCTACGACGATGCGGCGTTCGCCGGTGTCCAGCACCAATGCGTGGATGCTCATCACCAAGTTGCCCTTCGCGTCCATAAAGTGCGGCTGCATCCACGGATACGCGAGGCAGGCGTCCCGCGTGGCATCCGGCAGGATGAAGCGCGACCCGCCGGTGACTTCCATCTCCACCACGCGCGTGATGCGCACGTCGCCCACGCTCCAGACCTCGTTCATGACCGTTCCTCTGATTGCTCCCAACCGCGAGAGTCACAGCCATTTGCAGCCCGCGCAACCCCCTATGACCCCCAAGCCATCCATGCCTATCGGACAGCGCGGCGTGGAGCGCTGCGCCGGGTAGTGGTAGCCACTGCCCTCCCCCAGCTACGATACGGTGAGCCCGCCACCGGCGAGGATTGGGGCCTTGCCGGGGCTCACGACTCAACCACGGAAGGGAGGCCCCTTTGTAACGACCAAGCCGCTCGCCGCACGCATCGCGGCGAATCGAGCCTAGCCGAAGGCACCAGAAACGCGGCACGGAGAAGGACAGACAGAGAAGGTATCCAAGGGGAGATTGACTTGTCGAAGGTCCTCTAGCCGCCATCCCGCTTCCGGCATGTCTTGGAGCGCTCGGGTCGATTCCCTAAAGCGAAGCCCCCTCGGGGCAGAGGCGCTGCTAGCGCTATCAGGCTAGGGAAAGGGCAAGAGGGCCGCGCCCACATAGCTGGGCCGCGGCCTTCCTGGACTCAGGACAGTCCATTCACCCTTTCTTTCCCTTCCCTCCCTTCTCCCGCTGGGCTAGGGCTGATGCTGCCGCAGATTTCGATTTGGAGCTTGTCCGCTTGTCGCGAAGGACATCAGATGCCTTGCTCGCGACCTTCTTGCTTGTGACCTTCTTGGCCATAAGGTGTTTTCCCTTTCAAGTTGAATGATGGGATATGCTATGGAACATGGGGGTGCACCTTGGCATTCCCCGAACGGGCTTGCCAAGGTGCTAAGCTCGCGTCCTAGCGGCGAGTCTTGCGGACAGTCGTGGTTACGACCGTCTGCCTGACCTTCACTTGGACGCGAACCGGGACAGTTTTGCGTACCGTCCTGACGCGTACAACTCTGCGGGTCGCCATATCAGCTTCTCCATTGCAGAAGGTTTGCGTTACCGGCGGCAATGACCGCCGGGCCCCCGTCCTCTCACGGCAGTCGCACCACTGTGGCAGGTGCCGCCCTTTTTTGGAAGGTTCCTTCCCCGATGCGCAATATACACGCTAGTAGGCAAAACACAACATCTGGGCAAAACAGGACTCGAAAACCCCACATATTGTGAGAGCGGTGTGCCCCCTACCACATCCGGAGGGTGGAAGTCGAGCATTTTCGAGCTAGGCCACCGCTCTGGGCCGACAGAGATCGCCAGCCGGTACCGGTTCCACCCCCTTTCCTTCGGGGCGTAGCCGGCCTATCTTCGCGGGACTCGATCAAGCAGGGTGAAACCGCCATGGGCGTTCGCGACGTGATATCGACGGTGGTGCAGTTGCCGGCGCTGCTCAAGCTCAAGAAGGCCATGACGCCTCGGCCCCCCGAAGAACAGGGTTCATTGGGCGAGCTTGCTGAGCGCAATGCGGTGCTGTTCGGCGAGCGCGTTGCCCTCGTGTTCGAGGGGCAGTCCGTTACTTGGGCGGAACTCAACGCCCGTGCCAATCGCCATGCCGGGGTCTTGCGCAACACGGGGCTCGCACCAGGCGATGCGGTGAGCCTGATGATGCAGAACAGCATCGACATGCTGGCGCTCGTGCTCGCGGCCAACAAGCTCGGCGTCATTGCCTCACTCATCAACACCAACCTCACCGGGCGGCCACTCAGTCATTGCCTCACGGTCACGCAGTCGAAGAAGTGCGTGTTCGGCGCGGAGCTCAGCGAGGCAATTGCCGGCGTGAAGTCGGACCTGCACCTCGAAGAAGGCAGCGACTATCTGTTCGTCGCCGACGACGAGGCGCCCGCGCCCAACTGGGCCGCCGACTTCATGGCCCTCAGCCAAGGCCAGTCCGAGGCCAACCCGGCGGACACCGCCAACCGAACCCTGGGCGAGCAGGCCTTCCACATATTCACCTCCGGCACCACCGGCCTGCCGAAGGCGGCCATCGTCTCCAACTGGCGCTGCCTGATGGGCGGCGGCGCGGCGGCGCGGGGAGGATTGCGCATTACGGAGAAGGACCGCCTCTATTGCTGCATGCCGCTGTATCACGGCAGCGCGCTCATCATCGGCTTCGGCGCCGTGCTCGACTCCGGCGCCTCGATGTTCCTGCGGCGTCGCTTCTCGGCCAGTGCCTTCCTTGCGGACGTGCGCGAGCACGGCTGCACGGCACTGCTCTACATCGGCGAACTCTGCCGCTATCTGATGGCGACACCGCCCGAGCCCAACGATGCCAACAATCCAGTGCGCACGGCGATGGGCAATGGCTTGAGACCCGACCTTTGGCTCGACTTCAAGAGCCGCTTTGGCATCGAGCGCATCTCGGAGTTCTACGCCGCCAGCGAAGGCAACATCTCGTTCGCCAACTTCCTCAACAAGGACTGCACAATCGGCCTCACGTCCAACCGCGTCGCGGTGGTGGAATACGACGTGGACGCAGACGAGATCGTGCGCGGAGACGACGGCAAGTGTCGCAATGTCGCGAGCGGCGAGCCGGGCCTGCTGCTCGGCCACATCAATCCGCTGGCCAAGTTCGAGGGCTACACCGACGCGGAGGCCACCGAGCGCAAGATCGTTCGTAACGCCTTCGAGGAAGGCGATGCCTGGTTCAACACCGGCGACCTGATCCGCGAGGTGGACGTGGGATTTACCTTGGGCTACGCCCACTATCAGTTCGTGGACCGCGTCGGCGATACCTTCCGCTGGAAGTCCGAAAACGTCTCCACCAACGAGGTCGGCGAAATCCTGAACGGTTTCGACGATGTGGAGTTCTGCAACGTCTATGGCGTGGAAGTGCCGGGCAGCGACGGCCGCGCCGGCATGGCTGCCGTGCGGCTAGCGGAGGGTGTGGACAGCCTGCGCCTTGATGCACTGGCGGAATGGGTGAATCGAGAGCTGCCGTCGTACGCTCGCCCCATCTTCGTGCGCCAGCAATCCGACATCGACGTGACCGGCACCTTCAAGATGGTGAAGGGCGACCTTCGCCGCGAGGCATACGACATCACGGCGATTGACGACCCGGTGTTCGTGATGAAGCCTGGCAGCTCGGAATACGAGCGGCTCGATGAGGAATACCTCAAGACCATCCGGGCCGGCGAGGCGGGGTTCTAGGGCTCTTCTCCGAGATCGTCTTGGCGCGGCCTCGATGACCAGCATCGCACCGACGAGCGAGTCCGAGGGGCGTGAGGCGAAGGCTCCTCGCGACGTTGCCCGTCCGAAACGACACCAGAGACTCGAAACCCTCGCACCCGTCCTGTTGCAGCTCGTGGCCAGGGGCCTCAGCCTGCTGCCACTTTCCGTTGCCCACGCCCTGGCGCTGGTCGTCGCCAACACCCAATGGCTCCTCGGCGTCCGAGCCGCCCGCACCACGCAAGGGAACATCGAGCGCTGCTTCCCCGAACTCTCGGCCCGCTCCCGGCGCAAACTCGCACGACAGAGCCTGATCGAGACCGCCAAGACCTTCGCCGAGATGGGCCTCGTCTGGCACGGGACCCCGCGCCGTGCCGCGCGCCTTGTGCAGAGTGTAGAGGGCATTGCGCACGTCGAGGCCGCCCCCGGTGCGGTGCTGGTGCTGATGCCGCATTTCGGCAACTGGGAGCTCCTCGGCCATGTGTTCGGCAGCGGCCCGGGGCTCACGTGCCTTTACGCGCCACCGAAGATCAAGAGCCTCGAGTCGCTCGTGTGTCGGGCCCGGACCCGCTGGGGCGTATGCATGGCACCCACCACGCGACGCGGCCTCAAGCAGTTCTATGCCGTTGCCCGTGACCACGGCATCGTTGGCTTGCTCCCCGATCAAACACCACCGCCATCGGCCGCAGTCGATGCGCCGTTCTTCGGCCAAGACGTGTTGACGATGGTGCTGGCACACCGGCTCATCATGCGAGTGCGGCCGCGCGTGGTGCTGGCCTGGGTGGAGCGCACGCGGCGTGGGTTCGCCGCCCACATCGAACCCTTGCACGGCGACGTGTACTCGCCCGATGCGGCGACCAGCGCCGCGGCAATGAACGCCGCGATCGAACAGGTTGTGCGCCGCAATCCGGCCCAGTACCAATGGGAATACAAGCGCTTTCGGCGCCGCCGCAATCGCTCCGCCCGTTCCAGCGGGCACGGCGAATGACGGCAACGCAAATCGAATCGTTCGACGCACACCCCGAGTTCCGGGGCTTCCGCCTCACGACGGCGGAACTGCGTGTGACCATCATCGAACACGGCGGCACGGTGACCAGCATCGAGGCGCCAGATTGCGACGGCACATTCGCCAACGTGCTGCTCGGCTGCCCGACGCTGGACGGCTATCTGGGTCGCCACCCGCACTTCAACTGTCTGGTCGGACGCTATGCCAACCGCATCGCCGGGGCGCGGTTCGAACTCGACGGCGAAGTCCACGAGCTGGATGCCAACATCCCGCCGCACCAGTTGCACGGCGGACGACAGGGCTTTGGGGTTCGCCATTGGCAAGGCGCCGTGGAAGGCGAGGCGGTGGTGCTACGGCTCACGAGCGAAGCTGGCGACGGTGGTTATCCGGGAACGCTCGAAGTCACTGCGCGCTACTCCCTCGCCGGCAACCGCCTGTCGCTCGACTTCAAGGCGACCACGGACGCGCCCACACCGGTGAGCCTGACCTCGCACGGCTACTTCAACCTGAGCGGAACCCCCGGCTCGACCGTGGCGGATCACGAGGTTGCCATCGCCGCTTCCCGCTACTTGCCGGTGAGCGAGGAGCTCCTGCAACTCGGCGAACTGCGGCCGGTGGACGACACGCCCTTCGACCTGCGCCAAGCCGTCGCACTTGGGGAGCGGCTATTCCTGAACGACCCGCAACTGCAGCGAGCCGGCGGCTTCGACCACACGTTTGTCATCGACGGCCGAGGGATGCGTGAAGCCGCGCGGGTTCGTCATCCCGCCAGCGGACGCTCGCTCGCCGTCCACACCGACCAACCCGGCGTGCAGCTCTACACGGGAAACACGCTCGACGAGTTCGGTGCCGACGGCGTGCCGTACACGCGCCACGGTGCCCTATGCCTCGAAACCCAGCAGTTCCCCGACGCTCCCAACCACGCCGCGTATCTCGGCCACTGCCCGCATGCCATCCTGCGCCGCGGCGAGGTGTGGCGTGCATTGACCACGTTCACGTTTGACACCGACGGCAGCTAACGTCCGCAATCTGGCTGACGCACGGGCTTCTGGCGTTGTTCGAGGCTGGCGGTTTGTTGGCGTTGTCTGGAACGTGGGCTGCGGCCTTGGCCGGCTCCGCTGCGTGCGTGCCTACGGCACGCTTGGAGGGCGGGACGCCCTGTACCCTTTCGGTTGCCTCGATTCGGTGTTGTCCGGA
>JAPPDJ010000089.1 GCA_028824555.1 Gammaproteobacteria bacterium | reverse complement strand
CCATCGCGCCGCAAGGCGCGCAGAACACTCGCTGCACCACAAGGATGCGCGCCCGCGCGGGCGCGACGGAGGGCGGGACGCCCTCCCTCCGGAGGACATCAGGTGCCCCTACGGGCGGGGGCAAGAAGCGTTGTCCGAAGGCAACGATTCTTGTGGCGCTACAACTCCCCCATCGCCGCGTCCACCGCTTCAATGGTGCGGTCGATGTCGTCTTCGGTGTGGGCGAGCGACAGGAACATGTTGTGCCATGGGTGGAAGTAGATACCGCGTTCGATTAGGCCGGAGCACAGGGCCAGGCCGCGTTCGCATTGGGGGTCGTCCTCGAACATCACCGCTGGCATCTGCGGCGGCCCGCTTTGGCGGATGCGCTCCTGATGCAGCCGCGCCACCTCGTCGATGCCGTCGCGCAGGCGCTGGCCGAGGGCTTCGAGGCGTGCCGGCGCATTCTCCTCGTGCAGCACGTCGAGGGTCTCGAGGGCCGCCGCCATGGGCGCGGACTGATACCAAAAGGAGCCGGTGACGAACACCGACTTCATGGCGTCCCGGAAGCGCTCGCTGCCGAGCGTTGCCGCGAGCGGTTCGCCGTTGGCGATGGCCTTGCCCCACGCGGAAAGGTCGGGGCGAATCCCCAAAAGCGACCACGATGCATCGAGGCTGAGGCGAAAGCCGGCGCGCACGTCGTCGAGAATCAGCGCCGCGTCTTCCTGGTCGCACAGGCGCCGAACGGCGGCCGCGAAGTTCGGATCCACCAGTTCCTGATGCGAACCGGCGTCGTGGCGGAATGCCGACACCATGATGCCGGCGATGTCGCCGGAGTGCTCCCGCACCGCTGCCTCCGCGCTCGCCACGTCGTTGAAGTCGTACACGGGAAAGGCATCGTGCTCCGTTCCGGGCGCGCCGGGGGCACGGCGGTTGGCCCAAGGCTGCGAGCCGTGGTAGGCGCCCCGCGCCACCAGCACCTTGCTGCGCCCGCGATGCGCCCTCGCGGCCATGACGCAGGTGGTAGTGGCATCGTTGCCATTCTTGGAGAAGACCGCCCAATCCGCGTGCGCCACCGTGCCGACGAGGCGCTCGGCAAGCTCCACCACGTTCGCGGCCGGGCCATTGCCGATGTCGATGCTGCCCCGCTGCGCCTCGGCCCTCGCCGCGATGCGCTCGTTGCCGTAGCCAGCGATCATCGGGCCGTAGGAGCAGATGTAGTCGATGTACTCGTTGCCGTCCACGTCCCACAGCCGGGCGCCCTTGGCGCGGGCGAAGAACTGCGGATAGTTGGCCGGCATCCGCGCACCCATGGCCATGTGACCGTACATTCCGCCCGGAATCACGTTCGCGGCCCGCTCGCGCAGTGCCGCGTCCTTGGCGCCGTTGTCCATGCCGGCTAGCTCCCCCTTTTTCGTGCAACGCCGACAGTGTAAATGCTCACCTCGGAGAAGGGCGGAGTGCCTCGCCTCCGAAGGCGCGGTGCAGCGTGTCTGTACGCGTATGCTTTGCGCCCACCGCAAACGTACGCTTGTCTCGCTGCATGGCACCACGACTGATTCTTGCGTCCTCGTCCCGCTATCGCCGCGAACTCCTCGCTCGCCTCGGCATCGACTTCGACAGCGCATCTCCGGATGTGGACGAGAGCCCCCTGCCGGGCGAGCCACCGGCGGCGCTGGTGCTGCGGCTCGCGGAGCTGAAGGCGCGCAAGGTCGGTGACGGGTCGCCAAGCGCGGTGGTGGTCGGCTCCGATCAGGTGGCCGTGCATGAAGGCAAGGTGCTCGGCAAGCCCGGCACCGTGGCGAACGCCGAGCGACAACTCGCGCAACTCTCCGGCCAGCGGGTCGATTTCCTCACCGGTGTTGCAGTGCTGAACAGCGCCACCGGGCAGTTGCAGACCCACACGGACCGCACCACCACCACGTTTCGCCGACTCTCGGAGGCCGAAATCCGCCGCTACGTGGAACTCGATCAACCCTTGGACTGTGCCGGCGCCATCAAGTCCGAAAGCCGTGGCGTGATGCTGTTTGAGCGCGTCGAAACCGAAGACCCCACCGCCGCCATCGGCCTGCCGCTCATACGGCTCGCGGCGCTGCTCCGCAATGAGGGGATCAACCCGCTTGACGACTGAACGCGACGTCGGCGAGACGACGCCGGTAGCCATCGCCCGAACGCTGGCGCGAGCGGCTGGACGCTGCACGTTCCAGCCGCCGGTGGCACACGTGTACAACCCACTCGACTATGCCGCAGGCGCGCACCGGCAGTATCTCGAACGATACTGCCGGCGCGAAGCCGACATCCTGTTGGTGGGGATGAATCCTGGGCCGTGGGGCATGGTGCAAACGGGCGTTCCGTTCGGTGAGGTTGCGTTGGTGCGCGACTGGCTAGGCATTTGCACCGGTGTGACGACGCCGGCCGAGCAACACCCCAGGCGCCCCATCCAGGGCTTCGAGTGCTCGCGCAGCGAAGTGAGCGGCCAGCGCGTTTGGGGCTGGGCGCAGGAGCGCTTCGGTACCCCGGACGCCTTCTTCCGGCGTTTCTTCATCTGGAACCACTGTCCCTTGGCGTTCCTGGAAGAATCCGGTCGCAACCGAACGCCGAACCATCTGCCTGCGGCCGAGCGCAAGGCCCTTTACGACATCTGCGATCGCGCCTTGGCCAAGATCGTGGACTACCTCGAACCGAGCCTCGTCCTCGGCATCGGCAGATACGCCGAAGCCCGCTGCCACGACGCCCTGAGGCCGGGCCCTCGCATCGACGGCATCTTGCACCCTAGCCCGGCGAGCCCGGCCGCCAACAAGGGCTGGGCCCCGCAAATGGAACGACAACTCGCGGCGCTCGGCGTGTCGCTCCCGTAACGCGTCTCGCTCAATGCGCGAAGTCGTGCCTCTCGGAGGGACCGCATCCCTACCTGGTCTTCGTGCCGGGGTACCATTGCGGACATGACAAGACTACGCATCGACATGGCAGCCGCCGGGCGCTCGCTGCCGGAGAACATCGATCTTGCGCTCAGCGCCCGCGACGCAGGCTGGGGCGGGCTCTGGGCCGCGGAGGTGAATGCGCTGGAGGCGGCGTCGTTGCTTGGCGCGGCCGGCAGCCAACTCGGGCAAGGCCGCCTCGGCACCGCCATCGTGCCCATGCAAACTCGGGATCCGCTGCTCTTGGCCATGATGGCCGCGTCTTTGCACCAGCTCACCGATGAGGGCTTCGTGCTCGGGCTCGGCACCAGCACGCCGATCATCGTTGAGGACTGGCACGCGACGCCCTGGGGCGACTCGCCCCTCGGCCTCACCCGCGAGTGCGTCGAAATCACCCGTCGGTTGCTCGATGGCGAACGAGTGACCACCGAAACCGGCCGCTGGCGCTACCGCCGGGCCCAGTTGGCTCGACCGCCCGAGCGTCGCGTTCCCATCTATCTCGCGGCCCTCAACGACCGCATGCTGGAACTCGCCGGCGAGGTCGCAGATGGTGTGATTCTGAACTTCGTCACGACGGCGGATGTGCGCCATGCGCGCGTCCGCCTGCAGGCAGGCGCTGACAGGGCAGGTCGATCTCTCGACGACTTCGAGGTGGTCGTCTTCTTCCGCGCCACCGAGACAGGTCGTTACGAGGAGGTGCAGGACCGCTACCGCAGCGAGCTGTTCACCTACGCCATGGCACCCGTGTACCGCCGCATGTTCGCCCGCGCCGGGCTCGAGGAGGCCTGTCTCGAAGTGGCGCGCTTGTGGGGGAACCGACAACGCCAAGAGGCGCTCGAAGCAGTGCCCCAAGCCCTCATTCGAGAACGCACGCTGATTGGCACCGACGAGGAGGTGCAGGAGCGCCTTGCCGACTACGCCACCGCCGGCGTCTCCACGGCGCTCGTGACGCCGGTGGCCGCACCGGGACGCGACGAGTACATCGCTGACTGCAAGCGCACGGTCAGGGCGCTCTCGGGAGTTACCGCGTAAGTGCACACCCCTTGTGGGGGCTACCGCGTGGCGTGCAGGAACCTCAAGCCTCAAAGCTGCTCGACGTCTGGCGTCCCCACAGCGAATGGCACACCATTGGCACGGAATAGGGGACAAAAGCCCCCGATAAGGGCATAGCTTCCTTCCCATTCCGATCCAGCCCATTGTTACAATAGCCATTGCTGGTTTGGTAGAGCGAATCGTCACTGTGCGCCTGTCCTCATTCCCCGTTCCGCTGCTTGCGCTGGCCCTATGCCTGCCCCTGGAAGCCAGAGAGAATCCCGAAGCAGGTCAATGGTTTGTATCACCCGTGGTGGCGATGAAGGAGGCCCCGCGAAAGCACGACGTGGGCGCTTCCACGGACCTCGCGCTCAGTGTCGGCTACGGCATCACAGACGACTGGGCCGCCGAGGCGGCGTATCTCTCCTGGTCGGCCGATCGAGGCGATGCGGATTCCTTTTGGCTTTCGGGGCTCTGGTCTCTGCCCAAGGCCCGACGCGCCCTGCAGCCCTATGTCGTGTTTGGCGCCGGTCGCTCCTCGTTCGCCGTAAACGGCGGGCCGGACGAGGACGCCACCCAAGTGTTCGCCGGTTTCGGTGCCTTCGGCGATCTGGGCACGCGAGTTTCGTGGCGTGCGGACCTGCGCGCCGTGAAGACATCGGGCACCAGCCCACTCGATCCCTTCGCACAAGTGGGCGTTGCTCTTTTTCTTGGTGACGTCTCGCCATACCCGCCACCGGATCGCGACGGCGATGGTGTGCCCGATGCCGACGACGACTGCCCCGGAACGCCGGCGGGCGTGCCCGTGGATGAACGGGGTTGCCCGTTCCCGCCCGACAGCGACGGTGACGGCGTTGCGGACCCCGACGATGCCTGCCCCGACACCCCCGAAGGCGTCGCGGTGGATGAACGCGGCTGTCCGCTGGACCGCGACGGCGACGGCGTGCCCGATTACCTCGACAAATGCCCCGACACGCCCGGCGAGGGCGAGGACGGTTGCCCGCTGGTGCCTGAGGAGCCCCTCTCGTTCACGGTGCTGTTTGATGTGGACGAATCCGACATTCGTGCCGACCAGGAGGCGACGCTGCGCGAAGGCATCGCCATGCTGCTCAAGTACCGCGAAGCGCGGGCGATCATCGAGGGCCACACTGATTGGCAGGGACGTGCGACCTACAACCAAGGGTTGTCCGAACGTCGCGCCGAGACGGTGCGCGACCACCTGATCGCGGCCGGTGTGGATGCAACCCGTCTCACCACCGTCGGCCACGGCGAAATGAAACCCGCCGCTGACAACCGCACCGCCGAAGGGCGGCAAGAGAACCGGCGCGTCACCACGGTAACGCTTCAGGCGCCGGCCGAACGATGACAGTCGCAACGTGCTTCGCCGGGTGCCTCGAGCACGCTGGCATGGAAGGAGACCGCTCCGTGTTGACCCAAGATCTCGCCCCCGGCGATGCTCGCGAGAGCTTCCGAGGCCTGCTCCGCCGGTGGGCCATGCTGGTGCTGGTGCCTGTGGGCATGCTCATGGCGGCTCCCGTCGCTGCGGCAGAGGCACCGGTTGCCGTTGGCGCCATCGACGACGTGATGATGTTCGTGGACGAGCCGCGGCTCGAGATCAACTTCTATGGAGTGTTCTCGAACCGCCCCACCGATTGCACCGCCGAGTCGTCCGACGAAAACGTCGTGCGACTCGAGCACGAAGGCTATGACATCACTCTGATTCCGGTAGGTCCCGGCACGGCCACGGTCACGGTCGTGGCCTGGAACGTCGCCGGCATCGATGAAACGGAGTTCACCGTCACGGTGAAGGACCGCGAACCCCAGGCCGTGGGCGAACTCGGTGACATCACCCTTGTCGTGGGCGACACCGAGTCCGTGGACTTCAGCGCAGGGTTCACCGGCACGAACCTCGTTTACTCGCTGACGTCCACCGACGACAGCGTGGCGACGGCAACGGCAGACGGCACGATGGCCGCCGTGCAAGCGCATGCGGCCGGCACCACGGAGGTAACCGTCACGGCGAGCAACTCGGCCGGTAGCGCGATGCTCGCCTTCCGCACTACCGTTCAGGACATCCCGCCGATGGTCGCGAAGACGCTTGACGACCTTGCCCTTACCGTCGGCGACAGCGCGTCCGTGGACTTCGCCAAGACGTTCTCAGGCACGGCCTTGCGCTTTTCGATGGCGGTGTCCGACCCTGACAATGCGGCCACCGCAACACGCGATGGCGACGCCAGCACCACCATTGACGTCGAAGCGCTCGCGCACGGCGAGGCGACGGTGAGGCTGACGGCCAGCAATACCGCCGGCAGCGTGAGCGAGACCTTCACGATCGCGGTCCGCGACCAAGTGCCCATGGCTGCTGGGGAGTTGGCCGCGGTGACGCTTGTCGTCGGCGAAACCGCCGAAGTGGACATCTCGGAGGCGTTCACGGGCAACGCGCTCGTCTACTCCGTCGCCTCCTCCTCCGATGCGAACGCGACCGCCGCGCTGTCTGGCCAGACGGCCCGGCTCACGGCCCTCGTCGCCGGCAGCACCACGGTGACTGTCACTGCCAGCAATGCCTCCGGCACCGCGAAGCAGGAGTTCATGGTGACGGTAGAGGACATCCCGCCGTTGGTCGCCAAGCCGCTTGACGACTTGAGCCTCACCGTTGGCGACAGCACGTCCGTGGACTTCGCCGAGACATTCTCGGGCACGGCACTCAGCTTTTCGATGGCGGTGTCCGATGCCGAAGCGGCCACCGCAACGCGCGATTCAGACGCCAGCACCACGGTCGATGTCGAAGCGCTGGCGCACGGCGAGACGACGGTGACGCTGACGGCCAGCAACACCGCCGGCAGCGTGAGCGAGACCTTCACGATTGCGGTCCGCGACCAAGTGCCGATGGCTGCTGGGGAGTTGGCCGCGGTGACGCTCGTCGTGGGCGAAACTGCCGAAGTGGACTTCTCGGAGGCGTTTACGGGCAACGCGCTCGTCTATTCCGTCGCGTCCTCCTCCGACGCGAACACGACCGCCACGCTGTCTGGCCAGACCGCCCAGCTCACGGCCCTCGCCGCCGGCAACGCCACGGTGACCGTCACTGCCAGCAATGCCTCCGGCACCGCGACGCAGGAGTTCATGGTGACGGTAGAGGACATCCCGCCGATGGTCGCCAAGCCGCTTGACGACCTTGCCCTCACCGTCGGCGACAGCGCGTCCGTGGACTTCGCCGAGACGTTCTCGGGCACGGCACTCAGCTTTTCGATGGCGGTGTCCGATGCCGAAGCGGCCACCGCAACGCGCGATTCAGACGCCAGCACCACGATTGACGTCGAGGCGTTGTCGCACGGTGAGTCGATGGTGACGGTGACGGCCAGCAACTCCGCCGGCAGCGTGAGCGAGACCTTCACGATCATGGTGAGCGATCAAACGCCGATGGCCGTGGGGGAACTGGCGGCGGTAACGCTCATCGTCGGCGACACGGCGGAAGTGGACTTCTCGGAGGCGTTTACGGGCAACGCGCTCGTCTATGCGGTCGCCTCCTCGTCCGACGCAAACGCGACGGCCACGTTGTCTGGCCAGACGATTGCGCTCACGGCTCTGGTCGCCGGCAATGCCACGGTGACCGTCACCGCCAGCAACGCCTCCGGCAGCGCAATGCACGAGTTCTTAGTGACGGTTCAGGATCAGGTGCCCGCCACGGTAGGTTCGCTGCCCAACCTCTCGCTGACGACCGGCGGCGGCTCAGAAACGGTCGAAGCATCCGGCGCATTCACCGGCACGGCGCTTACCTACAGCGTCACCCGCGAGGGCAACGCCTTCGCCGTGACGCGGGGCGGCAGCCAAGTGACCGTTTCGCCCCTCGTGGAGGGCGAGGGAACGGTCACGGTCACCGCCGCCAATACCGCCGGAACCGCCTCGCAGACCTTCCGCGTCACCGTCAGCACGGACGCGGCGGAAGCCGACGCCACGGAACGAAGCCTTGCCGCCATCGGCGCGAGCACGCTGTCGAGCGTGCAGTCCGCCATCGGTGCCCGGTTCCGGGCCGCGCGAGGCATCGCCAAGCCGGCCGCTGGCCAGAGCACATGGCAGGGGCAGCGCATCGGCGTGCATGACCATTGGGGTTTCTCGCACCACGCATCTCGCTTCGGCCCTGGTTCCGTCGGCACTTCCTTCGTCGACGATCGGCACCGAGCTGGCTTTGGCACCGGATTCGGCATGCACCGGGCAGCCGCAGCCGACGTGAAGTGGGAGCCCCCGGCCGAGTGGACCTTCTGGGGCCATGTCGACCGCCAGTCCTTCGAAGCCAGCGCCTACGACGGCGGCGTGAGCAGCGTCTATTTCGGTGCCGACGCCGACTTCGGCGAGCGCTGGATGGCCGGGTTCGCAGTGTCGTCGAGTTCCGGCGAAGCCGACTACGAGTTTGCCGGCCGCGGCGCGAGCGGCACCGGCAGCCTGGACACGGAACTCACGAGCGTCTTCCCTTACCTGCATGGTTCGCCCAGTGAGGACGCCGAAGTGTGGGCGATCGTCGGTGCCGGCTGGGGCGATGTCACGCAAGCCCGCAGCACCACCACACAGCGCGGATCGGCTGATCTTTCCATGTGGATGTTGAGCCTCGGCGGACGCCGCAGCATCGCCTCCGCCGATGCTTGGGACGTCTCGATCCTAGGCGACACGAGTGTCCTTGAACTTCAAACCGACGGCGGCATCGGCATCATCAACGGCCTTGAAGTGGGCGTTGCTCGCCAGCGCGCCGGCATGGAAGCGGCGCGCCTGGTCACGCTGCAAGACGGCGGCAGCCTCGCTTGGTTCGGCGAGGTGGCAGCGCGCCACGACAGCGGTGACGGCGAGACTGGCGCCGGCGGCGAGTTGATCGGTGGCGTGCGCTTCGACTCCGGCCGCCTGAGCCTTGAGGCAAAGGCAAGGCTTCTCGCCCTGCACGCAGCCGACGACTACGAGGAGAACGGCCTCAGCCTGACGGCCACGGTGCGTCCGGCTCAGGACGGCACGGGCATGTCGCTGTCGGTTTCCGCCCACTCGGGCACCGGTATGGGAGCCGCGGGGAGCTCCGCCATCCTCGACTCCCACCAGCCGGGCCTCGGTGCCTTGCAAGTCGGAAACGCCTGGGGCATGTCCGCACGCATCGGTCACAGCTTGGCAGCCATGCGGCAACCGGGATCGATGACACCGTTCGCGGAGTGGGACGTTTCCCCCGTGCGCGGCCGCACCATGCTCGGAATCCGCTACGACCTCAGCATCCCGAACGCACCCGACCGACTCAACCTAGAGTTCGCCACCGGCCACGGCGAGGACCAGTACCGCGGCAGCGGCGCCATAACAGAACTACGCGCCGCCCTGCGCTTCTAGCCGGAGCACTCGCATGCAGCGAAGGCCCGTCGTTGCCCTTCGTAGGGGATGGGCTTGTCCCGTCCCGTGCCTGGGTGGGTCGACGGATTCGGAACGGGACGGGACAAGCCCGTCCCCTACGGCCGCTTGACCCGCGACGGCGAAGTCGCAAGAAACCTGTTCCCTGCGCCGCAGCGGCTCGGCGTTCCCGCCGGGTGGGAACTCGCGTGGAGCAAATCGTAGGGAAGGGCGGAGTACCTCCCCAGACCGGTCAGATCACCATCTGGTCCATGAACTCATGCACCGGTGTAGCCTCTAGCGCTTCGCGGTCGAGGCAGACAGCCGCAATCGTGTTGGCTTGGCCGGCGGGGAAGCGGATGGCCAGGTTGCGACGGAATTTGTCCACGAGGATGGGGATGCCCTCGTCGCGGCGGCGGCGGTGGCCGATGGGGTATTCAACCACTACCTTTTGGGTCTTGGTGCCGTTCCGGAAAAACACTTGCACCGCATTGGCGATGCTGCGCTTGTCGGCCTCGTGGTATTCGCGGCTGTAGCGGTCGTCTTCCTGCACCACCATGAGGTCGCGCAACTGATCGACGCGCGGGTCTCGGGCGGCGGCGTCCTCGTAGTCGTCCGCCGTCAGGTCGCCCTTGAGCAGGCCAATCGCCGTCATGTATTGCAGGCAGTGGTCGCGGTCGGCGGGGTTGTTGAGCTGGCCGGTCTTGCTGATGATGCGGATGGCGGATTCGTGGGTGGTGAGCTCGATTCGGTCGATGTCGTCCATTCGGTGTGCAACCTCCGGATGCAGTTCGACCGCTGCTTCCACCGCCGTCTGGGCGTGGAACTCCGCTGGGAAGGAGATCTTGAACAGGACGTGCTCCATCACGTACGAGCCGTATGGGCGCTGGAAGGAGAACGGCTTGCCACCGAAGGAGACGTCGTAGAAGCCCCAAGTGGGCGCGCTGAGCGCACTCGGGTAGCCGATTTCGCCCTTGAGCACCAACATGGCCAAGCGCACTGCCCGGCTGGTAGCGTCGCCGGCGGCCCAGGACTTGCGCGGCCCTGCGTTCGGAGCATGGCGGTAGGTGCGCAGGCTAGAGCCGTCGATCCATGCGTGGGAGAGCGCGTCGACGATCTGCTCCCGGGTGCCGCCCAACAAACGCGTCACTACGGCAGTCGAAGCCACTCGCACGAGCAGCACGTGATCGAGGCCAACTCGATTGAAGCTGTTCTCAAGCGCAAGGCAGCCCTGTATCTCGTGCGCTTGGATCATGGCTTCTAGCACGTCGCGCATGGTGAGAGGCACGCGGCCGGCTGCCGCCTCTCGCCGACTCACAAAGTCCGCCACCGCCAGAATGCCGCCGAGATTGTCGGATGGGTGTCCCCACTCCGCCGCGAGCCAAGTGTCGTTGAAATCCAGCCAGCGGATCATGCAGCCGATGTCCCAGGCCGCCTTCACCGGGTCCAGCTCGAACTGTGTGCCGGGGACTCGTGCCCCATTCGGTACCACGGTGCCGGGAACGATAGGGCCGAGGTGCTTCGCGCATTCGGGGAAGCGCTGGGCGAGGAAGCCGCAGCCCAAGGTGTCCATCAGGCAATGACGGGCGGTGTCGAACGCTTCGTCGCTCGTCACCGAGCCGAGCACGTAATCGGCGATGTCAACCAGCTCCGAATCCGGCGCTGGCCGCACGTTGGTCTCGACATTCGCGCTCACCGCTAGCGATCCGCCAGCGGCACGAACGAGCGCGGCTCGGGGCCGATGTAGTCCGCACTAGGCCGGATGATGCGGTTGTTCGAGCGTTGCTCCATCACGTGTGCGCTCCAGCCCGACACCCTCGAACAGACGAAGATGGGGGTGAATAGCTTGGTGGGAATGCCCATGAAGTGGTAGGTGGCGGCGTGGAAAAAGTCGGCGTTGGCGAAGAGCTTTTTCTCGTCCCAGAGCAGTTTCTCGATGGCGCAGGAGACCGGATAGAAGCGCTCGTCGCCCACCTCGCCGGCCAGCTTCTCCGCCCAGCCCTTGATGATGCCGTTGCGGGGGTCCGAGGTGCGGTAGATGGCGTGGCCGAAGCCCATGATGACTTCCTTGGCCGCCAACATGCCGCGCACCGCCGCCACCGCCTCTTCGGCGGTTTCGAAGCGTTCGATCAACGCCATCGCCGCCTCGTTGGCACCGCCGTGCAGCGGCCCGCGCAGGGAGCCGATGGCGCCGGTGATGCAGGAGTGCATATCCGACAGCGTCGAGGCGCACACCCGCGCGGTGAAGGTGGAGGCATTGAACTCGTGCTCGGCATAGAGAATGAGCGAGACATCCATCACCCGCTGATGCAGGTCGCTCGGAGCGCGCCCGTGCAGGGTTTCGAGGAAATGGCCCGCGATGGAATCGGCATCGGTTTCGAGCTCCACCCGAACGCCGTCGTGGCTGAACCGATACCAATAGTTGACGATGGAAGGCAGCGCGCCGAGCAGGCGGTCCGCTACCTCCTGCTGATTGCCGAAGTCGCCTTCCGGCTCGAGGTTGCCGAGCATGGAGCAGCCGGTGCGCATCACGTCCATGGGATGGGCGTCCGCGGGGATGCGTTCGAGAACTTCCTTCACCGCGTCCGGCAAGCCGCGCAGCGCCTTCAGCTTGGCGCGATAGCCATCGAGTTCTGCCGCGTTCGGCAATTCGCCATGGAAGATGAGGTGGGCGATCTCCTCAAAGGTCGCACTCTCGGCAAGTTCCGAGATGTCATAGCCCCGATAGGTGAGCCCCGTGCCGGTCTTGCCCACCGTGCAAAGCGAGGTTTCGCCGGCGCTTTGGCCGCGCAGGCCTGCGCCGCCGAGTTTCTTGTCCACCATTTCCCTTCCTCTCGTGTCGTTCGTGCCGAGGCGCGATTCCCCTCGCGCCTCGAGGCGCTGCTGCGGCCGCTTTTCTCAGCCGCCCTTGCCGTCGGCGAAGAGCCGATCTAGCTGGTCTTCGTAGTCGTGATAGCCGAGGAAATCATAGAGGTCCGCGCGGGTCTGCATCCACTCTAGCGCCGCCTTCTGCGTTCCATCCCGGCGAATCGTCCCGTACACGTTCAGCGCCGCCAAGCTCATGGCGCGGAACGCGGACAGGGGATAGAGTGCCATCCTAACACCCACGCTCCTTAGCTCATCCAAGGCATAGAGCGGCGTCTGGCCAAACTCTGTGAGGTTGGCGAGGACGGGAATGTCCACCGCCTCGGTCACCCGACCGTACATGGCGAGGTCCGTCATGGCCTCGGCGAAGATGGCATCGGCACCAGCTTCCTCGAACCGCGCCACCCGCTCCACCACCGCATCGAGCCCCTCCACCGCCAGTGCGTCCGTGCGCGCCATGACGACGAAATCGTCGTCGAGCTTGGCATCGGCGGCAGCCTTAAGGCGATCGCACATTTCGTCGCTCGAGACGATCTCCTTGTTCGGGCGATGCCCGCAGCGCTTCGCCGCCACCTGGTCCTCGATGTGCACGGCCGCTGCACCGGCCTTGTCCATCTCGCGGATGGTGCGGGCGATGTTGAAAGCCCCGCCCCAGCCGGTGTCCACATCCACCAGAAGCGGCAAGGAACTGGCCGCAGTGATGCGGCGCACGTCCGCCAGCACGTCCTCCATGGAGGTGATGCCGAGGTCGGGGAGGCCATAGGAAGCCGCCGCCACCCCGCCGCCGGAGAGATAGATCGCGGAAAAGCCCACCCGCTCGGCCATGATGGCGGCGTAGGCATTGATGGCGCCGACGATCTGCAGCGGATTCTCGGCTTCGAGCGCGGCGCGAAACCGCGAGCCTGCCGTGGTCATGCCTACCCCCCTTGGAGTTGCTTGAGACGCGCGGCCAAGGCGTCGTACGAGTCCACCGCGTCGAACTCGGGGAACTCGGCCACCACGTTGGCCGGGGCGTTGAAGAAGACACCGGCGTCCGCCTCTTCGAGCATTGCCGTGTCGTTGAAGGAATCGCCCGCCGCCAGCACCCGGTAGTTGAGTGAGTGGAACGCCCGCACCGCCTCGCGTTTGGGATCGTCCTGCCGCAGCCGATAGCCGACGATGCGGTCGTCCTGCACCGTCAGTCGGTGGCACAGCAGCAGCGGATGGTCGAGCTTGGCCATGAGCGTCATGCCGAACTCGTAGAAGGTGTCCGACAGGATGGCCACCTGAAAGTTGCGCCGTGCCCAGCGCAGGAAATCGGTCGCTCCCGGCAGCGGCTCGAGCCCGCCAATCACCTCGCGGATGGTGCTGAGCTTGAGGTCGTTGCGTTCGAGCACATCCATGCGGTAGCGCATGAGGTCGTCATACACGGGCACATCGCGGGTAGTTCGCTTGAGTTCGGCGATGCCGGTGCGCTCGGCCACCGACGGCCAGATTTCCGGCACCAATACGCCTTCGAGGTCAAGACAGAGGATGTCCAAGCTCACGTCCCCGGAGCCACAAATCAGCGGCGGCGGATTCTAGCAGCCTGTCGAACTTCGGACGGCGCAAGCCGGCCGAAGGCCGACAGGCTGCTAGTGTGCCGTCCCATAAGTTCGACGTACTTCGGGATGCCCAATCCTCGTCCCGGCCGACCTTTCGGGGGGAGAGTCTGGGCGGCACATCCTCCTTTTTCTCGGCATCGGTGCGCCAGCCAGCGCCCAGCGGGAAGGGTGACGTATTTTCGGGACGCGACACTAGGACGGCTTGGGCTGGGGCAAGAAGCGTTGTCCGAAGGCAACGGTTCTTGTGGCGCTAGTAGGCAAGCCGGATTTGGCGACCGACGGCCTTCGGAAGATCCATGCCGCCGAGACGTTTAAGTCGCTGACGCGAGAGGGACATGGGAAGGATAAGCATAGAACCAGAAATCATTTTCGGCGGTGCGGCCGCGCTGCTAGTCTGCGCCGCTCTTCGTGATCGGCGGCCGCTTTTGCCCTTGGCCACCGGTGCCGCAGACATGGGAAGGAACGATGGCACAGATCTCCGCACAGGCACTGCCGAGCCCTGCCGAAGAGGCGCGCAACGTGCTGATCGAGGCGTTCGAGAGCTTCGAGACCGAGCGCATTGCGATCTCCTTCAGCGGCGCGGAAGACGTGGTGTTGATCGACCTTGCCGCCACGATCCTCGGCAAGGACGTGCCGGTCTTCAGCCTCGACACCGGCCGGCTGCACCCCGAAACCTACCGATTTCTCGAGACTGTGCGCGACCACTACGGCATTGGCCTCGAGGTGCTGGCTCCGGACGGGGCGGAAGTGACGCGCCTCGTAAAGGAGAAGGGCCTCTTCAGCTTCTATCGAGACGGCCACGGCGAATGCTGCGCGGTGCGCAAGATCGAGCCGCTCAGGCGCAAGCTCGGCGAACTCGATGCCTGGATCACCGGCCAGCGCGCTGACCAGAGCGTCACCAGAGCCGAACTGCCGACCGCGCAGGAAGACGTGGCCTTCTCAACCGGCGACCACCCCATCTTCAAGTTCAATCCCCTGGCCAACTGGACCAGCGCCGACGTGTGGGACTACATCCGCGCCAACGACGTGCCCTACAACCCCCTGCACGATTCCGGCTTCCTCTCGATCGGCTGCGAGCCATGCACCCGGCCCGTCGGCCCCCACGAGCACGAGCGCAACGGGCGCTGGTGGTGGGAGAACGCCACCGACAAGGAATGCGGACTGCACGCCCAGAACCTGGCACCGCGCCCCGTCCGCATAGTCGCCTGATCCGCCTTACGGTTCCGCAAAGCACCGGTGCCCTCCCCCGACGCCGCTGAGCGCCGCATTACCTTCGTCAAGAAGGTGTTGGCAAACGGCCAGCCCTGCGCCAAGTGCGCGGATGTGGAACAGCGCCTCAGAACCTCCGGCCACATGGCCGCCATCCACCGCACGGTGATCGCCGACGAACGCGACCCCGACTCCGAAGGGATGCGCATCGCCGCGGAGCACAACGTTGAGCTCGCGCCGTTCTTCGTCGTCGAGGAAGGCGGCGATACGCGCATCTACACGATCTACTTCCGCTTCGCCCGCGAAGTGCTTGGCAGTGGCGGCGCGGCGAAGCCGAAGCGGGAAGCAGAGGAGATCCTCCGCGCCAACCCGGACCTCGATCTGGTCTGAGCGCAGAGGACGCGCCTTGCGGCGCGTATGGAGGGCGAGCGCCTCCCTCCGAAGATGCGACGCGTGAACGCTCCTTCCCGGACGGAGGGCATCTCGCCCTCCATCGCGCCCGCAAGGGCGCGCGAGGCCCACCGCGAACGAAGGAACGCCGGAACCCCACCGCGTACACTTGCGCGGCAAGCAGCCCAAGAGGAACCCACGAATGCGCGCGATCATGGTGATGTACGACTCGCTCAACCGGCACATGCTGCCGAACTACGGCTGCGACTGGACGCTGGCGCCCAACTTCCGCCGCTTGGGCGAGCGCGCGGTGACGTTCGACAACCACTATGTCGGTTCCATGCCCTGCATGCCGGCGCGGCGGGAGCTGCACACCGGACGCCACAATTTCCTGCACCGCTCATGGGGACCGTTCGAGCCGTTCGACGATTCCACCTTCACCATCCTCAAGGAGCGCGGCACCTACACCCACCTCGTCTCCGACCACTACCACTACTGGGAGGACGGCGGTGCCACCTACCACCACCGCTATTCGAGCTGGCAGAACGTGCGCGGCCAGGAGGGCGATGCCTGGAAGGGCGAGGTGGCGGAACCGGAAATCCCGGAGCACCTCGGGCGCATCGACCGCCAGGACTGGGTGAACCGCAAGTACATGCAGGATGAGCATCTGACGCCGCAGGCGCAGACCTTCGCCGCCGGCCTCGAGTTCCTCGAAACCAACCTTGAACAGGACAACTGGTATCTGCAGATCGAGACCTTCGACCCGCACGAGCCGTTTTTCACCCTGAAGCAGTGGAAGGACCGCTACAACTACGAATGGGACGGGCCGCATTTCGACTGGCCAAAGTACGAACGCGTGAGCGAAGACCCGGACGCAGTGGAGTACATGCGCTACCAGTACGCCGCCCTGTTGACCCAATGCGACCACTACCTTGGCAAGGTCATCGACTTCATGGATGCCCACGACATGTGGCACGACACCATGCTGCTGGTGGTAACCGATCACGGTTTCCTGCTCGGCGAGCACGATTGGTGGGGCAAGGCACGCATGCCCTGGTACAACGAGACCGCGCACATCCCGTTCTTCGTCTGGGACCCGCGCGCCGGCAAGGCCAACACCCACCGCGCGAGCCTCACCACCACCATCGACGTCGGCCCTACCCTGCTCGATTACTTCGGCCACGAGCCGCCGCCGGACATGGACGGCCGCCCGCTGCTAGCGACCGTGCGGGACGATACGCCCGTGCGCGATGCCGCCATCTACGGCATGTTCGGCGCCCACGTGAACATCACCGATGGCCGCCACGTGTACATGCGCGGCCCGGTGGCCGACAACGCCCCCCTCAACCATTACACGCTGATGCCGACCCACATGCGCAGCCCCTTCTCCACCCGTGAACTCGCGAACATGCGCTGGCACGAGCCGCTCAAGTTCACCAAGGGCTGCCCGGTGATGCAGATCCCCTCCACGGGCCTCGGCCGCTTCGCCGAGACCTTCAGGACGCAATTGTTCGACCTGACGACGGACCCTGGCCAAACGAGCCCCATCGAGGATGCGGAAGTGGAGGCGCGGATGGTTGCTAGGCTCGAACGTGCCTTGCAGGACAACCTCGCGCCGCCGGAGCAGTACCAAAGGCTGGGGCTGACTCAGCCTTGACGCTGCAAGGCACCGCGGATTCGAGGCGGGCCTCGTAGGGGCAACCCTTGGGTCGCCCATGTTGGGCGTGGCCATGGATTCGAGACGGGCCTCGTAGGGGCGACCCTTGTGGTCGCCCGAGTTGGGTGTGTCGAGGAGTTCGTCGAAGCACAGCCGTTCGTGCCAGCGAACTGCCAACGCGCCCGCCAGGGCGCGCCGGGACGGGACAAGCCCGTCCCCTACGAAGAAAAGCGCCGTAGTGGCATTCTGGGCGCGAGGCCGATAGGTAGGTGGGGGCTGGGGCAAGAAGCGGCGTCCGAAGGCAACGGTTCTTGTGGCGCTAGCAGCCTGTCGGACTTGACGCTGCAGGGGCCTTCGGAGGGAAGGCAGAATGCCGTCCCTCCG
>JAPPDJ010000064.1 GCA_028824555.1 Gammaproteobacteria bacterium | reverse complement strand
GCGCGCCCTCGCGGGCGCGATGGAGGGCGGGACGCCCTCCCTCCAGAGGACGGCCACGCTAGAGGCCAAACGCCGAAACGTGTTAGCGAGCGTCTTCGGTGTGGGCGCCGATTGCTACCCGCACCACCAGCACATCGCAGCTCACTCCGTGCAGCACGCCGTTGGCGGTGGAGCCGAGCAGGCGGCCTAGCCCGTGGCGGCCGTGGCTGCCTACCACGATGAGGTCGGCGTTCACTTCCTTTGCATAGGTGCGGATTTCGTGGCCCGGGGAGCCGATTACGCTGCGCTTGTCGGCGGCGAGGTCGTGGCGGGTGGCGATGGTGTCGAGCCAGGTGGCGCCTTCGCGCAGGGCTTCTTCCTCGAAGGCGCCGCTTTCGGTGCCTGTCACCGTGAGGTCCAGGCCGCCGTAGGTGTGGGCGATGGGCTTGATCACCGTGATCAGGGTGGTTTGTGAGCCGTTGTTGAGCAATGCCTTGCCGGCCTCCACCACCTCGTGGGCGTCCTCGGTGCCGTCCACGGCAATGACGACTCTGGGGGCGGCGGGTCTCGGCTCAGACTCTTGGCCCGTGCCGACGCGGACGAGGTAGGCGTCGCAGTCGAGGCCGTGGATCAGGGCGTTGGCGGTGGAGCCGAAGGCGAGTTCGATGCCGTGTTGGCCGTGGCAGCCGGCGACGATGCAGTCCGCCTCCATTTCCTGGGCCATTTCGTGGGCGACTCGGGCGGGGCTGCCGAACTTCACCTGCACGCGCTCGCCGGCGATGCCGACGTTGCGCAGGAGTTCGCGCAATTGCCGCTCGGCTTCTTCGCGGGTGCCGTGCACGAAGTCGAGCATCGCGCCGCTGGCATCGCCGCTCCAGACCGTGCCGTATGCCTGCACCACGTCCGGCAGCACCGCGAGCACGGAGATGTCCGCATCCGGCGCGATTTCGCGGGCTCTGGCGGCGATGGCTCGTGCCTCCTGGTTCGGCTCCACGGCCACGAGCACGTTCTTGTACGACATCTTCGAGGAAACTCCCTTGTGCGGATTGGTGACGGTTCGCTAGTCGGCGCCCGCGGATTCGGCGTCCGACGATGCCGCGCGGGCAACGCCGAGCTCGCCGAGCATCGCGGCGATGTCTTCGGCGGAGGTGGCCGGCTCCACCTCGCGGTCGATGGCGAGAATCTCGCCGCCGACGCCAATGTAGAACGTGTGGCGCTTGGAGTAGCCCTTCTCGTGCATCACGCCGTAGCTCGTGGCGACCTCCTTGGTCGGGTCGGAAAGCAGCGGGAAGTCGGCGCCGTTATCCTCGGCGAAGCCGGCGTTGTCCTCCACGGGATCGACGCTCGCCATGAAGTACGCCACATCGAACTCGCGAATCAGGTGCCCCTTCTCGGCGAGGGATTTGCATTCGATGGTGCAGCCCCGGGTGTAGGCGCGGGGGAACCAGGCCAGCACAACGGCGCGTTCGGCCACCAGGTCCGAGAGGCGGTAGCGTTCGCCGTCGCTGGCTTCAAGGTCGAAGTCTGGGGCTGCATCGCCCGGCGAGAGTTCGACGCCGGCAGCCCCGACGCCGAACATCGCTACGACGGCGACGAGGGCCAGCCGCAGGCCGGATTTCGTTGTGCTGCGTGACATGGATGGATCTCCTTGAGGTGGCGTTGGGTCAGTGAAGGCCGTACAGCTCCTGCACGTTGGTGCGGGTGATGCGGTCGCGATCTTCCGGGGCGACGCCGTCGAACAGTTCGTCGAGCACGTCGATGGAGCACGGCCAGGTCGAGTCGGTGTGGGGGTAGTCGGAACCCCACATCAGGTTCTCCACGCCAATCAGGTGCCGGGTGGCGAGGGCGGGGCGGTCGTCCTCGATGGTGGCGTAGAACTGGCGCCGCCAGATTTCGTGGGGCGGCGCGCCGGTGTAGGGCTCGTCCATGTTGCGGCGCTCGCGGGCGAGGCCTTGCTCCACGCGGTCGAGCCAGTGGGCGATCCAGCCGGCGTTGAACTCCGCCACCACGATCTTGAGATTCGGGTGGCGTTCGCAGACGCCGCGGCAGAGGAACTCGACGATGGTGCCTTGCACGGTGTGCTGCGTGGCGGCGTAGTCGGCTATGGCGTCGCGACGCGCCTTGGTCGGGCGGTATTCGGGTGGCACGTACGAGCCGCAGCCGACGTGCATGGAGAGCGGGAAGCCGGCTTCTTCCGCCAGCGACCAGATGGGCTCGTAGTCCTCGTCGAAGTAGGGGCGTCCGGCGGGGGAAGTGCAGGGGATGCAGCCACCGCGAAAGCCGAGCTTGATGACGCGGTCCAGTTCTTCGGCTGCTGCGGCCGGGTCCTGCACCGGAATGGCGGCAAGTCCGTAGAGGCGCCCGCCTGAGGCCGTGGCGTAGTCGTGCAGCCAGTCGTTGTAGTTCTTCTGCAGCGCCACTAGGAGTTCCGTGTCTGGGAAGCTGAACATGGCGAAAAAGCCGGGGTAGAGGAACTCGGCGGCGAGGCCATCCACGTCCTGATCCTCGTAGCGATGGGCGCCGTCCACCAGGCCCTTGCGCATCCCGGCATAGCCGCTGTTGAAGAGCGCCACGAGTTCCGGGTCTTTCATGTGCGCGACGTCGGGCTTGTGCCCCGGCTTGCGCCCGAGCGGCTCGTTGCGGGCAAGGCGGGAGGAAGCCATGCCCATGCGGGCCACGCTGACGCCCCGCATGCCGCGCTCGGGCACGACGATGGCATCCACCTGATCGCCCACGTCCATGATGCGCGGCGCCTTGTCCCCGAAGCGCTCGGCAAGACCGGTGAACACGTCCCGCCCCTCGACCACGTGTGAGTCTGCTGAAATTGGCTTCATGGCTTCCCCGAAATGTCCCGTTCCTGCCAAGCGTAACAGTCCGTCGGAACGTCTGTTAAGGACGGGCTTGTCCCCCGCCGGGTTCGTCGGTGCGTTCAAGACGGGCGACCACAAGGGTCGCCCCTACGGGGCCGTGCCGAATCCAGCGGTGCGCTTGAGACGGGCCTGCGGGGCCTATTCGCCGTGGCCGGGGGCGCCGTTTTGTTCGATCCACTCGCGTTCGAGGCGGCGGGCGCCGCGGAGGGTGTTGCCCATGGCGTAGTTGCCTTCGTGGCAGGCGTATTCGTAGAGGCTCGTGTCGGTCTTGGGCCAGGGGTACTCGCCGGTGTATGGCGTGACGTAGTCGGGGTCGTGCACGGTGAAGCGGTAGAGCAGGCGGCCGGCGTCCAGGGGCGAGAAGCGTTCGACGACGCGCAGGCCTTCGCGGGGCACGCCGGGTTCGAACAGGAAGTTGGTCGTCTCCACCACCAGCGTGTCGTCTTCCCACCAACCGATGGAGTCGCCTGCCAGCGAGCGCATGTCGTCTGGAAGGTGCTCGGAGCCGAGCCGTACCACGCGCGCCCAGTGCATCCACTCGACGAGGATGAGCACGTGGTCCTCGGTCTGCACGATGACTTTGTGGTTGTTGTACACGATGGGCTGCATCGGCACGGTGACGACGCCGAGGTAGAGGCAGCGGTCCACCAGCGGCTGGGTCTCCATGTCGTCGTAGGGCGCGCCGCCTTCCTCCAGCCACCAGGCCGTGCCGGTGTTCTTGAACCAGCCCTTTTGCTTCAAGGTCGCGCGCCGGGCCTTGCCGGCGTCCGACAGTTGCGGCAGCCGGCCATCGGGCGGATCGACGAGTATGGAGGCCGGGTACTTCCCGTCCACGCGGAACATGGTGGAACCCGGGTCCATCCAAATCTGGTTGTAGGCGCCAACGTCCGCGCCTTTCTCGGGTGCGCCTCGGTCCGGCGACTTCGGCGCAAGATCAGCAGCGGCGACGCCAGCCGCGCGGTCTTGTGCGGCGGCGGCTTCTGAAGGATCGACGTAGGCGTTCTCGCCCCGCGCCGGATCGCGCAGATACGGCGTCAGGGTCGCGATGTCGTAGGTGCCGGAAAAGTCCGGCTTGCCCGATGCCGTGCGCGGAAAGTCCTCCGCCCCGGCAAGGATCGACGTTGCGCATCCGGTGATCACGACGCCGACGACTGCGAGTGCTCTGCTCATGTTCTCCAATGGCGTGGCGAGCCGGTCGCCAGCCCCTCCCGATGGCTCCCTGGCCCTGAGCTTACGCCAAATGGCAGGCGACGAACCCGCTATAGTTTCCAGGCTGCCGCCGGAGCGAACTCACCATGCCCATCGTCCACGACCCAACCGCCGGATGCGCTGCGGCATGACCAATGAGGGTTCGCCTGAGGCGTTGGCGGGCTATTGCTGGCCCCAGAGCGTGCTCCCCGGCGAAACGGTGACGCTGCATTGCCATTGTGAGGCGTCTACCTATGTGGTGAAGGTCGTGCGCCAGGGGGCGTCCGGGCGCGCTGTCTTCGAGTCGGCCACGCTCAAGGGAACGGTGCAGGCGATGCCGGATGACCTCGCGAGTCACGGCTGCGGCTGGAATCCGTCGCTCGACATCCCGGTCGATCCGGGCTGGCCCTCCGGCATGTACGTCGTGCGGCTGGAGGACGAGGATGGCAACGCTGCCGAGGCGTTCTTTGTCGTGCGCACCAGCGAACCCGCCGATGCACTGCTGGTGCTGTCCACAACCACTTGGAGCGCCTACAACGACTGGGGCGGACCGAGCTTCTACATCGGCGGCCGGGTGTCGTCCGCGCAGCGCCCGCTGCCTCGGGGCTTTCTGCACAAGGAGGACCCGGAACGGTATCGGGTCGCGCGCTTCAGGGCGCTTTCCGACGAGGAGAGGGCCGCTGTCCGGCGTCGCTACTCGCCTTGGTGCGTCACGGCGGGCTGGGCAAACTGGGAATGGCTGTTCGTGCGTTGGGCCGAGTCCCGGGGATGGCGGCTCGGCTACGCCACGAGTTCAGACCTGGATCGAGACCCCGGCTTGCTCGACGGCTGGCCGGCGTATGTCTCGGTGGGGCACGACGAGTACTGGTCGGCGGGAATGCGCGACACCGTCGAGGACTATGTGGACGCCGGCGGCAACGCCGCCTTCTTCTCGGGCAACACGGCCTTCTGGCAAGTGCGCTTCGAGGATGGGTTTTCCCGCATCGTCGGCTACAAGAACGCCATCCGAGACGATCCTGTGTTCGATCCAGCGGGTGCTCCCACACTCTCCACGATGTGGTCAGACCCGCTGGTGGGACGACCGGAAAACGCGATGACGGGCGTGTCCTTCACGCGCGGCGGGTACGCACACATCGCCAACTCGCCCCGCGGCACTGGGGGCTACACCGTCTGGCGGCCCGACCACTGGGCCTTTGCCTCGCTGCCCTTGCGCGCCGGCGACGTCCTCGGCGCCGCCGGCACCGTGGTGGGCTACGAGTGCGACGGTTGCGAGCTTGAACTTCGCGACGGGCTTCCCTTTGCCACCGGCCGCGACGGAACACCCCGAGACTTCTCTGTGCTGGCGACCGCGCCCGCCCACCTCTGGGAGACCTCCGAGGCGGTCGGGGGGATGGACGAGAGCTACATCGGCGAGCTCAATTGGGTCGCCGAACGCATCGGCGGCGCCGATACACCGGAGAACCGGCTGCGCTTCGCTCACGGCCGTGCGGTCCTCGGCACCTTCCGTCGCGGCCGCGGCGAGGTCTTCACCACCGGCTGCACCGACTGGGCCTACGGCCTCTCCCACAACGACGTGGCGACCGTGACGACGAACGTGCTCGAACGGTTCGTGCACGGGCACGGCCGGGAGGCTGCGCGGTAGAACGCTGTTTGTCGGCGCACTCAAGACGGGCGGGGACAAGCCCCGCCCCTACGAGGGCACGACACGTTGATCGCATTGGGGATTTGATTCGAAGCGAGGGCCCTGGGGGCGAGGGCGTCCCGCCCTCGCACGCGCCGACAGGCGCGCAGGCTGGGAGGAACGCGCTTGCGTGCGGACGCGCCTTGCGGCGCGTAGCGAGGGCGGGACGCCCTCGCCCCAAGGCCCGTACCGAATCCATTGGTGGGTTCGAGACGGGCCTCGTAGGGGACGGGCTTGTCCCGACCCGTGCCGAGTTGTCGGCGCATTCAAGACGACGGGCGGGGACAAGCCACGCCCTACGGCTGCGGGCGAATGCGATGGCTAGGTCGGCACATTCCTGGTGCATCGGAAGTACACTCGCGCTCCGTGGAGGCTGCGGTGAAGCGTAGCGTCCGGCAGATCAAAAAACTGGCTTGAAGAGCGAGAGGAGAGGGATATGAGGCTTGGAGTGCTGGCCGGGGCCGGAGCAGACTGGCGGGAGTCGGTCGAAAAGGTGCAGATTGCCGAGTCGCTCGGCTACGAGCTGGTGGCCACCGGCGAGGCCTGGGGGCCGTCCACGCTGCCCTGGCTCACGCTGATCGCGGCGAACACGGAACGCATCACCATCGGCACGTCGATCCTGAACGTCTATTCCCGGTCGCCCGGCGCCATCGCCCAGGAGTTCGCTGCGCTCGAAACCATCTCCGGTGGACGCATGGTGTGTGGCTTGGGCTCGTCCGGCCACCGCGTCATCGAGCACTTCCACGGCGTGCCGTTCGAGACGCCGCTCAAGCGCATCCGCGAATACACGGAGATCATCAAGCTCTTGATCCGCGGCGACCGGCTTGAGTACGAGGGCGACATCTTCAGCCTGAAGCGCGGCTTCACCTTGGACTACGAGCGACCGCGCACCGAACTGCCCGTGTACATCGCCGCCATCACGCCCCGCTCCATCCGCCAGACCGGCGAGATCGCCGACGGCATCTTCCCCATCCACTGGCCCAAGGGCCGCTTCGCCTCCCTTCGGGACAGCCTTGCGAGCGCGAGCACAGGCGCCGGCCGCCCCGCCGACTCCGTGACCATTGCGCCGTTCACCAACGTCTATGTGCTCGACGGGACCAACGACGATGCCCTGTGGCAGGCAGCGCGGCAGCCGCTCTTCCACTACATCAACCGCATGGGCGACTTCTACTGGAACATGCTCGCCGACAACGGTTTCGAGCCGGAAGTGTCCGCCTCCCGCAACGCTTGGTCCGGCCGCGACCGCGACGCCGCCATGTCTGCCATCAGCGAGGACATGGTGCGCGAAATCCAGGTCATCGGCAGCCTTGAGTCGGTGGCGGAGCAACTCGCGGAGCGAGCTTCACTCGGCGCCGAGCTGCAGATGGTGCAGATGCCCGGGGGCAGCCCGGCCGAGGCCGGGGCACGCCTTGAGGCGCTTCTCTCCGCAGCCTAGCGGGCATTAGCGAGCCTTCGGAGGGAGGGCGTCCCGCCCTCCCTCCAGAAGACGACGACGCTAGAGACCAACGCATCCGCTCGCTTGTTTTGCGGTATTTTCTACGGCGCGCTGACGACCCCACAAGAGGGACGAGGAAGATGAGCGACACGAACTTTGACACCATCCTCTATGAGGTGGAGAACCACGTTGCGCGGATCACCACCAATCGGCCCAGATACCGCAACGCCCAGAGCCGCTTGCTGCTAGAGGAGCTCGACGACGCCTTTCGCATCGCCTCGAAAGACGTCGACGTGCATGTCATTGCGCTCTTCGGCGCCGGTGAGCATTTCTCCGGCGGCCACGACCTCGGCACGCCGGACGAGCGCGCCGACCAAGAACGCCGCCCCTACCAGAGCGGCATGAGAGGTCGCTTCGACCGCTCCCGCGAGCTGTTCGTGGAAATGACGATGCGCTGGCGCAACGTGCCGAAGCCCACCATCGCCGGGGTGCAGGGCTACTGCATCTTCGGCGGCTGGATCGTCGCCAGCGCCATGGACATCATCTACGCCGCCGACAGCGCCATGTTCCTCGGCGCCAACTTCCAGTATCTCTCCGTGCCGTGGGACATCCATCCGCGCAAGGCCAAGGAGCTGCTGTTCGAGAGTCGCTTCGTCGACGCCGCGGAAGCGCTGGAACTTGGCTTGGTGAACCGCGTTACCCCAGCGGGCGACCTGCAGTCGGAGGTGCTCGAGTACGCCGAACGGATCGCCACGAACGATCCCTTCCAGATGCGGATGATCAAGCTCGCCATCAACCAGATGCAGGACGCCCAGGGCTTCCACGGCCACATCACCGCCGCCCACCTCATGCACCTGCTTTCC
The DNA here is from genome assembly GCA_028824555.1 of Gammaproteobacteria bacterium. GTDB lineage: Bacteria > Pseudomonadota > Gammaproteobacteria > Pseudomonadales > Azotimanducaceae > VXYL01. Next base: position 9,365 of record JAPPDJ010000064.1, on the reverse strand, counting down.
GCCGAAGGCGAACGCGACCCCGACTACGCCCTCAAGGTCCCCGAAGGCCGCCGCCGCCCAATGGTGGAACGAGCGTTCGAAAATTATCGGCGGCGGAGCAGCTAGCCGGCAAGAACCTGCGAAGGGCAAGTGCCCCGTAGGGGCAGGGGCTTGTCCCCCACGAGACCCGTGTTGAATCCGCCGATCGACTCGTGCGACATCGGCCATGTGGCCTGTGGGACGAATTGGGTGTGTGGCGGGAGGGGAGGGCCACTAGCGGATGCGTTGGCCTCTAGCGTCGCGGTGCTCTGGAGGGAGGGCGTCCCGCCCTCCATCGCGCCCGCGAGGGCGCGCATCCTTGTAGTGCAGCGAGTGTTCTGCGCGCCTTGCGGCGCGGTGGAGGGCGGGACGCCCTCCCTCCGAGGCTCCCTCCGAGGCTCGCGAGTCCGCCTCCGCCAGTCTTGAGCGGGAAAGGTCAGGTTGCCGTGCGGTGGGCGTGTACGACGTCTGCCATGCCGGGCCATTCGCTCCATATGTCGCATAGGGCTTCGGGGTGGACGCGGTGGTTTGCTTCGGGGCGGGCGGCGGAGGTGATGCGGAAGTAGGCGATCAGGCGGGGTTCCGTGCCGGCCACTCTTGTGGCGCAGTGGGGGACGGCGTGGAGGACGATGGCGGCGTCGCCCGGGGCCATCTTCACTTGCGTGGGCCGAGGCCAGAACTTGCCGTCTGCGGTGGTTGTTCCGCCGTCCGGGAATGCGTTGCGCACGGCATCGGGGTAGTGGCGCAAGCCGCTGCCATTTGGCGCGCTGGTATCGACTCTCGGCCAGCCGGGGCCGTCCGGGCCCAGCGGGCCGCCGGCGTCGCGCTGCTCTTGGAAGAACCGCTCCATTCGGTGATGCGCGCCTTTCAACAGGCCAAGGTTGCCGCTGCCCTCTTCGGTTTGGTCGGATAGGGCCACGGCCACGAGGGCCGTGAAGCCCATGATGTTGGTGGCATGTTCGGGGAACGCTCTGCGGCAGCCGTTTCTTGATGGGTCCTGGAACCATGCCTCGCTTTCCGCATCGGTCATCTTGCGATCCGTGCGTTGGTGCATCGGCGCCGCGCCGTTCCAAAGGCCGTCGAGGTGGCCGTGCCAGCCGTGGAAGGGCGTGTCGCGGTCCGGGTAGCCCGACTCGTTGATGTGGTCTCCCGGATCGGTGGGGAAGTTCGTTGGCAACTGGCAGCCGCGCACGGGCAACACGTCGCCGATCAGTTCCTGGACGATGGCGGCGAGTGGCGTCGCATGGAAGAGATCCATGAAGACGCCTGCGCCGCCGGCGCCGGTGGACATGCGGGCGGATTCGGCGGCTTGCTTCGCTTGTTCGGGGTCCGGGTTGCGGCCGAGGGCCAAGGCGTCCGCCCGCTGGCGACCTATGGCGGCGAAGATCGACCTACGTGCCGCTGCGACGTGCTCGGCCGGAATCACGTCCGGCAGGACGACGAAACCGTCGCGATACAGAGTCTCCTTCTCATCCCGAGTGACTGCGGCCATCCACCATTCCACGTTCGACGAAGGCATCTATCTTTGTCGCAAAGCACTTTCGTCGCAAGCCGATGCGCGACCAAGGCCATAATGGGCACCCCAAGACCCAAGGAGACAAGCGCACCATGCCCATCAAGCCCATATTCGCCGCCGTGGACGAAGCGAAGAAGACGATTGAGAACCTGTCGGTGGCGGACATGCATGCCGAGCTTGCCGACGAGGACGCGCTGGTGGTGGACATCCGCGAGATTCAGGAACGCGTGGACCTCGGCACCATCCCCGGCTCCAAGCATGCGCCGCGGGGCATGCTGGAGTTCTGGGCGGACCCGGCGAGCCCCTACTACCGCGACTGGTTCGACAAGCCCGAGCGGCGCATTGTGCTCTTCTGTGCGGGCGGGGGACGGTCGGCGCTGGCGGCGGTGGCGCTGAAGGAGATGGGCTTCACCAATGTGGCGCATCTGGAACCGGGCTTCACCGGCTGGCAGCAGGAGGAGCAGGAGATCGAAGACGTGCAGTCCACCAGCCGGTGGATCCGCCGACCGAAGCCTTGAGGCGCGGGAGCGCTGCTTGCGCGCCCTTGCGGGCGCGTTGGCACTTCGCTGCGCGAACTGCTGGCTTTCGTGCTCGCATTCGGTTGCAGCTGCGGCTAGGGGAAGCCCCGGTGCGACCCTCGCCGCAAGGCCCTCATCCTTGGTGGCCTTGTGGGGCGGTATAGTCGTGTGGCTTGTTCGGGCAGGGGAAGGATCGTCGGAGTGCCGCGCAATGATCGGGATGCGACCGAGTGCGGGTGTCGGAGCGCTCTACGTTGCGCCGGCATGAACCGCCGTCGTGCTCTGGCAACGATCGGCGTTTTGGGCGCTGGGTCCGTCCACGCCGGCCGTGCGCCCAAACCGCACCGCATGAAGCCGCAGGTGGATGACGTGCTGGTGCATGCCTTCGGTGAGCGCGCTGGCGTTCCCATCGTCGCCGGCGAGGTTGTCGGGGCACCGCTCAATGCCTTTCCCAAGGCCCCCGACGGCGTGGTTCGAGACGGCTCCCTGCACAACCAGCTCCTCTTGCTGCGGCTCGAAGAGGAGGCGATGACCGCCAAGACCCAGCGCTATGCCAGCGGCCCCTTCGTCGCCTATTCCGCCTCCTGCACCCACACCGGCTGCGAAGTGAGCGGCTGGCTGCCGGAGGAGAAGAACCTCGTCTGCCCCTGCCACGGCTCCCGCTTCGACATCGCCGATGCGGCACGCGTCGCTTTGGGGCCGGCGCCGAAGCCGCTCGCGATGCTGCCCATCGAGCGAACCGGCGAGCTTTTCCGCGTCACCGGCACGTTCTCGCGCCGGGTGGGGCCCGAACCGCTCTAAACGAAACCGAAACTTAAGGCTCCGACTCCGAGGAGGAAACCATGCAACGAACGCGTCTCTCACTGCTCGCCAGCGCGGCCTTCGTGGCGTCCCTCGGGGCCGTGGCCAACGCCGTGGACTACAACCCGGTGACGGATGCCCGCCTCGTGAGCCCGGAACCGCACAACTGGCTGATGTATCGGGGCACCTACGACTCCCACGGCTACAGCCCCCTGTCACAGATCAACACCGAGACGGTGGCGAACCTGAAGCCGCTGTGGATGTTCTCCACGGGCCTGCGGGAAGGCCACCAGGCACCGCCCGTGGTGAACGACGGCGTCATGTTCATCACCACGCCCAACAACCACCTCATTGCCCTGGACGCCCGCACCGGCGAGCAGATCTGGAAGTACGTCCGCGACTTGCCGGAGGATCAGGTGCAGATGCACCCCACCAACCGCGGCGTGGGCCTCTACGGCAACCTCGTGTACATGGCCACCGTCGATTGCTTCGTGATCGCCCTCGACGCCGCCACCGGCGAGCTGGTGTGGGAGCAGGAGATCGAGGACTACTCCGCCGGCTACTACATGACCCTCGCGCCGCTGGTGGCGGACGGCAAGGTGATGGTGGGCGTTTCCGGTGGCGAATGGGGCATCCGCGGCTTCGTCGCCGCGCTCGATGCCGAGAAGGGCGACGAACTCTGGCGCACCTTCACCATTCCAGGGCCGGGCGAACCGGGGCACGAAACCTGGCAAGGCGATACGTGGAAGACCGGCGGCGTTCCGGTCTGGCTCACCGGCTCCTACGACCCCGAAACCAACCTCTCCTATTGGGGCACCGGCAACGGCGGTCCGTGGATGGGCGACGCCCGCCCCGGCGACAACCTCTATGCCACCTCCCTCCTCGCCATTGACGTCGAAACCGGCGACCTCACCGGCTATCACCAATACCACTGGAACGACTCCTGGGACTGGGACGAAGTGTCCGCCCCGCTCCTGATCGACTTCCTGCGCGACGAACGCACGGTGCCGGGCCTCGTCCACCCGGGCCGCAACGGCTACCTCTGGTTCCTCGAGCGCGACGGCAGCGATATCGGCTTCGTCGATGCCCAGCCCTACGTCAAGCAGGATGTCTTCACCTCCCTCGACCCCGACACCGGCCGCCCCACCTACGACGACGCCAAGAAGCCCGGCATCGGCAAGGGCGTCACCTTCTGCCCATCGCTGTGGGGCGGCAAGGACTGGCCGCCGGCCGCCTTCAGCCCGCGCACCCGGCTGCTCTACATTCCCGCCAACGACAACGTGTGCTCGCACATGGAGGGCATTGAGGTCGAATACCGTCGCGGGCGCGAGTTCATGGGCTCCAACCCCGAAGTCGCCACCCTCGTCGTCGCGGAGGGCGCGGAAACCATCGGTGAGTTGCAGGCGTGGGACGTGGACGCCGCCGAGCAGAAGTGGAGCGTGAAGTTCGAAAACCACAACTGGGGGCCGGTGCTCGCCACCGCTGGTGATCTCGTCTTCATGGGCGGCACGGGCGATCGCTACTTCCGTGCCTTCGACGCCAACTCAGGCGACCTCCTCTGGCAGCAGCGCACCAACTCCGGCATCACGGGCGTGCCCTCCACCTACATGGTGGACGGCAAGCAATACGTCGCGGTGCTCTCCGGCTGGGGCGTGGACGCCGAGCGGGAACAGGCGGCGCTGCAAGCGCTGGGACGCACGTCGGTCACGGTGCCCCAAGGCGGCGTGCTGTGGGTGTTTGGGCTCGAATGATGGGAAAGGCGACGGTGGACGCAGCGATGGACGAAGCCCAGGAACTCAGGCGGTATCTCTATGACTTGCAGGGATACCTCGTCGTCGAGAACGTGCTGAGCGAAGAACAGGTGGCGGAACTCAACGCCATTCTGGACGGCGAACTGCCAGACTTCCCAGACGATTGGCGCGAGCGCGCCAAGAACGCCCCGCAAGGGCTCTACAACTTCTATCGCTTCGGCGCCGCCGGTGGCTCGCACGGCACGCATCCCGGCTTCCTGCAATACGGCAAGCCGTTCTGCGACCTGATGGACCATCCCCTGACGATGGAGATGATGCGCTTCCAGCTCGGCGACTGCTTTCGCCTGGACCGCATCTTCGGCATGCGGATGCGCGAGGGAATGCCCAGCGGCAGACTGCATTCGGACTACGGCCCGTCGCACCCGTTCACCGGCGCCACGCCCGGCCACATCTATCCGCAGCCCGGCCACCAGGCAAGACACGGCTTCGCCGTCGCCGCCTTCAACCTCACCGACAGCGGCCCGGAAACCGGGGGCCTCTGCTGCATTCCCGGCAGCCACAACACCCACATCCGCCTGCCGCAGACGATCCGTGACGGCAGATACGACGACGTGGTGTGCGTGCCCAAGGCGCCGGCCGGCAGCGTGACCTTCTTCACCGAAGCCACCACCCACGGCACCCTCGCCTGGACCGGCAACCACGAACGCCGCTCCGTGCTCTACAAATACTGCGCCTCGCAACTCGTGTGGTCCCGCGCCCGCGTAACCCCACCGGAAGGCATCGACCTAACGCCGCGCCAAGAACGGCTCTTGGAGGAACCGGCCGGCGCGCATTGGTTCTTCAAGTCCATCTTTGATGAAGAGGTGGCGTAGGGAGACGGGCCTCGTAGGGGACGGGCTTGTCCCGTCCCGTCTCGAATTCAGGACGGGCCTCGCCGGGGTTCCGTCCCTCGCCGAGTTCATCGGCACATTCAAGACGGGCGACCACAAGGGTCGCCCCTACGAGGCCCTTGTCGAGTTCGTCGGTGCCTCGTAGGGGACGGGCTTGTCCCGTCCCGTCTCGAATTCAAGACGGGCCTCGCAGGGGTTCCGTCCCTTGTCGGGTTCGTCGGCACATTCAAGACGGGCGACCACAAGGGTCGCCCCTACGAGGCATCGGCACATTCAATCCAACGAGCGCGTGCCGAAGCGATACACCGTGGTCGTCTCATAGACCTGGCCCGGGCGGAGCACGGTGGATGGGAACGATGGCTCGTTTGGCGAGTTGGGGAAGTGCTGCGTCTCCAAGCACAGTCCGCTGTGTTTCGGGTAGGCGATACCGCCGGTGCCGACGAGGCTGCCGTCGAGATGGTTGCCGGTGTAAAGCTGCACGCCCAGCTGGTCGGTGAGCACGTCCATGCCCCGGCCGCTCGTTGGCTCGAACACGGTGGCGGCCAGCGCCAGTGCGCCACCACCTCCGTCCAGAACGTAATTCACGTCGTAGCCGCCGGAGGCACGCATCTGCGGATGTTCGGCATCGATACGCTCTCCCAACGTGCGTTGGCGGCGGAAGTCGAACGGCGTCTCTGCCACGGAGGCGATTTCCCCGGTGGGGATGGCCTCATCGTCGGCCGGTGTGTAACGCTCGGCGTGGATGGTGACTTCGTGGTCGAGCACGGAACCTCTGCCACCGTCTGCCAGGTTGAAGTAGCTGTGATTGGTTAGGTTCACGACGGTCGCCCGATCCGTCTCGGCGCGATAGTCAATGCGGAGCTCGTTGGCATCGTTCCACGAATAGGTCACGGTCGTCGTCAACGTGCCGGGATAGCCTTCCTCCCCGTCGGGGCTGACGTAGGTGAACGCAACGCCGTCCCCTGCATCGGTCGGCTCACCCCGCCACACTACCTTGTCGAACCCACGAACGCCGCCGTGCAGGGAGTGCGCACCGTTGTTCCGGGCCAGCCCATACGCCACACCGTCGAGCTCGAACCGCGCCCCGGCGATGCGATTCGCATAGCGCCCGGTGATGGTGCCGAAGAACGGATTGCCAGCGACATAGGCGTCGAGACTGTCAAACCCAAGCGCCACGTCCCCAAGCCGCCCGTCCCGATCCGGCACCCGAATGCGTACCACGATGCCGCCGTATTCGATGACCTGCACTTGCGCGCCGCTCTCGTTGGTTAGCGTGAAGAGCTTTACGGGCGTGCCATCGAGCGCGCCGAAGTCGGACACCGTCAAGGAAACTCCTGCCGCACCGAGGCTCGTCCCGCCCAACGCACATGCCGCGAGGAAGCGCGTCATCCGCCCGGTTCCACCGTGCCTCAGGACTCGAGCAAACAGCGCCATCACGCGCCTGGCCCGACTGCGACGCCATCGCCTCGCGCAACTGCCAACCATCGTCAAGCCACCTGTAGCTGTCATTGGCCTGCCCCAGGCGAGTTCGTGCCGAACCGATACACAGTGGTCGTTGCATAGGTCTGGCCGGGTCGCAGCACCGTGGATGGAAACGACGGCTCGTTCGGCGAGTTCGGGAAGTGCTGCGTCTCGAGGCACAGGCCGCCGTACTGCGGGTAGGCGATGCCATCCGTGCCGACGAGGCTGCCGTCGAGATAGTTGCCGGTGTAGAGCTGCATTCCCGGTTGGTCGGTGAACACATCCATGACGCGGCCGCTGGTCGGTTCGAACACCGTGGCGGCCAAGGTCAGCCCCGGTGCTTGCCGGTCCAGGACGTAGTTCACGCTGTAGCCGCGGGAGGCATGCATCTGCGGCTGATCGGCATCGATGCGCTCCGCCAACGTGCGCGGCGTGCGGAAGTCGAACGGCGTGCCGGCTACGAGAGCGATTTCGCCGGTGGGCGTGGCCTCGGCGTCCGCCGGCGTGTAGCGCTCAGCGTGGATGGTGACCTCGTGCCCCAGCACCGTGCCCGCGCCGCCGTCGGCCAGGTTGAAGTAACTGTGATTGGTGAGATTCACCACCGTCGCCCGGTCCGTCTCCGCCCGGTAGTCGATGCTGAGCTCATTGGCGTCGCTCCACGTGTAGGTGACCGTCGTCGTGAGGGTGCCCGGATAGCCTTCCTCCCCATCAGGGCTCACGTAGGTCAGCGCAACGCCATCGCCCGAAGGGGTGGGCGTGCCCTTCCACACCACCTTGTCGAAGCCGCGAAAGCCGCCGTGCAGATGGTGGGGGCCGGTGTTCTTCCCCAGCCCATAGGCGACGCCGTCAAGCTCGAAGCGCGCCCCGGCGATGCGATTGGCGAAACGCCCGGTGATGGCGCCAAAGAACGGATTGCCAGCGACATAGGCGTCGAGACTGTCAAACCCAAGCGCCACATCCCCCAGCCGCCCGTCCCGATCCGGCACCCGAATGCGTACCACGATGCCGCCGTATTCGATGATCTGAACTTCGGCTCCGCCGGCATTCGCAAGCGCAAACAGCCGCACCGCTTGTCCGTCAACCTCGCCCCAATCGGACACCGTCAGCGAACGCTCCGCCGCAGCGCCCCCGCACGCAACGCACACCCCCAGCGTCAGCAACCACCGACAAGGAAACAGCCTCGCCCACTCGATGCACTTCATTGCAAACTTCCCAAACCCGTCAGCCCCATCGCACAGCAACCGCCGCCGATGGTCAAGCAGGAGTCGCCCCGTCCCTTCGTGAAGGCGGCGTGCCCTCGGAAGTCGATCTCCAAGGGCCGGCGCTGCCGCGAGGCTGGCGTACCATGCAGCTTCGACCACACGAGGAAGGACCAATGGAATTCCGAATCGGTCACGCTGCCGCCCTCGCACTCACATTCGTTGCCTTCTCCGCCTCCGGCCACGACTGGTATCCGTCGGAGCATGGCGCCGACGACACCTTGGGAGCCGTCAACCATCTCACCCCAGAGGGCGTGGTCCGTGCCGCCAAGCTCGTGAAGACCGGCAAGACCTACCCGCTCGGCGTCGTCACCGGCTGGGAAACCCCGGCGTATCCGCCACGCCACTACGCCATCACCGTCATTCAGCCGGGGCAAGACAGCGGCCCGACGATGGGTGCAAACCTCGCCACCGGCAACGACGACCTGCTCTACACCTGGATGGGCATCGGCAGCCAGCTCGACGGCCTCGGCCACATGGGCATCAACCACGAGTACTACAACGGCCTCACCCCACCCGACTTTGTCACGCCGAAGGGACTCACCAAGCTCGGCACCCACGAAATCCCGCCCATCGTCACCCGTGGCGTGCTGCTCGACATGACGCAGCGTTTCGACGCCAATCCTGTCCCGGCGGGAACGGCATTCAACACCGAAGACATTGAGGCCCAGGCCGAAGCCCAGGGCGTGGCCATCGGCAAGGGCGATGTGGTCCTCTTCCACACCGGTTGGCTGAATGTCGAAGACCCGGTGGAGTTCATGTCCGGCGAACCCGGCCTCGGCCTCGAAGGCGCCAAGTATCTGGCGAGCTTGGACATCGTTGCGGTCGGCGCGGACACCTGGGGGCTTGAGCCCGTGCCGGGCGAAGACCCGGAGCTCGTGTTCCCCGTCCACCCTGAACTGCTCGCCAAGAACGGCATCTACATCTTGGAGAACATGGACGTGCGCGCCTTGGCCGCCGACGAAGGCTGGGAGTTCCTCTTCGTCCTCGGCCAACCCCGCTTCGAGGGGGCCGTGCAGGCGGTGATCAACCCGGTAGCGATCCGGTAGGAGCTTGCGCCGGAGTTGAGACGCGCCTGCGGGGAGCCCCCCCTTAAGAAAAGCGAGGCGCTTTTCGACTCCCCCGCAAGGGGGAGTGACAGGAAGGCCCTC
>JAPPDJ010000131.1 GCA_028824555.1 Gammaproteobacteria bacterium | reverse complement strand
CTGGAGGGAGGGCGTCCCGCCCTCCATCGCGCCCGCAAGGGCGCGCATCTTGCCGGTGCAGCAGTGTTCTGCGCGCCTTGCGGCGCGTTGGAGGGCGAGACGCCCTCCCTCCAGAGCGGCGCCGGCAGCCAATCGAACACGATCACCGGCTTCCGGCGCCCATCCGCTACGGCCCGGAAGGATCGAAGTGAGACACCACCCGCCAGTCGAAGTGATACACGACCTCGGTGCCAAACGCGGACGGCTAGCCCCAGTTGGGCATCACCTTGCGGGAGAAGAGGTCTAGCGAGTCCTTGACCTGCTCGGGGGTGTGGATGCCGGCTGGGATGAGAAGGAACGCTTCGTCGATGGGCACCGCCTTCGCGACGCGTTCGATGCGGCGGTTGAGGGTGTCTGGCGAGCCGACCAGGAGTTCCGGCAGACCCTGGCCGAAGGGTTCCGCCCAACTGCGCCAGAACCAGCGCATGTCTTCCAGCATCGCCTCTGCCTTGGCGTCGGTTTCGGCGCAGATCATCAGACCGCCCCAGCAGGCTTCGCGGCCCGGTGGTACGTCGTGGCCGTGCGCTTCCGCCTCCTCGCGCCACTCGCGCCAAAGCACGTCCAGAAACTCGGTGTTGCCGGAAAGGACGATGGGGCGGCCCTTGTAGCGGGCCCAGAACTTGGCCGTGCGCAGGCTCGCGGAGAAGCCGCCGTAGAGGGGAATCTCCGCTTGCAGCGGGCGCGGTGCGATGCCGATCTCGCGAATGCGCATGTCTGCGTCCACGCCGCGGCCGTAGTTCGCATAGACGGGATGCTCGTGCGGATTCACGAAGTTCTTGGGCGGGAAGTTCCAGAAGCGGCCTTCGTGCGAAAACGTCTCGCTTGCCAGCGCCTTCACCACCACCTCGACGAACTCCGCGAAGTATTCGCGGTTGAGGTCGTCGTCGGCGCTGTTCTTGTTCCACGGCCCCACCGCCCGGAGTTCCGGCCGCACCTTGTAGTTCTCCACCCAGCGCGACTGATAGCCGCGCACGAGGCCGACGCCGAAGCGGCCACCGAGCATGTGATCCATCGTCGCGATCTTCTCGGCCGTGGCGAGGGGATTGTTGGTGGTGGAGACGAACCCGCAGGTGATGACCTTCATGCGCGTCGTGTGCTTGCCGAGCCACATGGCCATGAGGGCAGGATCGCCCGAGAGCTCGAAGCCCTCGATCTGCAAGTGGTGTTCTGGATGGCCGAAGCCGAAGTAGTCCCTCTCTTCCGCAAAGCCGGCGTAGTCGGCAAGTTCCGCCAGCATGCGCGGATAGAGCCCCGGCGCATGCCCTGCCATGCCCGCTTCGAGCTCGGCGCGGCGGCCTACGGTGCAATAGACGAACAGTCCGAATTGGATGGCGGGACTCCGAAGGGGCAACGGCGGAGGATTGTACGCCCACGCCACACGGCACAAGGCGGCAAGTCCCGTGCCGAGCTCATCGGTGCGTTCAACACGACCGACACCGCCGCGTCCGCAGGGCCCCCTGGGAGCGAGGGCATCTTGCCCTCGCACGCGCCGACAGGCGCGCGGGTTTGGCAGGAAACGCGCTTGCGCGCGGACGCGCCTTGCGGCGCGTTACGAGGGCGAGACGCCCTCGCCCCCAAGGCCCTCGCTTCGAGTCAACCCTCAAGCGAGCAACATGCCGGGGCCTCGCAGGGGCGGGCTTGTCCCGGGACAAGCCCGCCCCTACGGGGCACTATTGAGGCCTTAGCACGTGGTAGCGATTGATGGGTAGGGGGCCGAAGGTGTGTTCCGATCCGTCGGGCCAACGGACGCGGACATGCTGGGGTTGGTCTCCTCCGCCGAGGCCAAAGACGATGCGGGGGTCGTTGGCGGAGGCGTAGCTGCCGTCGGTGCGAACGCGGCGGAGTTCAGGGAAGGGTAGCCGCCACACCTCGGCGCCGATGGCGTTGCGTTGGCCGCGAGAACCCCGCACCGCGATGCCAAGCCAGTTGCCGGCCCCGCCGTCGTTGCGATACAGCCGCGCCGGACCGTTGGTGTTGGCCACCACCACGTCGATGTCGCCGTCGTTGTCGAGATCGCCGAAGGCCGCGCCTCGGCTGGTGTCTTCGTCACCGATGCGCGCTGCGCTTTGGAAGCGGCCAGCGCCGGTGTTCATCAGCAGCAGGTTGTGCAGGCTAGTGGTGGCGACCGAGCCTGGCCGGAAATCGGCAATCGGGCCGTTGGCGACGAAGAGGTCCAAGTCGCCGTCGTTGTCGAAGTCAAACGCGCCGGCGCCGAATCCCGTGAACGGCAAGCTGCCGGCGGCGACGCCCGAGTGCACCGATTGGTCGAGGAAACCCGGCGCTGACAAGCCTTCGTTGACATACAGCGTGTTGCTCTCGGTCACGTCGTGGGTGAGGAACACGTCGCTGTCGCCATCCGCATCGACATCAGCCACTACCACGCCCATCCCCGCCTCGGCATCGCCGTCGGCATTCACCGCCACGCCCGCGGCGAGCGCAATGTCTTCGAAGCTCCCGCCGCGATTCATCCACAGGGCATTGGCCGAGCCGTCATTGGCGACGAAGAAGTCCATGCGCCCGTCGCTGTCGAAGTCGGCCGCCGCGACACCCATCGCCGCATGGGCGACGACGCCGGGCGTCGCGATGCCGGACGCGATGGAGACATCCTCGAACCTGGCGCTGTCCAGATTCCGATACAGGCGGTCCCGAACGGCGATGTAATGTGACGGTGGGCAGTAGCGCGGGCGACCGCCGGCTTGGCAGGCGGGGCTCGCCATGTCGTAGGCGAGATAGTTGGCGACATACAGGTCCAGCAATCCATCGCCATCGATGTCCGCAAAGCTCGCGGAGATGGACCATTCGTCTGCGACGATGCCTGCCGCATCGGTCGCATCCAGAAGCCGGCCGCCGTCGTTGATGAGCAATCGGTTGCGGCCAAGCGCGGTTCGGAAGAGGTCCGTGTCGCCGTCGTTGTCGATGTCGCCTGTGGTCACACCCATGCCGTAGTCGCCGGGCTTGAGACCAACCTCAGCCGTCACGTCAGCAAATCGCATCTCCCCCGGCCGGCCAACATTCCGATACAGCCTGTCGGTCGGCTTCGCCCTGGCCCCCGTCCCCGGCAGCGGCCCGCCCTGCACGAGATAGACGTCCATGCGACCGTCGCCGTCGAAGTCGAAGATGGCGACGCCGGCGCCGATGATCTCCGGCAGCCGCAACGCCCCGGTGCGCCCGCTCTGATGACGGAAGTCGATACCCGCCTCTTGCGCCACTTCGACGAATTGGATGGCGTCCGATTGCGTCGCATCGTCGCCCACAGAGTCAACGGCGACCGCAGCCACTAACGCCAAACTCACCCATGCACCGCTCGCCGGGCCATTCCTTGGAGCGAGGACGCCAACCAGCCAGCGAGCCGACTTGATCAAAAGGTCCTTCTTGGCCGTGGTGGAGGGTACTGCGCCCCGCGCGAGGTCGCGTTTCAGAGATTGTCCAATGCGCTTAGCTGCTCCCGCAAAACGGCCAGCTCTTCGGCCGCCGCCGCAGCCCGGCCCCGCTCCTTTTGCACGACCTCCTCCGGCGCTCGCGCGACGAAGTTCGCATTGGCGAGCTTGCCTTCCGAACGGCGCAGGTCACCTTCGAGACGGTCGATTTCTTTGCCAAGCCGCTTCCGTTCTGTGGCGGGGTCAATGAGGCCAGCCATCGGAACCAGCACCTTCAGCTCTCCCACCAACTGCACCGATGCCGGCGGTGCAGAGGCGTCCGCGTCCAACCACTCAATCGAACGCAAGCGCACAAGGTGCGTGAGGAGTTCCTCGGTACTCGCCAGCCGTTCGCGGTCGCTTGCCCCGCCGCCCTGTAGCAAGAGCGGAATCTGCGCTCCCGGCTTGATGTTCATCTCGCCGCGGATGTTGCGCACGGCCAGCACAACCCCCTTCAGCCAGTCGATGTCGGCCTCTGCTTGCGGGTCTGCGGCGAAGTCCTCCGGCAAGGGAAACGGCTGCGTCATGATTGTCGCGCCGTCGTTGCCAATTTGCGGCGCGATGCGTCGCCAAAGCGTCTCGGTGATGAACGGGATCACCGGATGCGCCACGCGCAGCAGCATCTCCAGCACTTCGAGCAGCGTGCGTCGCGCAGCATTCACGCGGGCTGCTTCCACGCCCTCGCCAAGCAGAACGGGCTTGGTCAGCTCGACATACCAGTCGCAGTATTCGTGCCAAACGAACTCGTACACGGCGTTCGCGTAAAGGTCGAATCGATAGGTCGCCATGGCGCGATGGGCCCGCTTGATCAGGTCCACAGCCTTGGAAGCGATCCACCGGTCTGCAAGTCCGAGTTCCGCCGGGGCATCTGCCGCGATCCCCTCCGTGCGGAGCAAAACGAACTTCGTCGCGTTCCACAGCTTGTTGCAGAAGTTGCGGTAGCCCTCGATGCGCTTGAGGTCGAATGCCAAGTCGCGCCCTTGCGACGCCATCGCGCAATAGGTGAAGCGCAGGGCGTCGGCGCCGTAGGAGGGGATGCCGTCTGGAAAATCGCGCCGGGTCTTGGCGGTGATATCCCGCGCCATCTTCGGCTGGGTGAGGTTCTCCGTGCGTTTGGCGACGAGTTCCTCGAGGCCGATACCGTCCACTAGATCGAGCGGGTCCAGCCCGTTGCCCTTGGTCTTGGACATCTTGATGCCCTCGGCGTCGCGCACCATGCCGTGGAAATACACCTTGCGGAACGGAATCTCGCCGGTGAACTTGAGCGTCATCATGATCATCCGGGCGACCCAAAAGAAAATGATGTCGAAGCCGGTCACCAGCACGTCGGTGGGGTGGAAGCGCTCGAGCTCCGGCGTTTGTTCCGGCCAGCCGAGGGTGCCGAATGTCCAGAGGGCCGAGGAGAACCACGTCTCCAGCACGTCCTCGTCTTGCGCAAGCGGCACGTCGCTGCCGATGCCGGCCTTGCGCCGCGCGTCGGCCTCGTCGCGCCCCACGAAGATGTTGCCTTCCGCATCGTGCCAGGCCGGGATGCGATGCCCCCACCACTGCTGCCGACTGATGCACCAGTCGCGCACGTCTCGCATCCAAGCAAAGTACATGTTCTCGTATTGCTTCGGCACGAACTCGATGTCGCCGTTCTGGACCGCCTCCACCGCCGGTTCCGCCAGCGGCGCGATGCGCACGAACCACTGGTCGGTGAGCCAGGGCTCGATGGCGGCGCCGGAGCGGTCGCCGCGCGGCACCGTGAGGGTGTGCTCCTCCACGCCGTCGAGCAGCCCTGCCGCGTCGAGGTCGGCCACGATGCGCTCCCGGGCGGCATAGCGATCCATGCCGCGGTATGCGGCTGGCGCGTTGTCGTTGAGGCTGGCGTCGCCGTGGAAGATGTTGACGAGCGGCAAGTCGTGCCGCGCGCCCACTTCGTTGTCGTCGAAGTCGTGCGCCGGCGTGATCTTCACGCAACCGGTGCCGAACTCCGGGTCCACATGCTCGTCGGCGATGATCGGGATGCGGCGTCCTGTGAGCGGCAGTTCCACCTCCGCCCCAACGAGGCTACGGTAGCGCTCGTCGGCCGGGTTCACGGCAACGGCGGTGTCGCCCAGCATGGTTTCGGGGCGCGTGGTCGCCACCACCAGATGCGTGCTGCCGTCATCGGCAACCCGGCCGTCGGTGAGGGGATAGCGCAATCGCCAAAGATGGCCGGCTTCTTCGTGGTTTTCGACCTCAAGATCGGAGATGGAGGTGCCGAGCTCCGGGTCCCAATTCACGAGGCGCTTGCCGCGATAGACCAGCCCCTCCTCGTGCAGCCGAACGAACACCTCCACCACGGCCCGCGAGAAGCCCTCATCCATGGTGAAGCGCTCGCGGGACCAATCCACCGACGACCCCATGCGTCGCAGTTGCCGCGAGATGTCGTTGCCGGACGTGTGACGCCAGTCCCAAACCTGGTCGACGAAGCGCTCGCGACCGAGTTCCGCCCGGCTCAACCCCTGCTCCTGGAGTTGCCGCTCCACGAGCATTTGCGTCGCGATTCCGGCGTGGTCGGTGCCCGTCTGCCACAGTGCCTGCCGCCCACTCATGCGCTGATAGCGGATCAAGGCATCCATCAGCGTGTGCTGGAAGGCATGACCCATGTGCAGCCGCCCGGTGACATTCGGCGGCGGAATGACAATGGAGTACGGCACCCCATTGCCGGAAGGCGCAAAGACGCCCGAAGCCTCCCACTCGGCGTAGAGCGACTCCTCAATCGCGTGCGGCTCGAAATTGCCTTGCATGGAACACCAACAGGAACCGGAACAACCGCCGGATACTACATGGAAGAACGAGCGGGCCCTTCCCCCGCCGTTTTCCGCTTCGTGACTCCCTTCATGCCAGCCATCCCGCCTGTTCGCCGGCCGCCACTTCCTCTGGCGTCATGCCCAGCCAATCCCCGAGCGCCTCGACGTTGTCTTCGCCGATCATGCGGGTGCGACGATATTCGTCGCATGGTGTGTGGGAGAAGCACAGCGGCAGGCGATCCAGTTGAATCTCTCCCGCCGCCGGATGGTCTTCGGCGTAGCGACCGAGGAAGCCCCTGTGGGCGAGCTGCGGGTCCGCGCTACCCATATCGGCACCGGTCTGCACGACGCCGGCCGGCACGCGCTCGGCCTGGCAGCGATGCATGAGTTCCACGGCGTCTTGCGTTCGCGTCCACTCGCTCATGCAACGGTTGAGGTAGTCCATGCGTTCCACCCGACCTGCCGCCGTCGCCAGCGCGGGATCCGCTGCCCATTCCGGGTTGCCCATCACGCCGCAAAGGGACTGCCACTGGTCATCCGTCATGCAGGCAATGGCAATCCAGCGCTCGTCCTCCACCCCGTCGCCGCCGTCGTCGGCGCAGCGATAGCAGTCGTGCGGTGCGGCGATGTCGTAGGGCAGGCGATTGCCACAAGGCCCTGCCGCGCGACCGTTGGCGAACCAATCGAGCAGCGCCGGACCGAGCAGGTTCACCCCCACCTCGAACTGCGCCATGTCGATGCGTTGCCCACGCCCGGTGGTTCGACGAGCTTGCAGCGCGGCAAGGATGGCCACGGCCCCATGCAGCCCGGCGCAGTGGTCGTTGTAGGAAAACCCGATTCCGATGTCTTCCCGACCCGGCACGCCGGTCAAGGCGGTGAGTCCCGACAGCGCGTGGATCGTGGGAGCATAGGTGACGAACTTCGACCATGGCCCATCCGCTCCCATGCCGGACATCTGCACATAGATGACACCGGGATTCGCGCCTCTGGCGTCTTCATAGCCGACGCCCCACCGGTCGAGAACCCCCACGGAAAAGTTGTCGATCACGACATCCGCCGTTTCCACCAGCCGCCGGCACAGCGCTCGACTCTCATCGCGAGTCATGTCCAACGAGACGGCACGCTTGTTCCGATTCCAGAGCAGGTAGTAGTGACTGTCCGGCGCGTTCGGCCCAGCGCGGGTCGTGGAGTTCACCTTCACCACGTCCGCCCCCATGTCGGCAAGCACGCGAGTGGCGAACGGCCCGGCAAGAACATGCGTGAAGTCGAGAATCCGCACCCCCTCCAAAGGACGGCTCGGCGATGACTCCGCCTTCCCTTGGGGGGAGGGCGAATGCCCTGTCGCCCAACCGAGAGCTTCGACACTTGCATCACCAACCACCTGCGGCGGCCGCAACTGCCAAGGCGTCTCACTCAGCCGGAAGGGAGCACCAGGACCGTCCGTCTTCCAACCCTCACCCTCGCCCCGATACCGCGTCCACCAATCCCGCGCCTGAAGCTGCGGGTTCGCCGCCACCTGCTCGACGCCCTGCACCCAGCCATACGGCGAATGGTGCTCCTGCGCCTCGAAGAAGAGCTCCTCCACATCGCGAGTCGCCACCCACTCCCGCAGCACTTGCATCATCCGCTGCACAAGGCCACGCCGGTTCTCCGGCTCCTGGTACTTCGGATCCAAAAGGTCCTGTTGCGCATCCTTCTCAATCAGCCACACAAGCTGGTTGTCGAAGCTAGGTGTCGGCGTGACCATCACCGAGCCGCCCTTGGCCGGCATCACCACATAGGCATTCGACCAGTGCAGGCTGCCGCGCCGAGGCAGCACCGGGCCATTCGCCATCGGCAGCTTTTCGTGATACCAGAACCACATGAAAACGTGCTCGAGGCACGAGGCGATGCATTCGTGAACCGGCACGTCCACCCGTTGCCCGGCCCCGCCTTCCTTGACGTGGTACAGCCCGGCCAGCGCGGCAATGGCCGTGTAAGCGCCGGAAAGCGCGAAGTTGAGCTCGCCGAAGGTCTTGAGTGGCGGCGTGTCCACATCACCAGTGGTGGCAACGGAACCTCCCAAGGCGCCCGCCACCAGATCGGGGGCGAGGAAGTCCTTCCAGGGGCCGTCGGCGCCGAAGGAGGATGGACGCACCACCACTACGTCGGCAGGGCCTTGTTGCAGCGCTTCGAGGTCTAGCCGATCGGCCAGCCCTCCAGGACAGGCGACCACGACATCCGCACGCTCCGCCAAGGCTTCCAGCTGCGCCGTGCCCGTTTCGCCGTCCGATATGCGGCAGAACTTGCGACTAGAAGCGAAGAACGCATGCCAAAGCGACGCCCGCTCGCCATCGCCTCCATGAAACGGCCCCCGCCGACGCAGCGGGTCGCCGTCCTCCGGCTCCGGCCGAACCACATCGGCACCCAAATCCGCCAGCAGCTTGACACCGTAAATGGCGCGCTCGTCCGAGAGGTCCAAAACCCGAACGCCATCAAGCGCACCCCTGCCCGCCTGTATAGGCGTCTCTCGCTCAGCATCCCCCACGAAGAGCGGCCCCTCTTGTTCGTCTCGGAACCGCGACTTTGACCATACCGCAACCGTCGTGCAACCCAACGCGCCTCGTGGCGGAAGGGCGTCGGACCGTTATAGACGGGCGACCACAAGGGTCGCCCCTACGGGGCCGCCGCCTGCTCCCTGCGCAGGGTGCGTCGATTCCACTCTCGTCCCCAGAGACCCAGCGCGATGTCGGTCACCGCGATGGCGGCAAAGACGCCGACATAGCCGAAGTAATGTCTGGCAACCAAGGCAAGCGGAATGTAGAACACCGTCAGGCGCAGGATGGAGAGCACCAGCGGCGGCCAGGGCTTCGAGAGGGCGTTGAAGGCGCCGTTGGATACGTTCAGCATTCCCATGAAGCCGATGCTGATCGGCACGATGTAGAGGAATGCCGTTGCGGTGGCCACCACGGCTTCCTCATCGTTCACCAACGAAACGAAGAAGGCGCCCCCGACCCACATGATGCATGCGGCGATCAAGCTCCAGATCAGGCAGTAGCGATAGCAGAGCCTAAGCGCCGCCCATACGCGGTCGTAGAGGCGCGCGCCCCAGTTCTGACCCACCAGCGGCCCGGCGCTCGAGGCGATGCCGATGACGACCATCGACACCACCGCCTCGATGCGCGAGGCGATGCCGAATCCAGCCACCACTGCCACGCCAAGCCCTGCCAGCAATCGAGTGACGATGGCGGTGGAAAGCGGACCGATGAGGTTCGTCGCCATCGCTGGAATGCCCACATGCAGGATGGCGCGGGCGGAATCAAGGAAGTCCTTACCGGAAAGCCGCAGCACTCGTTCGCGAATGAGGAACCAATAGAGCGCGAGCACGAAGGAAGCGCCTCGTGCGGCGACGAACGTCCACGCCGCGCCTTCGAGCCCCATCGCCGGCAAGCCAAGCCAGCCGAAGATGAGAAACGGCCCAATGAGGATCTGCAGCACCGATCCCGTGGTCATCACCGCGCCAGGAAAGGCCGGATCGCCCAGCGAGCGCATGAGCCCCGTGCCCACCATCGACAATCCGAATGCGGGAAAGCCCATGGCCCAGATGGCGATGTAGGAGGTCACGAGGTCAAGGATTTCCCCCTCGGCGCCGAGCAAGGCGAACAGAGGCCGGGAACCCGCAATCAACGCCGCCGCACAGACGAGGTTGAACGCGAGCACCAACGCCAGCGCATGGCTGGTCAACCGCGACATCCGCGCCCGATCCCCGGCCCCCGCAGCGCGAGCAAGCACTGCGCCGGCACCCACACCGATCCCCCGAGTCGCCGCCCCAAGCGCCATCACCACGGGGAACGCGAACGCCACCGCCGCCAACTCCCGCGTCCCCACCATGCCGAGATACACCGCCTCAACAAGCTGCGCGATGGTCATGGCCAGAAAGCCAAGAATCATGAAGCCGGAAAGACGCAGGACATGCCGAGGCAACCCGCCATCGGTAAACGTCGGCCGCCGGGGTTTCGGCGACGAGGACTCAGGAGCCGCCTCACCCTTCCCCAAGGCCGCCTGCCCTATCCGCCGAGAACCATCCACAACCAGAGCTTACGCGAACGCCGCCACGAGGCGCCCCTCACACCGGGCCCGCGTCCCCATCTAGCCGAGTAGCGGCCGCGCGCCCTTCGGGCGCGGTGGAGGGCGAGACGCCCCTCCGTCCAAGGGGAGCCCTTCGACCTTCGGAAGTCCTGCAACCCCAATGATCTTCCGTCGCTTCTCTTCCTAGGGGTACGACCCCTCGCCCCGGCGAAGTCGCAAAAAGCCTTTCCTTCCGCGTCAGCGACTCGGCGTCCCCGCCGGGAGGAAACTTGCATGGACGAGCGTGCGGCCAACGAGTTCGGCGTCCACTTGGAGGGAGGGCGTCTCGCCCTCCACGGCGCCGCAAGGCGCGCTCCTATACGCCACGCTAGCAGTCCGTCGGACTTGGCGGCGATGCACCCAGCTGCCGGACAGGGCGACGCATGCGTCGCCCTTCTTCGGGTGGCCTTCCTCATGCGCTAGGACGTTGCGCCGTAGAAGACCTAGCCAGAAGGTGAGCGCAAGGGAAACCCTTGGCCAGCAGTTGCGAAGCACGAACTGCTTAACCCGTTAACGTGCCGCGGCGCCCGCGCCGAACGAGCGTTTGCCCGCTTTCCACGTTGCCGCCACGTCGCCAGCATGCAGGCGTAGCCTTGCTTCCCGCCAAGGTAGGGTGAGGAGGCAAAGGTCGGCTGGCGAGCCGCCCGCGATTGTTCGCGGCACGCCACCCGGTTCGGAAAAGGGCGTCGTGAAGAGCGCCAAGGCCCGTTCCGGCGTAAGCCTCTCCTCCCCACCTACCACAACACCCGAGCGCGTCTTGCGCTGAACGGCCGCACGCATCGCCGCCCAAGGGTCCGGCTCTCCAAACGGCGCATCGGTACCCGCCGCCAACGGTATGCCAGCGTTGAGAAACCCAGCCCCTCGATAGAGAAAGCCCTGCTCCCCAGCATCCACATCCAGCAAATAGCGATCCCCACGCTCCGCAATGAAGTTCGGCTGCGTCACCACCGTCACCCGAGCCTCCGCCAACAACCGCAAGCCATCCTCGTCCGCCACCGCCGCATGCTCGATGCGATCGCCCGCCACCGTGCCCGCCTCCATCAGCGCACCGAGCGCGAACACCAGCTCCGTTCTTGTCACGCAGTGAAACGCCACGGGCCGCCCGCGCCCATGTGCTTCACCAATCCGCCCCACAAGCTCGTCGATGTCCGGCAACTCCGCATCGTCCAGCATCACCTTGAGATGCCCCGTCGACAGCGTCTCGTTCCCCATCGCATACACATGCTGGTGCGGCGCCAACTCACGAATCCGCCGCGCGGCCGCCGCGTCATTGGAAGGCGTCGCGTCCGTGAAGCCCGTCACCCCCCAAGCCGCCAACTGCGCCGACACCTCCAACGCCGCAGCCGTCAGATCGGCATCCCCCAATCGCCTCCGCAGCCATTCATCCTGCCGAAACAGCCGCCCATCACCGCCCGGATCGAGGCCCACGCTCCGCAACGCCGCACCGTTCAAGAACCACATCTTCCCGGATCGATGCTGAATGCGAACCGGCCGCTCCGGCACGAACCCGTCAAGCACCGCCCGATCGAGTTCCCCAGCCACAGACTCGTGATAGCCAACGCCCCGAACCCACTCCTGCTCAGCCGGCGCTGCCACCAGCGCCGCCCGCAGTTGGTCCCGGTCACAAACCTCCGGCGGCCCGCACCGCACCGAACTCCGTGCCGCCGCCAGCGCCAAAAAATGCAAATGGTGGTCATGCAACCCAGGCAGCAACGCCCCGCCCTGAGCCTCGACCACCTCCTCCCCTTCCGCCGCCGCCAAACGCCCAAGCTCAGCCACCACGCCGCCACGAATCCGCACATCCGCCCGCGTGCCGTCGATTTCCGCATTGCGCAAAAGAACCATCCCGATCAGCATACGGCTTGGCGTTGGCTAGGGGGCCGAGTCGTGCGGCTTTCCGAACTCGAACAGCGGTTGCAGGACCCGGCGCAAACCGAGGCGCTGTCGCTGTTCGGCGGCTGCCCAAGCATCATCGTCGAGGTGGCCGAGGCCGATTTGGGGAGGACGTCTCGCCCGCCAAACGCGTCGCGAGGCGCATCGTCAGTCCCGGCAGTTGGCCCCGCCAAATGCCCCGTCATCGGCATTGTGGACCCCGGTGCGGAAGAGGCCGACATGCCGGCGCTGCTGGATGTAGCCGTGCCATCCCTTGAGGAGGCAGAACGCACAGCCAGCGCAGTAGCCGAAAGCCCCGTCGCCGCCATGACCCTGGTCGGCCTCACCCGAGTCGGCGAACACCTGACCGTCCCAGACCGCTTGATCACAGAATCCCTCGCCTACTCCGCCCTCCAGCACGGCGCCGAGTTCCAAGGCTGGCTTGCAGGCCGCGAACGCAAGCCACCCACCCCAGAACCCGAAGACCCACCGATCCTCATCGACCGCCAAGCGGGCGAACTCCACCTCCTCCTAAACCGCCCCCAAAAACGCAACGCCTACTCCGGTGCCATGCGCGACGCTCTCTGCGAGGCGCTTTCACTAGCCACCCAAGACCCCACCATCGAACGCATCGTGCTGGCCGGCAAGGGCCCAAACTTCAGCGCCGGCGGCGACCTCGACGAGTTCGGCGAAGCCACCGACGCCGGAATCGCCCACGCCGCCCGCACCACCCGCAGCGCCGCCCGCCTCATGCACAGCCTGCGAGACAGAGTCGAAGTCCACCTCCACGGTGCTTGCGTCGGCGCCGGCATTGAGCTACCCGCCTTCGCGGGCCACCTCCGCGCAACCCCGGACGCCTTCTTCATGCTCCCAGAAGTCCGCTTCGGCCTGATCCCGGGAGCCGGCGGCACCGCCAGCATCCTCTCCCGCGTAGGCCGCCTGAACCTGAACTACATGGCCCTAACAGGCGACAGAATCGACGCCCGGACCGCTATGGCGTGGGGCTTGATCGACGCTATCGACGAAGCCTGAAGGCGACCTGTGGCCGCGCGAGTGTCTGACGCCATGGCGAAGAGGACTTAAGTACATGATTACGAAGAACAGTCTCGTAAGCGGGTTTGCGTCGTTCCAGGAGACCTGGTCACCAAGGGTCGCCGGTGACGTCAACGACATGCAAGTCAAGCTGGCCAAGCTCGAAGGTTCGTTCGTGTGGCACAGTCACGATGAGGAGGATGAGTTGTTCCTCGTCGTCTCGGGCCGGCTAAGGATGGAGTTCCGCGACCAAGAGGCTCAGGTGCTCGAACCTGGCGAGTTCATCATCGTGCCGCACGGTACGGAGCACAGGCCCGTTGCTGAAGAGCCGTGCGAGGTTTTGCTACTCGAGCCGAAGAGCACGCTCAACACCGGCAATGTGGTCAATGAAAGAACTGTCAGGCGCCTGAAGCGTCTATAGGGAGCCGTGCACAAGCGCCTGAGCTATTGCTTTTGCTACCTGACACAAACACGGTCGTGTAGGCGACTTCCTGCACTGGCGATGTTGGGGCCGTAGGGCATGGACAACCGAGGGCGTGATGCACGGCGAACCGAGGCCGACAGTTCAGTGATTGAGCTGCACGACCTCGTTAGAGCGGCTTTGCAAGGAGTCAGGGCGTGAGTTTGCCCGATTCGCCAGTCCACACCCTCGGAGATCCGACGGACTTGAGCGTGTCGTGCATTTCGCTGTTCTGCGTCAGGCGAGCCCGACGCTATACGTGCGCTCGCTAGCGGCAACTGCGCACTACCGTGCGGGGCACCACGGTTGCCTCCTGAATGCCTATTGGATTAGGGTTGCGCGCCGTCTGTCGGGAAGTTGGAGCGGGCCATGCCAACGCAGCATCGCCTCTGTGCCCCGTACTGCGAGACATTCGTCGGAGTGACCAGTGTGGGGACGTCCGTTCGCAGGCGGAGGGTCTGCCTGCGCCAGACTGTCTGGTATGTGCGGATCTGTGACTATGGCGGGTAGACGATTCACGCTGAGGCGCGCTGACTTGCTCGTTTGCTACCTAGCCGAAGAGCGCAACGTGCCACCGACAATCGCCGGGTCTTCGCTGCGTGTATGCGGTGTTGTCGATCTGCGATGATCCTGTACAAATATGCGTCGATTGGTGCAACTCGACAAATCATTGAGTCTGGACGAATTGGATTTACGCGAGCTGGTTTCTTCAACGACCCATTCGATAGACCTCATGTGCCGTCACCGCCCACGGCAGACCCGATCAGTGGCATCTTTGAAGACATTCACGCAACCGTGAAGAGTCACCTTTGGGAAGAACGAACCGCGATACTGTCCCTTACGCGGTCATTCTCCAACGCGTTGATGTGGGCCCACTACGCGGAAGGTCACACTGGAGCCGTGATTGAGATCAACGTCGAACACGCGGGATTTACCGACATAGAGAAAAACATGATTCCCGCCCAGTTTGGAACGGTGGTTTATTCCCGACATAGATCAAATGGTCCATTCGTCTCGAGTTTCGACGAAGGAGTTGTCGTTGGTGCAACGCATCAGTTCGTCTTGAGCCACTATGAAAAATGGCAGCGGTTGTTTCTGACGAAGCCATTGGAATGGGCGTATGAGGAGGAAGTTAGGGTTGCCAAGTGTCTAGGTGGCCTAGAGCCGCATGGAAATCCAACAAATGAGAGCGGAAACTGCACCGTCATAGATCTCGGCAATAGGCCATTACACTGCTTCGAGTTCCCAAGGGAGGCGATCACCCGCGTCTTCGTCGGCGCCCGCACAAGTGGCACAGAAGTCGCCGCTCTAGAGGAGGAATTCGGAGGATTGACGATAGTCCGAGCGGCACTTGATGACGAGCGATTCGAGATTCGCTTCCAAGGGATTCAGTAGCGCAAGGCGAGAGTCCGCCAGGGAAAGCAGTAACGCAGATCACGGGCGGCGAGAATCTCTGCCAGCGTGTCCATGTCAGCGTCGCAACGTGGTCCCCTGCCCGATACACAGACATTTTCGTCCTACGGTCGTATGGGCGATGTTTCCTACGCAGGCGACGCTGGGCCGAAGGGCAGTGGACGAGCGAGGGACCTGATGCACGGCGGACCGAGGCTGGCAGTTCGAGTGATCGAGCTGCGCGACCTCGTCAGAAGGGCTTGCAACCCCATCCTTCAGCCCGCGAAGCCATCGCCATCGGTGTGCGAAGTGTCTACGGGGTTGTACGAGATGCTTGTGTGTCGGGCACCTTGTCGAACCCTTGGATCAGATACCGAGCTCGGCGTGAGATCCGATACGAACCAAGCGGAGCGTTTCCGCGTCGGGCTTTTGGTAAATGAGCACCAAGTCGGGCCTCACGTGGCAGTCTCGGAAGTCCGCCCACGGCCCGCTGAGAGCGTGGTCGTTATAGCGTGGTTCGAGCACCTCGTCTTGGGCGAGGGCCTGGACAACCACGGCCAGTCTTGTGTCGAGGTCGGTGCGATAGCGGCCGCGAAGTTCTCGCTTGTAATCACGCTTAAACCGACTCGTTCGCTCAATCGCCCTCATGGAGGTCTTCGAGCAAAGCCTGAACGTCGTCGAACCGCACCAGTTTGCCGGCACGCGCCTCCTGCATGGCGGCAATCGTCTCCGCGTTGGGAACTAGCGGCTTGGGCGGCAACGGGCTTTCGTCTGCACCGCACCACGTTCGATGCACCTTTTCAAGCTGCTCAAGCCAAAGGGTTTCACGGTCCTGTACCTCGTAGCCGAGCGAACGCGCGAGCCGGAAAAAGCCGGGGCCCGGCATGTGGTCACCGTGCTTGTGCACCACCACGACGGTCAGCATCCCACGCCCCGCGTCATGCTCCGCAGTTGAGATCTCGCCCAACAAATGGCCGAGTTGCGTGCTTTGTGGTGCCAGCTCCAAGCTCTCTATCTGCGCCACGAGCCCGGAGTAGGTCACAAAGCCCTGGCGCGACGCGGCGGCGATCATGCTGCTGCGCGCCTCTGCCTTCGCGGCCTCCCAAGCCGATTCGGGAAAGCCGTGGTCGTAGTTCTCGCGTTTCATCCGATCCATGGTCCCTCGTCTGGGAACCCGATCTAGCCGAATGCCCGGATTCTCGCACGGATGAGCGCGAGGGGGCGAAACCGTCGGGCCTTGGACGACTCGACTTTACGATTGCGGTACCCATGCGCCCCACATGAACGCGCATTGCGGCGCGAACGAGGGCAAGATGCCCTCGCACGCAGAGAGGCCGTCGGCTCGCCCGAACCAGGGGCGACGCATGCGTCGCCTGTCCACGATTTGGGCTGGACCGCGTTTTGCCAAAGTGTCCCTGTCGGCGCTAGGGAAGGCAGAATGCCTTCCCTCCGAAGGCTCGTCCTCCCTGCGCGCCAGCGCCACAGGAAGGGCCGTGACAGACGGCTGGCAGATGGTGTGGAGAGGTCAACCATGAAGCGCATCCTTCTCGTGGCTCTCGGCATCGTCGTCGCGGTGCCGGTGGTGTTCGCATTGGTGCTGTTGTTCTACCCGCGGCCCGAGAACCTGACTCCGACGCATGTCTATGCGGGAGACGCGCACGCAATCGACTATTGCGACTTGCCGGTGCTTGATGGCAGTGGGTTGATGGCGGACGACATCCCGCAAGGACACACGCCGAACTGCGCCTACGAGAAGTTCCCCATGCCGATTTTGGCGGGGTGTACCGAGCCGCTGCCGGAAGGGGCGACGGATATGCGGGGGTTGTGGATGGCCAAGGAAGGGCGTGGGGGGCGCGCCGGTCATCTGGAGCGGATTGAGCAGTGCGGCAATCGCTTCGTGGTCACCTCTTCGGGGTTGATCCATGACATGACAACCGATGGCAGGCTGGCCGGTGCCTCCAACGATGTGACTCGATTGCGAATCGGCCCTACGACCCTGTGCCTTCGCTCGTCAGCTACTACCGAATGGGTTGATGGCCGGTTGCAGTTCTATGCGCTGGGCCTCGTGCCGGTGGTGACTCGATACATGGAGGGCGGGGAATACAAGTGGGATTACCCGCGCTACGGCACTACCGTCATGAAACGGATCTGCAAGTTGCCGGAGGGCGCGTGAGGGAGAGGGCCGTAGGGACGGGCTTGTCTCGTCACGTGCCGAGTCCGTCGCAAGTGTCTATCGCGCGGCGGGACAAGCCCGTCCCCTACGAGCTTCCATCTCGCCGACGACGCCGAGTCACTGA
>JAPPDJ010000047.1 GCA_028824555.1 Gammaproteobacteria bacterium | reverse complement strand
CGAGGGCGACGAGACGCCGCTGTGGCTGGACGCGCACGCGTGCCAGGAGGCACGGAACGGAGGAACCCGAAGGCATAGCTGTGCACTATGTCGAGGGGGCCGGAGCGAATGCGTCCGCAGGACGCACGAATGCGTCCGCAGGATGCACGAGTACCTGCCCAGCCACAGCGAGTGTATCGTCGTCCGCAGTAGGGCATTCATGAATAATCCGGGCTAGGATCTGTCGGCGGGTTCAAGACGGGCGGGGACAAGCCCCGCCCCTACGGGGCCCGTGCCGAATTCATCGGTGCGTTTAAGGGCGCGCAAGTCGCCGCGCATCGGCTCAGCGTTCGCCGATGAATACCGCTCCGGCGGCGGCTAGAGCTGCCCTCGCCTCTTCCGCGTAGCCGAGTTCGTTCAGGATCTCTTCGGTGTGCTCGCCGAGGGACGGCGCGCGCCGGGGGCCTACCTGGGGAACGCTGGTCGCCTTGATGGGATGGTTGAGCACCAGGGGCACCTCGACTTCCGGGTCGTCCGGCACGACCGCCATCCGGTTCTCGAGGATTTGTGGATCGGTGGCCGTCTCCTCCACCAAGGCGATGCGGTTCACCGGGACATCGAAGGCGGCGAACGCGGCCAGCCACTCGTCCGACGTGCGCGTGGCGATGATCGCGGCGATCTCCTCGCCGAACGCTTCGCGGTTTTGCCACATGAGCTGCGGCGTGGCGAAGCGCTCGTCGGCGAGGATGTGGGTGGCTTCCATGGCGGTGAACATGAGGTCGCGCAGGTGGTCGTTGCGCACCATGTTGAACTGCAGCCAGCGCCCGTCGCTGGCCTGATAGACGCGCCCCATGCCCCCGGCGCGGTTCGAGGCTTCGCGATACGCCTGCATGTCGCCCCCGGCCATCACGCCGCCGGCGATGCCGGCCACGCTCCACAGGCCGTTTGCCAGCAGCGAGGTGTGCACCATGCCGCCTTCGCCAGTGCGCTCCCGGTGCAGGAGTGCAGTGACGATGCCGGCGTAGATGGCAACGCCGGTGGGGTGGTCGCCCATGCCGGGCAGGCCCTGCGTCGGCATGGTTCCGGGTTCGCGCATGAGGTCCATCAAGCCGCTGCGCGCCCAGTAGGCAAGCTGGTCGAAACCCTTGCGGGCGCGTTCCGGGCCTTCCTCGCCGTAGGCGGTGAGCGAGGCATAGATCATGCTCGGGTTCAGGGGCTTGAAGTCCTCGTAGCGGGTCTTGAGCGACTCGCGGACGCTGTGCGGCTGGTTGGTGATGAACACGTCGCACTCGGCCACAAGGCGGCGCAGCACTTCCATGCCGCCTTCTGTCTTGAGGTCCAGCACGATGCTGCGCTTGTTGCGGCCGTCCATCTGCCAGAACCAGTGATTGCCGGCGTTCGGCGTGCCGGGCAGGTGCGACAGGAGCCGGAGCATGTCGCCGTCTGGCTGCTCGACCTTGATCACATCGGCGCCGAAGTCGCCGAGCATCATGGCGGCGGCGGGGGCGGCGATGACCGTGGCGGCGTCGATGACCTTGAGGCCAGAGAATAGGTGGTTGTCCATGCGTGGCCGAGTGCCGGTCAGGACCGCTTTCGCAGCCGAGCCAGTTCGGCTTCGAGTTCCGCCACGCGGCTGGCCGCGGCTTCGAGTTCCGCCATTCGGGCCGCCATCGCCTCGGTTTCCTTGCGCCGGTCTTCAAGCGTGAGCACCTTGCCGACCTCCGGGTCGTAGGGCCAAAGCCACCTGCCCTCGATGCAGAAATACAGCCCCAGTTCCTCGCTGAATGCGCCGAGCGATGTCGCCGGCGGCATTCCGACGCCTTCCGGCGGCGGCGTAAGCGCAACCGGCTGGTAGCTGCCATCCGTCAGGCGCCAGCAGCGCAAGCCCTCCGGGACTAGGAGCCGCTTGGCGTCGAACACCCAATACTCCTTCACGCCCATCGCCTCGTACAGCGCCGGCTTCACTTCGATGTCGCGCCTGCCCGTCTTCGGCGAGATGATTTCCAGCACGAAGGCTATCGGCGGCTCCTGCCAGAGCTTGTAGGCCTGGTGCAGGTCAAAGTCCTTTCCGCCCTTGCGATCTTCCGGCCGTGGACGACCCGCCGCCTCCAGGATGACAAACAGATCCGGCAGCAGGTAGTAATTCCGCGCGCCCTCCACCGGATACACGTTGACATCATTCAACACCGCCGATCGATCGCCGAATCGACGCCGGAGATGGTCGTCGAGGCACGCCGTGAGCAGGTTGCCGAGCCGACTGTGGAGCTCAGTCGGCATCGGCCTGCCATCCCCGGTCGAGTAGCCATCGGAGTCGAGAGCGAAGTCCCAAGGCCTGTAGTCGGGCGGGAAGTCGGGATGCTGGCGCTGACGCCGCACCACCGCCTTGACCTCTTCGCTCATGCCCACCGGGTACCCGGATGGCGCAACGCTGGGGGTCGCAGAAGGAGCCCTGAGCGTGGGAGACATCGAGCCGCCTCCCTTCGCCAGAGCACCGAGCGCTGCCCTTTCGTGATCGTCCATGTTCCCACCGTAGCACAGGGCGTTTCCCTTTCTCACCACTCGTGACGCGCCGCGCCGGCCGGCCTCAAAACCGGCGCACATAGGAAGAACCATTTGCAAAGAGGGGCCAATCGGACATTGCCGCCACGGCCTGTACGAAATGGCGGAAAACCTGTGCGAGATGTCCTACGCCGCACCCAACCGGTTGATTGCCGCTACGCGAACGTGTTGACTTGGCATCCATGACGAGCGAGCAGCGCAATTTCGTGGCCGCCAATTCGCCGGCGGCAACGTCCGTGCCGTCGCCAGACGGTTCAGGTGCCCTCTCAACCTTTCGCATCTGCGACTTCACCGGGCAACTTGCCGGTGCCGGCGCCACCAAGTGGCTGGCGGCTCTCGGCGCCGAAGTGATTCGCATCGAAGACCCGGTGCGGCAAGGCCGCTGGGACATCCTGCGCGGCGGGCCGCCCTACAAGGACGGCGAGCGAGGCCTCGACCGAGGCGGCGCCTTCAACAACCACAATGCCGGCAAGTACGGCATCACCTTGAACCTGCGCGACGAGCGCGCCAAGGACATCCTGGCGCGCTTGATCGAAATCTCCGACGTGGTGAGCGAGAACTTCGCCAAGGGCGTGCTGGAGCGCTGGGGTTTCGGCTACGACCGGATGCGCGAGATTCGCGGCGACATCATCTACGTCTCCAACTGCGGCTTCGGGCATGTAGGGCCCTACAGCGACTTCAAGACCTGGGGGCCCATCGTTCAAGCCGTGTCTGGCCTCACCTTCACCAACGGCCTGCCCGATCGCGAACCGGCCGGCTGGGGCTATTCCTACATGGACCACACCGGCGGCTACTACATGGCCATGGCCATCCTGCTGGCACTCGTGCATCGCCAGCGCACGGGCGAAGGCCAGTGGGTGGATCTGGCCTGCACGGAATCCGCCCTTGCGCTGCACGGACCGGCCTTGCTCGACTGGACCGTGAACGGTCGTCCGAGCCGCCGCGACGGCAATCCGCACAGCAACCGCAACGCTTGGCCGCCGATGGCGCCCCACGGCATCTATCCATGCATGGGCGATGACGAGTGGGTGGCCATCGCCTGCCGCGACGACGGCGACTGGTGGCGGCTGGCGGGCCTCATTGCCGAGCCCTGGTGTTCCGAGCCGGGCTTTGCGGTCCATGCAGGGCGGGTCGCGAACCAGGACGCTCTCGACACCCATCTCGAACGCTGGACCTCAGGCCGTGGCAAGTTCGACGTGCAGGAGCGCCTGCGCGCCGCCGACGTACCCGTGGCGGCGGTGCAGAAGCCGCAAGAGCGCATCGATCTCGATCCATCCACCGAGGGCTTTGGCCTGTGGCCGACCGTCCAGCACACGGTGATGGGTGACGTCCGCGTGGACGGCCAGCCGGTGCACTTCTCCGAGACAGACTGGGAGTATCCGCGCGCCGGCCCCTGCCTTGGCGAGCACAACGAAGAGGTGCTCACGAGCCTCCTTGGCTTCACGCCCGAGGAGGTGGCAACCCTCGCCGAGGAGGGCGTGATTTGACGGCCCTCACCGGTTTGCGCGTAGTGGAACTTGGCAGCGAGCGCGTGGCGTTCGCCGCCAAGCTGCTCGGCGACATGGGGGCGGACGTGATCCTCGTCGAGCCGCCGGGTGGCGACCCTGCCCGAGCCTATCCGCCGTTTCTCGACGACCAGCCGGGCGAGAACCGCAGCCTTTGGTGGTGGCACTACAACACCAGCAAGCGCGGCGTGGTCATCGACCTCGACCTCGAAGAGGGCCGCGAACGCTTCCGGCAACTCATCGCCAGCGCCGACATCCTGCTCGAGGCAGAGCCGCGCCAGCGTCTGGCAGCACTCGGACTCGACTACGACGACCTCAGCGCAGTCCGACCAGACCTCATCCACGTGGCGGTAACGCCGTATGGCCGGGGCGATGCCTTGAGCGACCTGCCAGCGACAGACCTCACCATCATGGCCGCTTCCGGTCCGCCGTGGTCCTGCGGCTACGACGACCATTCGCTGCCGCCCATCCGGGGCCCCATGCAGGCGTTGCACACGGCGCAGCATTTCGCGGTGATGTCGGTCCTGACGGCGGTGCTGCATCGCGGGGTCGCCGGCAAAGGGCAGTTCATCGACGTCAGCATGACGGCAGCCTGCAACGTCACCACGGAAGCGGCGTCCTACTCTTGGCTGGTGGCCGAACAGACCGTGCAGCGCCAGACCGGTCGCCACGCCTCCACCCGCCCTTCCGGCGAGACACAGCAGCTCTGCGCCGACGGCCGCTACGCCAACACCGGCGTGCCACCCCGCGCCCCGAAGGAATTCAGAGCCTTGCTTGCATGGCTGCGTGAGCTCGGCTTCGCCGAGGATCTGCCGGAAGCCGTGTTCCTGGAGATGGGGGCGAACTGGGAAGGGCCGTTCGAGTTGTCGAGGCTCGGCAGCGACGACGAGGTCACCGCGATCTTCGGCGCCGGCCGCGAAGCATTGAAGCTCATCGCCTCCCGACTGCCGGCGCAGGATTTCTTCATCGGCTGCCAGCGCGCTGGATTGGCCGTCGGCGTCGTCAACTCCCCCGAAGAAGCGTTCGAGGACGAGCACTTCAAGGCGCGCGGATTTCAGGTGCCCCTGCACCACGACGACTTCGACCGCACCATCACCTACCCCGGCGCTCCTTATGCAATGCGCGGGAGCCCATGGGCCATCAGCCGCCGCGCTCCGCATCTAGGGGAGCATGACGCGGAGGTGTTTGGAGAGCTGGGGGAGACACCCTAGCGCTTTCCCTTTGCGACGCCGGACGCCCGTTGCTGCATGGAACAAACCCCGTAACCCTGTGCGCTCCAGACGGGCTCGCGGGCCTCTAATCCCAGTCATCCACCTCGTGATGGAACAGGGTGTAGCCGCTTTCGCGGTAGGTGCGGTAGCGGTCGCGGCCGGCAGCGCGTTCGTTGCCCAGGACGATTTCGGCGACGCGCTCGAACCGGGGTATGCAATTTGGGACGTCCTGACCCAAATTGATGAGCACGTCACCGCTGGCGGCCTGTTCCGGGCCGAAGATCAACACCGGTTCCGGCTGCGCTTCGCCCTCGCGCATGCGGGCGTGGGGCAGGAACTGTTCGTGGGGGTAGGCCCACATCAGGGCGTCGAGGTCCTCCGCGTCTTCGTCATCGGCGCGGACATGGACGCGGTTGCCGCCGCTCACCGCCCGGTGTGCCAGACGGCAGCAGAAGCGGCGCCGGGCCAGGGCATCGACGTCTTGCAGCAGGTAGAAGTCGATGCGCGTGCTCATACGGCTTGGTCGATGAGGTATTGGAACAATGCCGACACGGGGCGACCGGTTGAGCCCCAAGCCGCCCCGCCGCGCATGGCAGGGCCGGCAACGTCGAGGTGCGCCCACGGATAGGCCTTGGCGAAGCGGGCGAGGAAGCAGGCGGCGGTAATCGAGCCGGCACGTCCGCCCACGTTCTTCACATCCGCAAACGGTGTGCGCAAGTCCTCCGCGTAGTCGCTCCATAGCGGCATTCGCCACATGCGGTCATGGGCGTAGGTCGCGGCTTGTTCAAGCGCTTGGGCGAGGTCGTCGTTGTTGGCATACATGGCTGCGGCAACCGTGCCGAGGGCCGTGATCTGCGCGCCCGTCAGGGTGGCGACATCCACCACGGCGGCTGGCTTGAAGCGTTCCGCATAGGTGAGGGCATCGCAGAGCACAAGGCGGCCTTCTGCGTCGGTATTCATGATCTCCACCGTCTGCCCGGACATGGTGGTGACGATGTCGCTCGGACGAGTCGCGCGCCCGCTCGGCATGTTCTCCGCCGCCGCAGCAATAGCGATGAGGTTGATGGGAAGCGCCGCGTCGATCGCGGCGCGGGCGACACCAAGCACGCAAGCCGCGCCGCACATGTCGAGCTTCATCTGACCCATGCCGGCGGCGGACTTGAGGTTGATCCCGCCCGTGTCGAAGGTGATGCCTTTGCCGACGAGCACGAACGGCGCCGCATCGGCTTCGGCACCGTCGTAGCGCACGATGACCATCTTGGCCGGGGTTTCACTGCCTTGGGAGACGGAGAGAAACGCACCCATACCCAGTTCGCGCATCTCGTCCTCGTCCTTCACCTCGACGCTGACGCCTTCGCCGGCGAGGCCCGAAGCCGCCTCCGCAACGAAGGTGGGATCGCAGATGTTCGGCGGGTGATTGCCAAGGTCCCGAGCGAAGGCGAGACCGGAGTCGAGCGCTTGCGCGTGCTGCACGGCTCTTGCGGCGGCGGCCCTGTCGGCGCGGGCCACCAATGCCGAAACGCGACGTAACTTCGCGGCCTTGGGCGGCTTGGACTTGTACTCGTTGAAGCGATAGCAGGCATCCGTCACGGCGGCGAGGGCGGTGCGCACCTTCCAGTCCGTGTCGTGATCCGGGACTTCGAAGTCATCCACGCATACGGTGGCATCGGTGACGTCCATCGTCGCGAGCGCTTTGGCGACCGTCGCCATGTCCCTGCGGAAGCGTTCCGCCTTGACCTTGACGACGTCGCTTCCCACCGCGACCATCCGCTTGACCTTGCCGGGCAACGGAATGGTGACAAGAGCCCCCTCCCTGGCCGGCGTTGCCGCCAGCGCGAGCTCCACCGCCTCGGCGACTCCCAACGCCTCCGCCACAGCCGACGCCCGGTGGCGCGGCAACACTAGGCAGGTGGCGGCGGTGGTTTCGGCCTTGCCGGTCTTGCTCGCAAATCTCATGGGGTAGGGCCTCGCATGTCGTCAAATCGCGTCGCATTGTACGCACGCCAAGGGACGCCCCGTCACGGCCGAGGCGCACGGAATCATCCTCCCCGGCCCACGATGCCATTTCGGGCAAGATGGGCCGACCAACGGAGTGCCGCACATGTCCGTCGCGTTCCGCTACATCGCCAAGGAACTGCTGGCCGTGTTTGTCATGGTGTTTGCGCTGCTCTTGGTTGTTGGCCTGGGCGGACGACTCATCGGCTTCCTGCAGCAAGCTGCGACGGGCCGCTTTACCGCCGACGCGGTATGGCTGCTGCTGGGGTTGCGGGTGCCGGAATTCGTGCAGTTGACGGCGCCGTTTGCGCTAACTCTGGCGCTGCTGCTCACCTTTGGGCGCCTGCATGCGGAACGCGAGTTCGTGGTGCTCACCGGCGGCGGCGCCAACCCGGCGCGGCTGGTGCTGTGGGTGCTGGCGGCAACCGCGCCGGTTGTCGCTCTTGTTGGGTGGCTGTCACTGGCGGTGACGCCAGCGGCCCGCGCCGCCTATGCGGAAGTGTCGCTAGATCAGCTTTCGGCGGTGGAGTTCGATGCCATCAAGGCCGGCGTCTTCCACTCCTTCTCCGGCGGCAAGCGCGTCACCTATGCGGCGGAAGTGGACGCGGACGCCGGCATCCTCCGGGATGTTTTCATGGGCGAGCGAGAGGGCGCCAAGCATGTCACCGTGTGGGCAAAGAACGGGGCGATTCGCCGCGACCCGAACACGGGCGAGCGCATGCTGGTGCTGCACGACGGCGCGAGGCACGAGGGCGAGCCCGGCGACCATGCCTACACCTCCATGCGCTTTTCCCGCATGGATCAGCGCGTCGAGCCGGAGGAGTTCGTGCGCCCCACGGTGGACGAGCGCGCCTTGCCGACCAATGCCCTTGAGATCACGGCGCCACGCGGCGCCGCCGAACTGCATTGGCGCATCGCCCTGCCCTTCCTCACGCTGCTCACGGCGCTCGCCGCACTTGGCGTTGCGCGAGTGCGGCCGCGCAGCGGTCGTTTCGCACCCGTGCTGCCTGGCGTCGTGCTCTTCATCGGCTACTACCTGGCGCTCGTGCTGCTCAAGAACGCGATCGCTGGCGGCTTCGTGCCGGCCGCGCTTGGGCTTTGGCCGGTGCACATCATCGCAGCGGCCCTGGCTTGGTGGCTGGTGCGCAGGAGCTACTCGCCGGCTTGAGGAAGTCCGAGGCTTTAGCGGGGCTTCCCACCCTTCACGACGATGCGGTGCATGACGCGGCGCTCGTCGTAGTCCGCCACCGCGTAGTGCATCACCGAACGGTTGTCCCAGAGCACGAGGTCGCCTAGCTGCCATTGGTGGCGGTAGGTGAACTCCGGCCGGGTGCAGTGCGAGAACAGGCGAAACAGCAGGTCCTGGCTCTCGCCCTCATCCACCCCGACGAGGTGTTTGGTGAAGTTCGGATTCACGTAGAGCGCCTCGCGCCCCGTTTCGTCGTGGGTGCGCACTACCGGGTGCACGGAATCCTCGACATCGGGCCCGAACACCTTGCCGGTGTGGAACGCGGCCATGTTCGACACGCGCTCGCGCAGGTCCTCGGCCAGCGTATCCCACGCCTTGTGCTGGTTGGCGAACATCGTGTCGCCCCCAGAAGACGGCAGTTCCCGCGCGTGGAGCCCGGAGATGATGGGCGGCGTCGAGTGCCATGTCATGTCCGAATGCCAGCCGCCACCGGCAGGATGGACGCCCGGAAAGAACTTCAGGTGCCGGCCTGGACTGCCGATCCATTGCACATAGGGCGTGTCGCGATGCTTGGTTGCAGGGTGCGTCAAAAGCTCGCCCCAGCGCCGACCGAAAGCCTCGAGTTGCAGCGCCGAAAGCTCCTGCTCCGGCAACACCAGCAGGTGGTGCTCGCGCATGAGCGAGCGCAGGTGCTCCATCGCCTCGCCACTGTCGTCTGCAAGGTCAATCCCGTCCACTCGCGCCCCAAGCGCCACACTCGCCGGCGTCGCAGTGACCGCCGACATCTCCATCACCGCCTCTGCCATCGAACTCTCCCCTCTTGTCGCCCGAAGCGAAAACCGCCACCCGGCAGCTCGGCCAAACTACCAGCGTCCCGTCGAACGGGCAAATCCGGCCACGTCCACCGCACGGCCGGCCTTCACTCCGACGGCCCGTCGCTGCGTGCCGCTTTCCCGTACACTCATGCCATTGCCGCACGCTCTGGAGATGCATAT
The DNA here is from genome assembly GCA_028824555.1 of Gammaproteobacteria bacterium. Classification (GTDB taxonomy): domain Bacteria; phylum Pseudomonadota; class Gammaproteobacteria; order Pseudomonadales; family Azotimanducaceae; genus VXYL01. The sequence goes on along the minus strand of JAPPDJ010000047.1, from coordinate 8,025 downwards.
GGCCGCGCTCGACGGACTCCGAGTACTCGACATGACGCAATACGAGGCTGGCACCTCGTGTACACAGGCGCTGGCGTGGTTCGGCGCGGATGTGGTGAAAGTCGAGGCACCGGAATACGGCGACCCGGGCCGCGGCGTCGGGCGCTCGGCCAACAAGGACTACTCCGCCTATTTCTGCGCCTGGAACGCGAACAAGCGCAGCCTCGCGCTCAACCTTCGGAGCGATTCCGGGCGCGACCTCTTCCTCAAGCTGGTGCCGAAGTTCGACGTGTTCGTGGAGAACTATGGCCCTGGCGTCGTCGAGCGGCTCGACATCGGCTACGACGTGCTCAAGGCCATCCACCCTGGCATCATCTATGCGCGCATCAAGGGCTTCGGCACCACCGGTCCCTACTCCGGCTTTCGCTGCATGGACATGGTGGCGCAGGCCGCCGCCGGCGCCTTCTCCATCACCGGCGAGGCCGACGGCCCGCCGATGATGCCCGGCCCGACCACAGGCGACTCCGGCACCGGCGTGCAGGCCGCCATGTCGATTCTGGCGGCCTATGTGCAGAAGCAGCGCACCGGCGAAGGCCAGGAGATTGAGCTGTCGATGCAGGAGGCCATGGCCTACTACGTGCGCACCCGCGCCTACATCGGCTCCGCCTGGGGAACCAAGGCGACGCCGCGTTCCGGCAACGCCGGTGGCTTGCCGCCCGTGAACATCTACCCCTGCAAGCCCTTCGGCCCGAACGACTACATCTACCTGATGCCCGTGAACCAGGATCACTGGGACGGCCTGTGTGCGGCGATGGATCGCGGGGACCTTCTGATCGACCCCCGCTTCGACAACATGCGGGACCGCATGGCGAACGGCGATGCCCTCTACGAAGAGATCCGCTCTTGGTGCAGCGAGCGCACGAAATACGAGGCGATGGAGGCCATCGCCGCCGCCGGGGTGCCGTGCTCCGCCTGTCTCGACACCGCGGAACTGCATCACGACCGACATCTGACCGAACGCGGCTTCGTCCACGAGATGGACCTGCCGGTGCATGGCCGCGTACCCATGCTCGGGTTCGCTCCGCGCATGTCCGAATCGAGCGTGGCGATGGAGCGGCCGCCGCGTCTCGGCGAGCACACCGACGAGGTGCTCGGCAGAGACCTCGGGCTCCGTGCGAGCGAGTTGGCCGAGCTGCGCGACGAGGGCGTGATCGGAGACCCGGCCCGGTTTTCGTAGGGTATGTCAGGACTGGCGTGGGCCTTTGGAGGGAAGGCATTCTGCCTTCCCTACGCGCCGACAGGCGCGTCTTCCGCATACCCGCAACGAAGCAAGCGCGCAGGTGCGCGCTGGGAAGGCAGAATGCCTTCCCTCCAGAGGCCCGTCCTTTCAAGTACGTAGGGCGCAAGGAGCAAGAGCATGGTCAAGTCAGCTCGATGGACGGACGCCGGAACCTTGGCGGTGCAGGAGGCGGAAGCGAGTGCGCCCGGCCAAGGGGAGGTGCAGGTCGCCATCGGCAGCGTCGGCATCTGCGGTTCAGACCTGCACTTCTATCGCGGCCAGTTCTCTCCCCGCGCCGGCGTCACGCCGGGGCACGAACTGGCCGGCACCGTCACCGCGGTTGGCGGCGGCGTGCGGCACGTCAAGGAGGGCGACCTCGTGGGCGTCGAACCGCTCCTGCGTTGCGGCATGTGCATGTTCTGCGCTTCCGGCGACTACCACGTCTGCGACGACCGGGGCCTCGTCGGCGAACGGGTGGATGGCGGCATGAGCGAACTGGCCGTCATTCCGGCCAACACGGCGTACCGGGCGCCGTCTGGCGTCGATGCCGAGCTTGGCGCGCTGGCGGAACCGCTAGCCTGCTCGGTACACGGCTTCCACAAGGCGGACCTGCGCGGCCACGAGACGGTGTTCATCGTCGGTGCCGGCTCGATTGGCCTCACGGCAATCCTCGCGGCGCGCGCCAACGGCGCCCACGTCATCGTCCTCGCGCGGCACCCACACCAGCAAGCGGCGGCGCTGAGGCTAGGTGCGGACGAGGTTGTGGGCGACGACGAAGCCGGCAGGGAGCGGATGAAGGAACTGGCACGCGAGCAAGCCGTGGACGTGTCGGTGGAAACCGTGGGCGGTCGCGGCGACACCTTGCGCACCGCCCAGCTTGTGTTGCGGCCCAAGGGCCGGCTGGTAGTGCTGGGAGTCTTCACCGAGCCGGAAGTGACCATCAATGCGCTGCACCTTGCGCTGCGCGAGATCGAAATCGTCGGCTCGATGACCTACGCCGCCAGCGAAGGCCGGGCCGACTATCAGGTGGCGCTAGACGTGATGGCCGACTACGCCGAGGCCGCCCGGACGCTGGTGACGCATCGCTATGGCCTCGATCAGGTCAACGATGCCTTCGCCACGGCGCTCGACAAATCCACCAAGTCCATCAAGGTGCATTTGAATCCGAATTGAAATCTGCCCTTGCCAGCACCATGTAGTTAGGATGCCGCCTGCGGCCAGCGCGCGGCGCCCCTCACCAATCGGGAGCCTTCCATGCAGACCAAGATCATCCTCGGGGTCGTCGCTGCGATCGCCGTGTATCTGTTCTTCTCGGCCTTCGTCACCGTCAACAGCGGCCACGTCGGCGTCGTGCGCACCCTCGGTGCGGTGAATCCGGTGCCCCTGCCCGAGGGGTTCAACCTCAAGATGCCCTTCGTCGACAGCGTCGAGGAGGTGGACATTCGCCTCAAGAAGGCAGATGACGAAGCCACCGCGGCGTCCCGCGACTTGCAGGTCGTGAGCACGCGGGTGGCGGTGCAGTACTCGCTCATCGCCTCGGTGGTGCCCACCACTTACCAAAGGATCGGTCGCCGCAGCGTCGTGGAAGATGCCCTCATTCGTCCCGCCATTCAGGAGTCCGTCAAGGCCATCACCGCGCAGTACACGGCGGAGGAGTTGGTCACGCGGCGGGCCGAAGTGAAGGCGAAGATCCAGGAGGCGCTCGAGACCTTCATCGACGACACCTTGCAGCAAAAGGACGCCGTCGGCGCCCTCAACCTCGACAACGTGGCCATCACCGACTTCGAGTTCTCCGCCGAGTTCAACCGCGCCATCGAAGAGAAAGTGAAGGCGGAACAGGAAGCGCTCAAGGCCGAGAACGAGAAGGTGCGCCGCGTGACGCAAGCCGAGGCCGCCGCCGAGGAACGCAAGCTCGCCGCCGACGCCGAGGCGTACCAGATCGAGCAGGAGTCCATCGCCCGCGCCGAGGCGATCCGCCGCGAAGCGGAGGCACTGCGCGACAATCCGAGCCTGATTGAGCTCCGCATCGCCGAGAAATGGGACGGTCGCCTGCCGACCTTCACCGGCGGGGAAGCGATTCCGCTGCTCAACGTGGACTCCATCCAGCGCGCGGAATAGCGCCGCTTCGCGGCGCGGGACACGTAGGGGCGGGGCTTGTCCCCGCCCGTGTTGAAGGCATCGACGAATTCGAGACGGGACGGGACAAGCCCGTCCCCTACGAGGCCCGTGTTGAACGCACCAATGGATTCGGCACGGGACGCGTAGGGGCGGGGCTTGTCCCGGGCTTGTCCCCGCCCGTCTTGAGTTCGGCACGAGGAGTTGGTCGAAGCGCCGCAGTTCGCGCAAGCGAACTGCCAACGCGCCCGTCAGGGCGCGCCGTCACTGCAGCGTGATCGGGGCGGTGTCGCGGATGGCTTCGGCGGCCTGCCGGAGCGAGCCGAGGTTGGGGTTGATTCGGAGCGCTGCCTCGAAGGCCACGAGAGCCGATTCGTAGTCGCCGGCATGCAGGCAGATCTGGCCGAAGCCGCCTAAGGCGCCGAAGTGGCGTGGCTCCAAAGCCAAGGTGCGGGCGATGTCGGCGAGGCTGCCGGCGTGTTGGTCGGCGGCGAAGCGCAAGGTCGCTCGCTTGTTCCACGCCTCCGACCAATCCGGCCAGCGATCCACCATCTCGTTCATCAGGCGCGAGGCGTCGGAGCCCTTCTGTTCCTCCAGCGCAGCAGTGGCAGCCTGCATGACGCGCACTGCCTCCTCTTCGCCGTGGGCGCACCATTCGGTCCAGATGCGATCCTCCACCGACTCGCGCTGTTTCGGCTCTGCCGTGCGCAGCAGCAGGAACAGCTCGTCGAGTCGGGACGGGCCCGTGCGGCCCTCGCCCATCACGCGCAGCACGCGTTCGATGCCGAATTGCACAGTGTCCAGCACGACCTCACTCCATGCGCGCCTTGCGGCGCGCGGGAGGGCAAGATGCCCTCCCCCAAGCGTATCCGCTCGCCTTGAGGTCGTCCTTCATCGTTGCACCGCGGCGAGGGCCTTGGCGATGGGTTCTCGCCAGCGCTTCGGCGTCACGTCGCCGATGGTCAATTCGTCGCAGCCGTTGAAACGGGCATAGCTCCCCACCTCGGCAGCCAGCGCCGGCGCAAAGTCGTCCGACAGCTCTGCCTCCGCGGCCTCCTGCAGGAACAGCGCCTTGATCTCGAAGCGCCGCTCGCGCCTGTGCGCCTTGGCGTCGAGCCGGGCCACGAACTGATCGCCAAACACCACCGGCAGCACAAAGTAGCCGTATTCGCGCTTGGCCTCGGGCACATAGCACTCGATGGTGTAATCGAAGTCGAACGTGTCGGCGCAGCGCTGGCGCTGGATCACGGTGTTGTCGAACGGTGACAGCAGGCGCACGCGGGGCGGCGGCGGTGCGAGGGCCCGGTCGAAGGTTCCGGGAGGCGCGAATACGGCATCCCGCCCGGGCCCCGGTCGCTTCTCCAAATCCCCCTCGGCTGCACGCTCGGCTGCACGCTCCCGCACCGCCTTGCGCAGGCGGGCATCGCGGCAAAGATAGGCCATGGTCCGCGCCGTGGCGAAGCCGTGCGCGCGCAGCGACACATCGATGGCGTGGTCGGCGTATTCCTCGGACGAAGGCGGGCGGGTGTTCACATCCGCCGGCAGGAAGCGCTCGGTGAGTTCGTAGCGTTTCTGGAACCCCTTGCGCTCTACGCTGGTGAGCACCCCTTCCATGAAGAGCTCCTCGAGCGCTCGCTTGGCCGGCTTCCAATCCCACCAGCCCGTGCGACTGGCGCGAGGGTCCTCGAAGTCGCGGACGAACAGCGGGCCTTCGCTGCGGATTCTGTGCAGCACCCGTTCGCGCAGCTTGCCGTCGGTACGACGCACCCACATCTCACCGTCGGCAATCGCCCGCATCATCGGCAACGCAAACCGGAAATCGCGCATCGGCAGGTAGGCGGCGGCATGGACCCAGTACTCGAACGCTCGGTGCCGCTTGACCAGGCGGTTCAGCATGTCCTCCTCGTAACGCGCCACCCGGTTCCACAGCACGTGGTGGTGCGCGCGCGCCACCACGGAGATGGTGTCGATCTGGACATAGCCGATTTGTTCGAGCGCCTTCTGCACGCCGGAGAGGCCCGTGCCCAAGGGGCGCTTGCTCCCTAGACCCTGGGCCTTCAGACCCAAGCGCCGCAATCGAACGGGGCTCGGCGGGCGGCTCATTCGCGAGTGCATTTGGCGGACTTCAACGCACGGGACGGGACAAGCCTGTCCCCTACGGGAGTGAGCCCCCGTCTTCCTCGGCCTCAAGGCCCAAATGCCGCCACAGGAATGCATAGGCGAGCGCAGACATGAACGCCTGCTGGGTGTTGTCGGCAGCGCCGGCATGGCCGCCTTCGGTGTTCTCGTAGTAGGTCACGTCATGCCCAAGCGCCGCCATCTTCGCCGTCATCTTGCGGGCATGGCCTGGATGCACGCGGTCGTCCCGGGTGGATGTCGTCATCAGCACCGGTGGGTATTCGGCATCCTCCTGGACATTGTGATAGGGCGAGAAGTGCTGCATGAAGGCCCAGTCTTCGGGCACGTCTGGATCGCCGTATTCCGCCATCCAGCTCGCCCCCGCCAGCAAGAGGTGATAGCGCTGCATGTCGAGCAGCGGCACCTGCGAGACGATGGCGCCGAACAGGTCCGGCCGCATGGTGAGCATGTTGCCGGTGAGCAGGCCGCCGTTGCTGCCACCCATCACGCCGAGTTCTCGGGCAGTGGTGACCTTGCGGCGTATGAGGTCTTCGGCGACGGCAATGAAGTCCTCGTAGGCGCGGGGGCGGTTCTCGCGCAGCGCCGAGCGGTGCCAGTCGGGCCCGTACTCGCCACCGCCGCGAATGTTGGCCATCACGAAGGTGCCGCCGCGTTCGAGCCAGCCGGTGCCGGAGAGCGGCGAGTAGCCGGGGGTCATGGAGATCTCGAAGCCGCCGTAGCCGTAGAGCAGGGTTGGCCCTGGCTCGTCGTCCTCCTGCCCAACCTGGAAGTAGGGAATGCGGGTGCCGTCCGCCGACTCGGCGAAGTGTTGGCTCACCTTGAGGCCCGCGGCGTCGAAGAACGCTGGCGCAGCCTTGAGGGTCTCCGGGGGGCTGCCGATGGTGCCGTAGGCGAAGCTTGGCGGTGCCAGATAGCCGTCGACGTAGAGGAAGAACTCGTCGCCCTGGTCGCGGTCCACCGCCCCGACGCCCAGGCTCTCGAAGGCGCCGACGCCAGGCATGGGTTCGCGCTGCCAGCCGTCCTCGCCGGGCGTCAAGACTTCGATGCGATTGCGCACGTCGTCGAGGATGTTGAGAACGACGTGGTTGCGCGTGAGGGTGAAGCTCTCGAGGGAACTCGTGGGGGTGGGTGCGAAGAGCGTTGCGAACTCGCGCTTCCCCGCGAGGAAGCCTTCGAGCGAGGCGGAGAGCAGGGCGCCGGCGGGATGGCTTGCACCGCCAACGGACCAATCCTCGGTGAGACGAATGTAGATGCGGTCTCGGAACAGTGCAACGTTGGCGCTCGATGGCGCGCCGATGCGGATCAGTTCTCCGTCCCGGCGCAGGAAGCGATCCGAGTTCCAGAAGTCGGTGGCGCGCGTGATGACGGCATGGCGGTACTCGTTGCCGAGATCCACCCCGACGCCGACGCCGACGTCCTCCACCCTGGCCTCGAACACGACCTCTGCATCGGCCAGCGGCCTGCCGCGCTGCCACTCCTTGATGATGCGGGCATAGCCGGATTCCGTGAGGCTGCCCGGGCCGAAGTCCGTGGCCACCAGCAGGCGATCGTCATCGGCCCACGCGACGACGCTCTTGGCCTCAGGCAGGGAGAACCCGTCCTCCACAAATGCCTTGTCCACCATGTCGAACTCGCGCACGACGTTGGCATCTGCGCCGCCCCTCGAAAGGGAAACGAGGCAGCGACGGTAGTCGGTCTCGCGACAGAGCGAATACTGATACACCCAGTTCTCACCCTCCTCCTCGGCCAGCGCATCCACATCCAAGACCGTCTCCCACTCGGGCGACTCGGTGCGGTATTCGGCCATCGTCGTCCGCCGCCACAGCCCACGCGGATGCTCGGCGTCGCGCCAGAAGTTGTAGTAGGCGTCGCCAATCCGGCTGACGTAGGGAATGCGCTCGTCCGAGTCGAGAATGGCCTTGAAGCGATCGCGGCTGGCGGTGAAGAACGGATCCTTGGCATACGCCTCCACCGTGTTTTGACTGCGCTCCTTCACCCACGAAAGCGCCGCATCGCCGGTGACATCCTCGAGCCAAAGATGCGGGTCCTCCTCGCCCGAAGCTCCGCCAGCCCCACCCACCGCAAGCACCGCTGGCAGGAACCGAAAGGCAATCTTGGTCTTGGTCATGGAGACCCTCGCCGACTGGGAAGGTGCGCGAGTGTAGCAACAGCACATGGCCTCTTGCGCCGCCACGCGACCCGCCAGCGGTAGCTGCGAGCCAGGAGCTTGCGCCGTAGAAGCGGCGCGATAGCGCGCTCTAGCGCCAGAACACCAAGGGAACCGGGGACCCGGAGGGAGGGCGTCCCGCCCTCCAGAGGCCCGGGCCGTGTCGGACAGGCTTGCTCGCGTTGTTGGCGTTGTTTGAGGCTGGCGTTTTGTGGGCATTGTCCGGGAACCAGGTTGCGGTGGCCTCGGCCGGCTCCCTGCGTGCGCGCCTTCGGCACGCTTGGAGGGCGGGACGCCCTTGTCTGTTAGAAATGTCCCGGTGAACTCACGTTCAGGGGGTTCACCA